>NZ_JBUZJI010000022.1:46026-73855 GCF_055282735.1 Nocardioides sp. B129/18 | reverse complement strand
TCGCAGCCGCCCTCCTCGTCTCCCTCGTCCCGGCCGCGCAGGCCGCGACCTACCGTCACACCGACGCCACCGGCGACGTCCGCGTCACCACGCAGAACGTCGGCGGCGGCCCCGTCACCGAAGGCGGCCGCAAGTCCGGCGTCCGCCAGGGCGACATCACCTCCCTCACGGCGCAGCACACCCGCGACGGCGTGAAGGTCGCCACCGGGCTGCGGGCCCTCCCGTCGCTGTCCTACACCTGGCAGGCGCGGATCCTCACCTCCCGCGGCACCAACGTCTACGACCTGCGTCGCATCGTGCGCGACTCCGGCACCACCATCGAGCTGCGTCGCAACGGCCGCGTCGCCTCCTGCGAGGGCATCCGCGCCGTCCCGACCAGCAGCGGCATCGTCGGCTTCGTGCCGCGCGTCTGCCTCGGCACCCCGTACCGGGTGCGGATCGGCGCCGGCCTCGAGACGCTGCTCCCCGGCGGGTCCGACGACGTCTACACGCGCGGTCGCGACGACGCGCGCCGCGATGAGGGCGCCAGCCCCGGTCGGCCCCTCGTCAGCGGCTGGATCATCGGCAGCTGATCGCCACCGTCCACCCGCCTGACCCAGACACGCGGCGCGCCCAGGAGCCCCGGGGCGCGCCGTCGCGTTTCGGGGCCCCGCCCGGGGGCAGGCTCGCCACCATGATCTCTCGGACCAGCACCGGCCTCCGCGTCACCGCGGCCGCCGGCGTCGCCCTCGCCCTCGCCGCCGGGCTCGCACCCGCGGCCCAGGCCGCCACCTACCGCCACTCCGACCGCACCCAGGACGTCCGCGTCTACGAGGAGACCTCCGGCGGCGGCGCTCGCGACGCCGGCATCTCCCCGACGCTGCGCAACGGCGACCTCGGCGGCCTCACGATCACGCACGGCGCGACCGCGCTGAAGGTCGCCACCGGCCTGCGCGGCCCGGCGAACCTGTGGTCGGCGCGCATCGTCACGTCCAACGGAGTCACCTACCGCGCCGAGCGCTTCTCCAGCGGCGGCCAGACCTCCACCACCTTCAGCCGCGGCAGCACGGCCGTCGACTGCGCGGGCCTCTCGATCGTCCGCACCGACGCCGGCATGATCGCCACCGTCCCGCGCCGGTGCCTGGGCTCGACCTACCGCGTGCGGGTCGGCGTCTCCACCGTGGCGCTCCTCCCCGCCCGCGCGGGCAAGCAGCGCATCGGCGCCGACGACGCCCTCACCGCCGGCAGCACCAAGCGGGCCGACCCGCAGTACCCCACGCTGTCGTCGTGGGTGAACGCCCCGTCGTCCTGACGCCGGAGCACCACACACCAGCACGCGCATCGGGCGCGTGAGGGGCCTGTCGCTCAGAGCGCGGCGGCCACCCGGGTGCCCTGCTCGATCGCGCGCTTGGCGTCGAGCTCGGCGGCCAGGTCCGCGCCCCCGATGAGGTGCACGGCGGGCGCGTCCTCCTGCTCGGCGAGCGCGTCGAAGAGGCTGCGCACCGACTCCTGGCCGGCGCACAGCACCACGTGGTCGACCGGCAGCACGTGCGCGACGCCGTCGCGGGTGTAGTGCAGGCCCTCGTCGTCGACGCGGTCGTAGCCGACGCCGGTGACCTGGGTGACGCCGGCCTGCTTGAGCACCGCGCGGTGCGCCCAGCCGGAGGTCTTGCCGAGGTCCTTGCCGATCATCGAGGCCTTGCGCTGCAGCAGCGTCACCTCGCGCGCGGGCGTGCGCGGCTTGGGCTCGGTGAGCCCGCCTCGGTCGAGCGCGGGGTCGCCGACGCCCCAGTGGGCGCGCCAGTCCTCGTCGGTCTCGCCGTCCTGGTGGGTCAGCCAGTGGCTGACGTCGACGCCGATGCCGCCGGCGCCGACGACGGCCACGCGCCGTCCGGGCACGACCCGCCCCGAGAGCACGTCGGCGTAGCTGACGACGCTGGGGTGGTCGACGCCCTCGAGGGCCGGGATGCGCGGCTCGACGCCGGTGGCGACGACGACGTCGTCGAAGCCGCCGAGGTCACCGGCCTCCACCCGGGTCGAGAGCCGGACGTCGACGCCGAGCACCTCGAGGCGGCGGGTGAAGTAGCGCAGCGTCTCGGCGAAGTCCTCCTTGCCGGGCACGGCCATCGCGAGGCGGAACTGGCCGCCGAGGTGCTCCTGGGCCTCGAAGAGGGTCACCGCGTGGCCGCGCTCGGCGGCGCTGACGGCGGTGGCCAGGCCGGCGGGACCCGCGCCCACGACGGCGACGCTGCGGCGTCGACGGGTGGGGGAGAGCACCAGCGTGGTCTCGCGGCCCGCGCGCGGGTTGACCAGGCAGGAGACCTTCTTGCCGGCGAAGGCGTGGTCGAGGCAGGCCTGGTTGCAGGCGATGCAGGTGTTGATCTCGTCGGCACGGCCCTCGGCGGCCTTGCGCACGAACTCGGGGTCGGCCAGGAGCGGACGCGCCATCGAGACGAGGTCGGCCTCGCCGGCGGCGAGGATCTCCTCGGCCAGCTCGGGGGTGTTGATGCGGTTCGAGGCGCACACCGGCACCTCGACCTCGGCCTTGAGGCGGGCCGTCAGCGAGCGCCAGGCGCCGCGCGGCACCTGGGTGATGATCGTCGGCACCCGCGACTCGTGCCAGCCGATGCCGGTGTTGAGCACGGTGACGCCGGCGTCCTGCAGGCCGTGGGCGAGGGCGAGGGTCTCCTCCCACGTCTGGCCGTCCTCGACGAGGTCGATGAGCGAGATGCGGTAGATGATCGGGAAGTCCGCCGGGACGAGCTCGCGGGCGCGGCGCACGATCTCCAGCGGGAAGCGCATCCGACGCTCGGCGCTGCCGCCCCAGGCGTCGGTGCGGTCGTTGGTGCGCGCGGCGAGCATCTGGTTGATGAAGTAGCCCTCCGAGCCCATGATCTCGACCGCGTCGTAGCCGGCCGAGCGGGCCAGCGCCACCGAGCGGGCGAAGGCGGTGGCGGTCTCGTCGACCTCCTTCGCGCTCATGCGACGCGGCTTGAACGGGGTGATCGGCGACTTGCGCGTCGAGGCGCCGGCGCTGAGCGGGTGGTAGGCGTAGCGGCCGGCGTGAAGGATCTGCAGCGCGATCGCCCCGCCCTCGGCGTGCACGGCCTCGGTCGTGTCGCGATGGCGGGCGGCGTGCAGCCGGGTGCGCATCTCAGCGCCGAAGGGCAGCAGCCAGCCGCGTCGCGTCGGCGCGTGGCCGCCGGTGATCACGAGGCCGACGCCGCCCTTGGCGCGCTCGGCGAAGTAGGCCGCCACCTTCGCGCGGTCCCAGGGGTGGTCGTCGAGGCCGGTGTGCATCGAGCCCATGACCGCGCGGTTGCGCAGCGTGAGGCCGCCGAGCGTCAGCGGCTCGAGCAGGTGCGGGTACGGCGACGGCGCGTCGGACGTGCGGCCGGGGTTCTCGGTGGTCATGCGTGGGCCTCCAGGTACTCGGTGAGCCAGGCGACCCAGGTCTCCTCCATGAGGATGCCGCCGCGGAGCACGAGGTGCTGGTCGCGTTCGAGGCCGGCGAGGGTCGTGGGATCGGGGTAGTCGCGGGTCATCAGGTGTCGGTAGTGCGTCAGGCGGGTCTGGTGGTCGGCGAGCGCCGCGCGGACGACGTCGAGCACCTGCGCGCGGTCGCCGAAGCTGGCGCCGCGCATCTTCACCGCCAGGTCCGAGCGCAGGGGGTGGGGCTCGGTGGGCTCGGCCAGCCACGCCGCCAGGGCGCGATGCCCCTCCGGTGCGACCTCGTAGACCTTCTTCGCCGGCCTGCCCTGCTGCTCGACGGTGTGCGAGGCGAGCCAGCCGTCGTCGTCCATGCGCGCCAGCGTCCGGTAGATCTGCTGGTGCGTGGCCGACCAGAAGAACCCGATCGATCGGCTGAACCGCTTCGCCAGCTCCAGCCCCGACGCCGGCTGCTCGGCGAGCGCGACGAGCAGGGCGTGGTCCAGCGGCATGGGGCCAGGGTGACATGGGTGTGCAACTAGTTGCAAGAGGGGTGAGGGCTTCGGCGGCCAACCGCTGAAACCCACGGTTGGCGTTCGAACCTTCGAACGCCCACCGCAAGGTTCGGCGGCCAGCCGCCGAAGCTTCCAGAGCCACCGACCGGGGTTCCCGCCCGCGAAATATGAGTCGAGCCCTAGGATTCGGCCCATGCGCGCCCTCCTCCGCCCCGCCAGCACCGGCACGCTGGCCGCCCTCCTCCTCGCCGCCAGCCTCGCGGGCTGCGCCTCCACCGCCGACGAGACCGCCTCAGAGCCGAAGGCGTCCGCCTCGGCCGGCGAGACCGCCCAGCAGTGCGTCTCGAAGGTCGACCTCACGAAGTCCGGCCGCCTGACGATCGGCACCGACAGCCCGGCCTACGACCCGTGGTTCTCCGACGACGACCCCACCAACGGCAAGGGCTACGAGTCGGCCGTCGCCTACGCCGTCGCCGACCGCCTCGGGTTCGCCCGAGACGCCGTCGACTGGACCACGGTGCGCTTCAACACCTCCTACGCGCCCGGCCCGAAGTCCTTCGACTTCGACATCAACCAGATCTCGATCACCCCCGAGCGGGAGAAGGCCGTCGACTTCTCGAAGGGCTACTACTCCGCGGCGCAGGCCGTCATCGCGCTCAAGGGCAGCAAGGCCGCCTCGATCACCAGCCTCGCCGACCTCAAGGGCCTGCGCCTGGGCGCGCAGACCGGCACGACCTCGCTCACCGCGATCCGCGACGGCATCAAGCCCACCACCGACCCGTCGGTCTTCCAGGACACCAACGCCGCCAAGCAGGCGCTGCTCAACGACCAGGTCGACGCGATCCTCGCCGACCTGCCGACGGCCTTCTACATCACCGCCGTCGAGATCCCGAAGAGCACCATCGTCGGCCAGTTCCAGCCCGAGACCGGCGAGCAGGAGCAGTTCGGCCTGCTGCTGGCCAAGGGCAGCGCGCTCACCCCGTGCGTCGATCTCGCCCTCGACGAGCTCGAGAAGGACGGCACCCTGGCGAAGCTGGAGCAGCAGTGGCTCTCCGACGTCGTCGACGTGCCCGTCCTGAAGTGAGCATCGCCCCCGACGCCTGGCGCCCCAGCGACCGCGAGCTCGAGCGCCGGGCGATCCGCGCCCGTCAGCGTCGGCGCTCGCTCTCCATCGCGACCACCGCCTCGGTGCTGGTGATCGGCGGGCTCGTGCTCGCCGTCGTCACCAGCCCGGGGTGGCCCGCGGTGCAGCGGCTCTTCCTCGACGGCGGCCACGCCCGCGACTCCTTCCCGGGCATCGCCAGCCACTTCTGGCTCAACGTCCGGCTGTTCCTGATCTGCGAGGTCGCGATCCTCGCCCTCGGGCTGCTGGTGGCGCTGACGCGGGTCTCCCGCTCCCCGCTGCTCGCCCCGGCGCGGATCATCGCCGTCGTCTACACCGACGTCTTCCGCGGCATCCCGACGGTGCTGCTCGTGCTCATCCTCGGCTTCGGCGTCCCGGCCCTGCAGCTGGCAGGGCTGACGAGCAGTCGGACGGTGTGGGCCGGCGTCGCGCTCGTGCTGTCCTACGGCGCCTACGTCGCCGAGGTCTACCGCTCGGGCATCGAGTCGGTGCACCCCTCGCAGGTCGCCAGCGCCGAGGCGCTCGGCCTCTCGCGGGCGCAGACGCTGCGGCTGGTCGTCGTCCCGCAGGCGGTGCGCCGGGTGATCCCGCCGCTGCTCAACGACTTCGTCTCCCTGCAGAAGGACACGGCGCTGGTGTCGGTGCTCGGCGTCCTGGAGGCCGTCTTCTACGCCCAGGACTACGGCAACTACCAGTTCAACTACACCGCCTACGTCGTCGTCGCCGGCTTCTTCATCGCGCTCACGGTGCCCACCGCGCGGCTCACCGACTGGCTGACCGCCCGGGCGCGACGCCGCGAGCTGGCGGGCGTCCTGTGAGCGCCCCGCTGCTGCAGGTCCGCGGCCTGCGCAAGGCCTACGGCGAGCGCGTGGTGCTCGCCGACGTCGACCTCGACGTCGCCCGCGGTGACGTCGTGTGCCTCATCGGCTCCTCGGGCTCGGGCAAGTCGACGCTGCTGCGCTGCCTCAACCTCCTCGAGCCGATCGACGACGGCACCATCGCGCTCGAGGGCCGGGAGATCTCCGACCCCCTGGTCGACCCGCGCGAGGTGCGACGTCGCGTCGGCATGGTCTTCCAGGCCTACAACCTCTTCCCGCACCTCACCGTGCTGGAGAACTGCACCCTCGCGCCCCGCCACGTCCACGGCCTCTCGCGCCGTGAGGCCCGCGACCGGGCGCGCGACCTGCTCGACCGCTTCGGCCTGGCCGAGCACGCCGACAAGCACCCCGATCGCCTCTCCGGCGGCCAGCAGCAGCGCGCGGCCCTCGTCCGGGCGCTGTGCACCAGGCCAGACCTCCTGCTGCTCGACGAGATCACCGCCGCCCTCGATCCCGAGCGGGTCGGCGACGTCCTCGACGCCGTGCGCGAGCTCGCCGCCGGCGGCACCACCATGGTGCTGGCCACTCACGAGATGGCCTTCGCCCGCGACGTCGCCACCACCGTCTGCTTCCTCCACGAGGGCCGCATCCTCGAGTCGGGCCCCCCGTCGCAGGTCTTCACCGCTCCCCGTGAGGAGCGCACTCGCGGTTTTCTGCGGCGGGTGCTGGGGGAGTGAGGCCGGCAAGTTTCATCGGTTGACCGATGAAGCTTGCGCCTGCACGGTGAAGCTTCATCGGTCAACCGCCAGTTTCGTCGGCTGACCGATGAAACTGGGCGCCAGTCCCACTGTGACAGTAGTTCTGTCATGATCGCGACATGACCATCGAGCTGGGACAGGGAACGGGGCCGCTGCGGGGCCTGAAGGTCGTCGAGATCGCGGGCATCGGTCCCGGTCCGCACGCGTGCATGATCCTCGCCGACCTCGGCGCGGACGTGATCCGCGTCGAGCGGCCGGGCGGGCAGATGCTGGCCGGCGGGGCGACGATGCTGCTCAACCGCGGCCGGCCGAGCGTCGCCCTGAACCTCAAGGACCCCGAGGCGGCGAAGGTCGTGCTCGAGCTGGTCAAGGACGCCGACGTGCTCGTCGAGGGCATGCGGCCGGGCGTGTGCGAGCGGCTGGGCATCGGCCCCGAGGACTGCCACGCGGTCAACCCGCGGCTGGTCTACGGCCGGATGACCGGCTGGGGTCAGGACGGTCCGCTGGCGCAGGCGGCCGGCCACGACATGAACTACATCGCCATCACCGGCGCGCTCTTCGGGCTGGGCCAGGACAAGAGCCGACCGCACTTCCCGACGAACCTCGTCGGCGACTTCGGCGGCGGCTCCACCTACCTCGTCATCGGCATCCTCGCCGCCCTGCTGGAGGCGAAGGTCAGCGGCCAGGGCCAGGTCGTGGACGCCGCCATCGTCGACGGCACCGCCCACCTCAACGCGATGACCAACGCCTTCGCGGCCAGCGGCGGCTACCGCGAGGAGCGGGCGGCCAACCTCCTCGACGGCGGCGTCCCGTTCTACGACATCTACGAGACCTCCGACGGCAAGCACATGTCGGTGGGGGCGCTGGAGGGGCAGTTCTTCGACGCCCTGGTGACGATCCTCGGCGTCAAGGACACCTGCCCCGGGCAGGCCGACCTCGACCGGTACGACGAGATGCGTGCGGTGTTCGCCGAGACCTTCGCCTCGAAGACGCAGGCGGAGTGGATCGAGATCTTCGAGGGCACCGACGCGTGCGTGGCCGGCATCGTCCCGATCAGCGAGGCCGTGCAGCACCCGCACCTCGTGGCCCGCGAGACCTTCGTCGAGGCCCACGGGATGGTGCAGCCGCAGCCGGCGCCCCGCTTCTCGCGCACGACGGCGACCATCACGACGCCGCCGAGCAAGGCCGCGGGCGAGCACACCCGCGAAGCCCTCGAGGCCTGGGGGATCGGCGACGTCGACGACCTGCTCGCGCGGGGCGTCGCCGTGCAGGCCTGAGCTCCCGTCTGACGTGTCTCGCAGGTTCTGGAGCCGCCGGACCTGCGAGACACGCCGCACGGGAGTCAGTTACCCGGTCAGCCGGGTAATTGGGGCCGCGGCGCAGCCAGGTGACCCCCACCACACCCCCCTTGCTGAATATCTGTCAATAAGCGTACGCTCGGGTCATGCCCACCACTGAGCCCCAGCACGTCGACGTGCTGATCGTCGGCGCCGGCCTCTCCGGCATCGGCGCCGCCTGCCAGCTGAAGTCCGCCCACCCCGAGCGCACGCTGGCCGTGCTCGAGGCCCGCGAGGCCAGCGGCGGCACCTGGGACCTGTTCCGCTACCCCGGCATCCGGTCCGACTCCGACATGTTCACCTTCGGATACCGCTGGCGCCCCTGGCCCAGCCACACCTCGCTCGCCGACGGCGCGCTGATCCTCGACTACCTGCGCACGGTCGCGGAGGAGCACGGCGTCGACCGGCTCATCCGCTACCGCCACAAGGTCACCGGCGCCGAGTGGGACTCCGCCAGCGCGCGCTGGACGGTCACGGTCGACGTCGAGGGCGAGTCGCGTGAGCTCACCTGCAGCTTCCTGTGGGGCACCACCGGCTACTACGACTACGACGAGGGCCACCGTCCGCAGTTCCCGGACGAGGAGGCCTTCCAGGGCCAGATCGTGCACCCGCAGTTCTGGCCCGAGGACCTCGACTACACCGGCAAGAAGGTCGTCGTGATCGGCTCGGGCGCCACCGCGATCACCCTCCTGCCGTCGATGGCCGGCACGACCGAGCACATCACGATGCTCCAGCGCACCCCCACCTACATCCTCCCGCAGCCCGGCGAGGACGAGCTCTCCAAGCGCCTGGACTTCCTGCCGTTCAAGGTGAAGTACCCGATCGTGCGCTGGACCAACGTCATGCGCCTGGTCGCCAGCTACCAGCTCGCGCGCCGCTACCCCGCGCAGGCGACGAAGTTCGTGCGCCGCTTCACCGAGCGCCAGCTGCCCGAGGGCGTCTCCTACGACGAGAACTTCCAGCCGCCCTACGCCCCGTGGGACCAGCGTCTGTGCGTCGTGCCGAACTCCGACCTGTTCCGCGCCCTGCGCGCTGGCACCGCGTCGGTCGTCACCGGCCGGATCAAGGCCTTCGACGCCACCGGCATCGTGCTGGAGTCCGGCGAGCACCTCGACGCCGACATCATCGTCACCGCCACCGGCCTGAAGCTGAAGCTCTTCGGCGGCATCGGGCTGACCATCGACGGCGAGAAGCTCGACCCGTCCACGACGATGGCCTACAAGGCGCTCATGCTCAGCGGCGTGCCGAACTTCGCCTACACGATCGGCTACACCAACGCCTCGTGGACGCTGAAGGCCGACCTCGTCGCCGACTACGTCAACCGCCTGCTGACCCACATGGACGAGCACGGCAAGAAGGTCGTCGTGCCCGTGCGTGACGAGTCCGTCGGCGAGCGCCCGTTCATGGACCTCGCCTCGGGCTACATCCAGCGTGCGCTGGACGGCCTGCCCTCCCAGGGCGACCGCGCCCCGTGGGCGCTGAAGCAGAACTACCTCACCGACATCCGCACCATCCGTCGGGACAAGATCGACGACGGCGTCCTCTCCTTCTCCTGAGGACCTGCGACAGCAGCCTGAGCATCGCCTGAGAGCCCGGGTCGCCCACCCCTTCGAGAGTGTGGGCGGCCCGGGCTCTGGCGAGGCTGAGGGTGTCGGCGGATCACACGGATCCGCCCCGTATGGAGGTGGAAGCAATGGGCTTCGCGGACAAGATCTCGAACAAGGCCGAGGACCTGACGGGCAAGGGCAAGGAGGCCGCTGGCAAGGCCACCGGCAACGAGCAGCTCGAGGCCGAGGGCAAGGGCGACCAGGCCAAGGCCTCCATCAAGGACGGCATCGAGAAGGTCAAGGACGCCGTCACGGACATCAAGGACGGCCTGAAGAAGTGACCTCGCGACGGGCCGCCCCTCCTGGGGGCGGCCCGTCCGTGCGTCCGGGATCGATCACTGGTCGCCTCCCCGGACCCGACGGGTCGCCACCTAGGCTCGGGCGCGTGAGGACCCTCTCCGCGCTGATGCGCCGCTCGCTGTGGGACGTCGTCCCGCGCGACCAGCGCGACACCCCCGCCGGCCTGCGCCGGCGGCAGTGGGTGACGGCCGGCTTCCTGGTGCTCGGTGGCGCCGTCCTCGCGGTCTCCCTGCGCATCGAGCCGGGCAGCGCCTGGTTCTATCCCGCGACGCTGCTGCTCGCCGGAGTCTGGATCGCCGGCGCGTTCACGTCGGGCCGGCTCCACCTGGGACGCATCGCCGACCTCGACCGGCCCGGCGGCCTCGAGCGTCCGGTGCTGCCGCCGTTCGCGCTCGGCGCGGCGATGGTGGCCGTCTTCGTCGCCGGCGCGCTGCTGGTGCGGGGGCTCTCGTTCCTCCAGCCGCTGGAGGACCAGATCACCAACGTCCTCGACCTCGCCAACGCCGGCTCGCTGCCGATCCTCGTGCTCATCACCGCGATCAACGGCGTCGCCGAGGAGCTCTTCTTCCGCGGTGCGGCCTACGCCGCCATCCCGCGCCACCCCGTGCTGTGGACGACGGTCGCGTACACGATCGCGACGCTGGCCACCGGCAACGTGATGCTGAGCTTCGCGGCCCTGCTCCTGGGTCTGGTCGCAGGCCTGCAGCGGCGGGCGTCCGGGGGCATCCTGGCGCCGATCATCACGCACCTGACGTGGTCGCTGTCGATGCTCTTCCTGCTGCCCGCGATCTTCTCCTGAGCCTCTTGTGAAGATTTTCACGAATCTCTTGTGAAGACGTTCACAAGAGGTTCTTCCGGGGCGTCCCCCGGCGTAGCGTCGAAGACGTGGCTTCCCTACCCGACCTGAACGCGCTGGTCACGCATCCGGCGCTCGCGCCGCTGGTCACGGCCTCCTCCGATCCGGCGGGCCTCCTCCCGGCCCGCGAGCAGATGGCGCTTTCGCTGGGCTGGCACATCGTGCTGGCCTGCTTCGGCGTCGCCTTCCCCTCGATGATCCTGCTGGCCCACTGGCGCGGCGCCTGGCGCGGCGACGAGGGCGCGATGCTGCTGGCCCGACGCTGGTCGAAGGTCTCCGGCGTCCTGTTCGCCATCGGCGCCGTCTCCGGCACGGTGCTCAGCTTCGAGCTCGGCCTGCTGTGGCCCGGCCTCATGGGCACCTTCGGCGACGTGCTCGGCCTGCCGTTCGCCTTCGAGGGCCTCTCGTTCTTCGTCGAGGCGATCTTCCTGGGCATGTACCTCTACGGCTGGGGTCGACTGAACCCCAAGGTGCACGCGCTGCTGCTGCTGCCGATGGCCGCGGCCGGCGTCTTCGGCACCTTCTGCGTGCTCTCGGTGAACGCCTGGATGAACGACCCCACCGGCTTCCGGATCGTCGACGGGAAGGTCGTCGACGTCGACCCCTGGGCGGCCTTCCTGAACGACCAGGTCTGGCTGCAGTTCCTGCACATGTGGGTGGCGGCGTTCATGGTCGTCGGCTTCGCGGTGGCCTCGGTCTACGCCGTCGGCATGCTGCGCGGCCGCCACGACCGGCACCACCGCCTCGGGTTCGGCATCGGGTTCGGCTTCGCCACGGCCGCCGCCCTCGCCCAGCCCCTCGTCGGCCACGTCCTCGGCCTGCGGGTCGCGAGCACCCAGCCGGCCAAGCTGGCGGCCTTCGAGCTGGCCACCGAGACGGAGAGCCCCTCCCCGCTGCGGCTGGGCGGCGTCCTGGTCGACGGGAAGGTGCGCGGCTCGATCGACATCCCCGGGCTCGGCTCGATCATCGCCCGCAACTCCTTCACCAAGCCCGTGCAGGGCCTCGACACGATCCCCGCCGCCGACCGGCCGCCGGTCAACATCACCCACCTGGCCTTCCAGTCGATGGTCGGCATCGGGACGCTGCTGGCCGCGCTCGTCGTCGGGTACTGGCTGCTGCGCTGGCGGCGTCGCGACCTGCTCGACCCCGCCCAGCGGCTGCACCGCCCGTTCCTGCGGCTGATGGCGCTCTCCGGCGTGCTGGCCGTCGTCGCCCTCGAGGCCGGCTGGGTGGCCACCGAGGTCGGTCGCCAGCCCTGGATCGTCTACGGCGTCATGCGCACCACGGAGGCCGCCGGCGACAACCCCGGGCTGTGGTGGCTCTACGGCTTCAGCGTCGTGCTCTACGCCTCGATGACGATCGGCGCCGTGGTCGTGCTGCGCTCGATGGCCCGCCGCTGGCGCGCGGGCGAGGAGGACCTGCCCTCGCCCTACGGCCCCGAGCCCGCGACCCCGGGCGAGGGCGACCGCGAGCCGGTCGGAGCGGGCCGATGATCCTCGGCATCGGCACCGACGTGCTGGTCGCTGCGGCCCTGTTCACCGGCGTCCTGGCCTACGCCGTCTTCGGCGGCGCCGACTTCGGCTCCGGACTCTACGACCTCACCGCCGGCGACGCCCGCCGCGGGGCCGCGCTGCGCACCCGCGTCGACCACAGCCTCGGCCCGGTGTGGGAGGCCAACCACGTGTGGCTGATCTTCGTGATGGTCGTGTGGTGGACCGGCTTCCCGCGGGCCTTCGCCGCGGCCATGGACACCCTGATGATCCCGATGCTCCTCGCGCTGCTGGGCATCGTCCTGCGGGGTGCGGCCTTCGCCTTCCGCAAGCACGCCGCCGACCTGCGTCAGGCGCGGTTCTTCGGCGCGGTCTTCGCGCTCTCCTCGGTGCTGACGCCGTTCTTCCTCGGCACCGTGGCCGGCGCGATCGCCTCGGGCCGGGTGCCCTTCGACGAGCGCGGCGACCGTCTGGGCTCCTGGATCAACCCGACCTCCCTGGTGGGCGGCGTCGTCGCGGTCGGCACCTGCGCCTTCCTCGCGGGCGTCTTCCTCACCGCCGACGCCGTGCGTGGCGGGGAGGCCGAGCTCGGCGCCTGGCTGCGGCGCCGCACCCTCGTCGTCGGCGGCGTCACCGGCGTCGCGGTGGTGGCCGGACTCATCCCGCTGCACGACGACGCCCCCGTGCTGTGGGCCGGCCTCACCGGCCGCGCGCTGCCGGTCATCGTCGTCGCCCTGGCCGCGGGCGTCGCGACGATGGGGCTGCTGCTGACGCACCGGGCCTCGCTCGCGCGGGTGCCCGCGGTGGTGGCGGTGCTCGCGGTGCTCTCCGGGTGGGGCATCGGCCAGTACCCCTGGCTGCTGGTCGGCCACGCCACGATCAGCGAGGCGGCGGGGGCGTCGGCCACGCAGGCAGCGCTGCTGATCGCCGTGCTCATCGCCGGCGTCATCGTGCTGCCGTGCCTGGCCGCGCTGCTCTGGCTGACCCAGACCGACCACCGAGCCGCGCACGGCGGGGGAGCGGCCGGCCACGGCGGACCGGAAGCGGCTCAGGCGGGGACGGCGGCGGAGTCGGCCTCGGCGAGCGCGCGACGCACGGCCTCGGCGTAGCACAGCGGCTCGCCCGGGACGACCTGGCGGATCGAGGTGTCGCGCTGCACGACCTCGGTGCGCATCGACTCGATGAGGTTGCCGGCGGTGACGACGTCGACGCCGGTGATCATCTTGATCCAGTACTGCGAGAGCAGCGGGGTGCCCACCGGCAGCTGGATGATCGGGATCCGGCGTCCGCGCATCACCTGCGCGGCCTCCTGCAGCATGCCGCGGTAGGAGAGCTGGTCGGCGCCGCCGATGTCGAAGGTGCGGCCCAGGGCGTCGTCGTGGCCGACCACGCCTACGAGGTAGCGGACGACGTCGTCGATCGCGATCGGCTGGGTGCGGGTGGCCGCCCACCGTGGGACGACCATCGCCGGCAGGTGGTGGACCAGCTGGCGGGTCATCTCCCAGGAGATGCCGCCGTCGCCGACGACGATGGCCGCACGCAGCACGGTGACCGGCACGCCGGCCTGCGCGAGCAGCGTCTCGACCTCGCGCCGTGAGCGCAGGTGCGGGCTGAGGTCGTGGTCGTCGTCGGAGCCGAGGCCGCCGAGGTAGACGATCTGGCGCACGCCGGCGTCGGAGGCGGCCTGCCCGAAGGCCCGGGCGGCGTCGGCGTCCTTGCGCTCGAAGTCGTGATCGTCGAGGGCGTGCACGAGGTAGATCGCGACGTCGCAGCCGGCCAGGGCCTCGGCCAGGGAGTCGGGCTCGCCGACGTCGCCGTAGACGGCGTCGGCGGGGCCGTCGTAGTCGAAGGGGCGTCGGGTCATCGCCCGGACCTCGTGGCCGGCCTCGAGCAGGCCCGGCACCAGGCGGCGCCCGACGAAGCCGGTGGCGCCGGTGACCAGCACCCGGCCGGGAGTGGGGCGTGCGGTGTCGTCGGTGCTCACACCTCGACGGTAGGTCACGCCTGGGCGGGTGTCGTCCCTCGAAGGGGGAGTCGGCGCAGGAGCGGCCGGATCGGGTGAGGATCAGCCGGACGCGCGGCCGTCGCGCGCCCGGGCCGCGATGCGCTCGCGACGGGTCTCGTCCATGGCGGCCTCGTAGGCCGCCACGAGGCTGGCGATCGAGAGCGGCTTGAGGCGCTCGACCATCTCGCGGATCGTCTCCGGGGACGCGCCGGCCTCCTTGTAGGCCGGCCAGACGACGGTGCGGAAGAGGTCGTTGAGCTCCTTGGCCAGCTGGCGGCCGTGGGCGGTGTAGACGTCGGCGGCGGCGATGGCGGCCTCGGTGGGGAAGCCGAGGTCGACCAGGCCCAGGCCGACGGTGAGCTGGGTCGTCGAGACCTGGTAGCGGCCCCGCTTGGTGCGCAGCGCGACGCCGAGCGCGGTGAGGGTCTCGAGGTCGGAGTCGGAGAGGGGGCGTCCGGCGCGACGGTCGAGCTCCTCGCGGCTCATCTCCTGGGTGGTGTCGGCCTGCCAGGGCGCGAGCATCGTGCGGTGCAGTGCGATGTCCTCGGTGCCGGCGTCCGACGGGATCGCCGCGAGGTAGCGCTCGATGGCCGAGAGCGTGAAGCCGTGGCCCTGGAGGTCCTTGACCAGCTCCAGGCGGGCCACGTGGTCGGCGGAGTAGTAGCCGCTGCGGCCGCGGCGGATCGGCGGCGGCACCAGGCCCTTGGTCGTGTAGAAGCGGATGTTGCGCACGCTGAGGCCCACGCGCTGGGTGAGCTCCTCGAGGGTCAGCAGGGGGGCGCCGGGCGCGGAGGAGCCGGGGCGCGGATCGCCGCCGGCCCCGCGGGGCTCGAGCGTCTCATCCGGCGACTGCTGCTTGACCATGACACCAATAGTGTCACAATCGAGCCACACACCCCGCACTTCCTCAAGGACGGTCATGGCAGAAGCATTCGTGTACGACCACATCCGCACGCCGCGCGGCAAGGGCAAGGCCGCGGGCTCGCTGCACGAGGTCAAGCCCGTCGACCTCGTCGTCGGCCTGCTCGACGAGATCAAGACCCGCAACCCCTCCCTCGACCCGAACGCCGTCGACGACGTCGTGCTCGGCGTCGTCTCGCCGATCGGCGAGCAGGGCGGTGACATCGCCAAGACGGCCGCGCTGGCCGCCGGCTACCCCGACACCGTCGCGGGCGTGCAGCTCAACCGCTTCTGCGCCTCGGGCCTCGAGGCCGTCAACCAGGCCGCCGCCCGCATCCGCGGCGGCATGGAGGACCTCATCCTCGCCGGCGGCGTGGAGTCGATGAGCAACGTGCCCATGGGCTCCGACGGCGGCGCGTGGGCCTCCGACCCCGCCACCGCCTTCAAGGCCGGCTTCGTCCCGCAGGGCATCGGCGCCGACCTCATCGCCACCATCGAGGGCTGGAGCCGCGACGACGTCGACGCCTACGCCGCGGAGTCCCACCACCGCGCCGCCAAGGCGTGGGCCAACGGCTACTTCTCCGAGGCCGTCATCCCGGTCAAGGACGTCAACGGCCTCACCGTGCTCGACCACGACGAGACCATCCGCCCCGACACCTCCCCCGAGGGCCTGGCCGGCCTCAAGCCGTCCTTCGCCGACCTGGGTCGCGACGCCGGCTTCGACGACGTCGCGCTGGAGAAGTACCACTGGCTGGAGAAGATCAACCACGTCCACCACGCCGGCAACTCCTCGGGCATCGTCGACGGCGCCGCGCTCATGGCCATCGGCAGCGAGAAGGCCGGCACCGACCTCGGCCTGACCCCCCGCGCGCGCATCGTCTCGATGGCCGTCTCGGGCGCCGACCCGGTCATCATGCTCACCGGTCCCGCCCCGGCCGCCCGCAAGGCGCTGGCCAAGGCCGGCCTGGAGACCAAGGACATCGACCTGTTCGAGATCAACGAGGCCTTCGCCGCCGTCGCCATGCGGTTCATGCGCGACATGGGCATCAGCCACGAGATCACCAACGTCAACGGCGGCGCGATCGCCATGGGCCACCCGCTGGGCGCCACCGGCGCGATGATCCTCGGCACCCTCGTCGACGAGCTCGCCCGTCGCGACCTCAAGCGCGGCCTGGCCACGCTCTGCGTCGGTGGCGGCATGGGCATCGCCACGATCGTCGAGCTGGTCTGAGCGAGGAACGAGCCCAGACCAGCTCCTCGGTGGTCGAGCAGCGAGCGCGACCGAGGCACGAGGTCGCGACCGAGCGTGTCGAGACCCGGTGACCCGGGCTCCGACGACGACCACCCCGCCCCCCACGCCACTCCGGCCGACGGCGCCCAGCGCCCGCCGGGATCTCCACAGAACAGGACCCAGATGAGCACCACCACCGAGCAGACGGCCGTGCGCTACGAGAAGGACGCCGACGGCATCGTCACCCTCACCCTCGACGACCCGAACCAGTCGGCGAACACCATGAACGACCTCTACATCTCCTCGATGAAGGCCGTCGTCGACCGTCTCCACGACGAGCTGGCCGAGGACGAGAAGAGCGTCACCGGCGTCGTCGTCGCCTCGGCGAAGAAGACCTTCTTCGCCGGCGGCGACCTCAAGGGCATGGTCACCACCACGAAGGACGACGCCGCGTCGGTCTTCGCCATGGCCGAGGACGTCAAGGCCGCCCTGCGCCGCCTCGAGCGCTTCCCGCGTCCCGTCGTCGCCGCGATCAACGGCGCCGCCCTCGGCGGCGGCTTCGAGATCTGCCTGGCCACCAACCACCGCATCGCCGTCGACGACCCCAAGGTCGAGATCGGCCTGCCGGAGTCGCAGCTGGGCCTGCTGCCCGGCGGCGGCGGCGTCACCCGCATCGTCCGCCTCCTCGGCCTGCAGACCGGCCTCATGGAGGTGCTGCTCACCGGCACCCGCTTCAAGCCCGCCGCGGCCAAGGAGAAGGGCCTCATCGACGAGCTCGTCGCCTCCCGCGAGGAGCTCGTGCCCGCCGCCAAGGCGTGGATCAAGGCCAACCCCGAGGCCGCTCAGAACCCGTGGGACGCCAAGGGCTACAAGATGCCCGGCGGCTCGCCCAAGAGCCCCGCGCTGGCCGGCTTCCTGCCCGCCTTCCCGGCGCTGCTGCGCAAGCAGACCAAGGGCGCGCTCTACCCCGCCGCCCGCGCGATCCTGTCCGCGGCCGTCGAGGGCGCCAACCGCGACTTCGACACCGCCTCGCGCATCGAGTCGCGGTACCTGACGAGCCTCATCGTCAACCAGGGCTCGAAGAACATGATCCAGGCGTTCTTCTTCGACCTGCAGGCCATCAACTCCGGCTCGCTGCGCCCGCAGGGCATCGAGCCCTACCGCGCGCAGAAGGTCGGCGTCCTCGGCGCCGGCATGATGGGCGCCGGCATCGCCTACTCCTGCGCCCGCGCCGGCATGCAGGTGGTCCTCAAGGACGTCACCGACGAGGCCGCCGCCAAGGGCAAGGACTACTCGGCGAAGATCAACGCCAAGGCCGTCAGCCGCGGCAAGCTCACCGAGGAGAAGTCCGCCGAGCTGCTCGACCGGATCACCGCGACGTCCGACCCCGCCGCCCTCGCCGGCTGCGACCTGGTCATCGAGGCCGTCTTCGAGGACCCGTCGCTGAAGCAGAAGGTGTTCGCCGAGATCGCCCCGCACGTCAACCCCGACGCGCTGCTGTGCTCGAACACCTCGACGCTGCCGATCACCGAGCTCGCCGGCGGCATCGACCGTCCGGCCGACTTCATCGGCCTGCACTTCTTCTCCCCGGTCGACAAGATGCCGCTGGTCGAGATCATCCGCGGCAAGGAGACCTCCGACGTCGCCCTCGCCAAGGCCTACGACGTCGTCCAGCAGATCAAGAAGACCCCGATCGTCGTCAACGACAGCCGTGGCTTCTACACCTCGCGCGTCATCGGCACGATGGTCAACGAGGGCCTGGCGATGGTCGCCGAGGGCGTCCGCCCCTACTCCATCGAGCGCGCGGCCACCCAGGCCGGCTACCCCGTCGGCCCGCTGCAGCTGACCGACGAGCTCAACATGGAGCTCATGGCCAAGATCGCCAAGGCCAGCCGCGACGCCGCCGAGCGCGACGGCACGCCGTTCGACGAGCACCCCGGCATCAAGGTCGTCGAGAAGATGATCGAGATCGAGCGCCCCTCGCGCCTGAAGGGCAAGGGCTTCTTCGACTACGACGAGGCCGGCAAGCGCGGCTCGGTGTGGAGCGGCCTCGCGGAGGTCTTCCCGATCTCCGAGGAGCAGGTGCCCTTCGCCGACGTGCAGGACCGCATGCTCTTCGCCGAGGCGATCGAGACCGCGAAGTGCTTCGAGGAGGACGTCATCACCTCCGCGGCCGCGGCCAACATCGGCTCGATCATGGGCATCGGCTTCCCGCCCATGACCGGCGGCGCCGCGCAGTTCATGACCGGATACGAGGGCGCCGACGGCACCATCGGCCTGGCTGCCTTCGTGGCCCGCGCCGACGAGCTCGCCGAGGCCTACGGCGAGCGGTTCCGCCCCTCGCCGTGGCTGCGCGACCTCGCCGCCTCCGGCGGGTCGTTCCCGGCCTGATCGGCTGCTCCATCACGGCTCCGGGCCGGTGCTCCCTCGTGGGGTGCCGGCCCGGTGCCGTGCAGAAGCTCCCCGGCTGACCGGGGAGCTTCTAGAAGGTCAGGGGAGCGTGGGGGCCCTGACGCCCAACTTCCCCTGACCAATCCTGTGGAGGACGACGATGGCCGGCACCGCTGACCCGGGCTCCGGGACGACGACGCGAGGCTGGTGGGCCGCGCAGGTGGTGCCACGGCTGGTGGACGTCGCCCTCGACCGCGCCCGGGTGCGGGAGCTGCGAGCCGAGGTCTGCGGGGGCCTGGAGGGCCGGGTGCTCGAGATCGGCTTCGGCAGCGGGCCGAACCTCCCGATGCTCCCGGACGCGGTCACCGCCCTCGACGCCGTGGAGCCCTCGCCGGTGGCCTGGCGTCGCTCGGAGCGACGCCGGGAGGCGGCGCGCCTGCCGGTGCGCCGCGTCGGCCTCGACGGCCAGCGCATCGAGGTCGACGACGCCTCCTACGACAGCGTCCTGTGCACCTTCTCGCTGTGCACCATCCCCGACGCCGTCGCCGCGCTGCGGGAGGTGCGGCGGGCGCTGCGGCCCGGCGGACGCGTCCACGTGCTCGAGCACGGCCGCTCGCCGCAGGCCCGGGCGCGGGCCTGGCAGGAGCGGCTCGACCCGCTCCAGGGCCGGCTCTTCGACGGCTGCCACCTCACCCGCGACCCCGTCGAGCTCGCCCGCGCCGCCGGGCTCGCGGTGCTCGAGGAGCACGCCGAGGACCTCGCGCCGGGGCCGGGCCGGGTGATCGGCCACCTACGCTGGGGCGTGCTCGCGGTTGGCGAGCCTTCCTAGGCTCGCGGCATGCGCATCACCCACATCGCCTTCGCCCAGCAGGTCGGCGTCGACGACGACGGGATGCTCGACCTCAAGGGCGTCTTCGCCGGCGGCATCAGCGCGCCGCCAGAGGACCCCGGGCCGTCGTGGGGCCAGCCCATCGTCCTGGGCTACGACGACGCCGCTCCCGACGTCGTCGAGACCCTGCGGCTGGTCTTCCACCGCCCCGACGGCGTCCTGCAGTACCGCGACCTCGAGGTGCGGACGCTGCCCACCGACGGCCCCCGCGCCTTCGTCACCCTCGCCCTGCTGTGGGAGACCATCGCCGCCAAGCCCGGACGCTGGCGCATCGACGCGCTCGTCCTCGGGGACGGCTCGCCCGCGGCGACGGTGAGCATCGACGTCGTCCACGAGGACCCCCCGACGGCCCCCTGAGCCGGCCTCGAGACGGCCTCGAGACGGCCGCGGGAGCCGGTGGGCCGCATCGGGCGCGCCTCACCCGGTCGAGGGGTGGGAGTGAACCCCGGCTGAGGGGGAAAGTGGTGGGTGCTGCCCGCCACGACAGCCAGACCCACCTCGAGACCGGAGTCCCCGTGACCACGACCCCCCTGCGCCCCGCGCCGTCCCCCCGCCGGGACGACCGCGTGCGCTGCAGCGGCGTCGCGGCGCACGACTGGACCCTCGCCGGGGTGGAGTACGAGGAGCTCGTCGCCGTCAGCGAGTACCGATGCCGCGGATGCGGCCTCGTCGAGTTCCGCTGACCGGCACCACCGCCGCCAACGGACCAGGAGAACCACCGCATGACCAGGAAGACCTCGACCCGAGCCCACCTCAGCCTCGTGGGAGCCGACGGACCCGTCCGCGTCGCCGTCCTCGACACCTACGAGGTCGCCGCCGCCGGCACCCGCGCCGTGCTGCGCCCCTACTCCTCGCGCGTCGTCGTGCTCGAGCTCGACGCCGCGCTGGCCGACCCCCGCAGCGTCGACGTCGTGCTCTACGAGCCGGTGCGCCAGTCCCAGCACGGCCAGGAGATGCTGCGGCGTCTGGTCGGCCTCGGCGGCGCCCGCGCCGTCGTCCACTCCTGGCGCGACCGCGCCGAGGGCGCCTCCTACGGCGCGTTCGCCGGCCACCTCTCCAAGGCGCTGCCGGCCGACGACCTCGTCCGCGCGATCGAGGCCGTCCACCGCGGCGAGGGCGACGACGCCGCCCTGCCGATGCGCGCGCCCGTCGACCGCGGCCCGCTGCGTGCAATCCGCGCCAACGGCCCCGACTTCGACCTCACCGCCCGCGAGGCCGAGATCCTCTCGCTGGTCACCCAGGGCCTCACCAACTCCGAGATCAGCGGTCGGCTCTACCTCTCGATCAACTCGGTGAAGACCTACATCCGCACCGCCTACCGCAAGATCAGCGTCACCCGACGCTCCCAGGCGGTGGCGTGGGGCATGCAGCACGGTCTCGCGCCGCTTGCCTCCGACGTCGTCAACCTCTGACGTCGTCGACCTCTGACCCGAGCGCACCGATCGATCCCGCCCGCGCCGACCGCGCCGTCGTACGGCGGCCCCGCCTCCCCAGGTAGAGCCGCCGTACCAGAGGCCGGGGCCTCCGCTGGGCTCGGCGGCACCGGAGTGCGCCGAGGACGACGCCACGCGAGGGGCGTCTGCGGCGGTCCGTGAGGACTGCCGGGAGCAGTGTGGCCAACCGAGGGCCCGCAGCCCCACCGGCGCGCGAAAGTCTTACCCTCGGGCGCCCGCTGGTCTGGTCACGTGGTCTGGTCCGGAGCGTGCGGGTCGCCCATGGGATGATCTGGTCCCGTGGAGACCCCCCGCCGCCTCGACCCCGCCCTCGTGGTGGCGCGCGGCGGCACGGTGGGGGCGCTGGCCCTCGTGCTCGGCGTCGCCGGCCACGTGTCGGCCGACGGCCTCCTGCCCGGCCCGGCCGTGCTCGTCCTGCTGACGGCGGTGAGCATGGTCGGCGGCATCGTCGCCCTGGCCCGCCCGGCCGGCGCGGTGCGGATGGCCGTGCTGCTCGTCGGCGGCCAGACCCTCGTCCACCTCGCGCTCACCGTCACCGCCGGCCACCGCGGGGACCCGGCTCCGGTGCTCCACGCGACCACCGGCGGGCCGGCGCTGCCGTCCGTCGACGGTCGACGCCTCGGCTCGCTGCAGGACGCCTACGCCCACCTCGACCCCGCGTCGGGCCCGCCCCGCCCGGGTCTGCCGCTGGCGCACCTCGTCGCGGACCTCTCCGCGCACGCCCCGATGATGGCCGCCCACCTCGCGGTCGCCGGGCTCCTCGCCCTGTGGCTGGCGCGCGGGGAGCGCGCCCTCCTCGTCCTCCTGGCCCTCGCCGGCGCCCGTCTGGGACGCCTCCTCCTGCCGCTGCTGGGCCAGGCGCCGCTGACGGCCCTGCGCCCCGCGCCGCCGCGCCCCTCCGCGCGGCTCCCCCTCCGAGCGCCGACGCCGCAGGCCTGGGGCCGCAGCGTCGTCCGCCGGGGTCCACCGCTGACGGTCTGAGGCCACCGACCCGTCCGTCCCGCCCCTGCTGCGCCCGGACGCCCTCGGTCGGCTCGACCGCGCGCTGAGCCGGGAACCCGCTCCCGGAGCCGCGGTCCGTCCCCGTCCGCCTCCGGCGTCGTGCTCCCGCGCGCCCGGAGGGATCCACGCCCTCGGAGTCCACCCATGACCGACGTCGTCGCGCCCACGCGCGATCGCGACGAGCCGACACCGGCCCGTCGTCCCGACCGCGAGCGAGCCCGCTCCGGCCTGTTCCGCGCCATGTGGCGCTGGCACTTCTTCGCCAGCTTCCTCGTCGCGCCCGTCCTGCTGGTCCTCGCCGTGACCGGCCTGATCCACCTCTTCCGCTTCCAGCTCGAGCCGCTGATGCACCCCGACCTGATGCGGCTCGACACCCCGGCGGCCACGGCCGTCGAGCAGCCGGCGTCGGCGCAGCTCGCGGCCGTCGTCGGCGCCTACCCCGACGCCACCGTGGTGTCGATGACCGAGCCGAAGGCCGACGACGAGCCGAGCCGGTTCTCGATCGTCACCGCCGACGGCGCGGCCCGCGACGTCTTCGTCGACCCGCACGGCCCGAAGGTGCTCGGCTCGCTCGACCCCGACACGACGCTGTCGGGGTACGCCGTGCGCATCCACGGCGATCTCATGACCGGCACCTGGGGCGACGCGCTCATCGAGCTCGGCGCCTGCTGGGCGATCGTGATGTCCCTGACCGGCTACTACCTCTTCGTCCGCGGACGCCGGGCCCGCCGTCGCGCCCTGCAGCGTGCTCGCCAGGCCGAGCGCGGCACCCGCGGCAGCCCTCGGCTGCGCGCCACCCACGCGACCCTCGGCGCGTTCGTCGGGGTGGGGCTGCTGTTCCTCCTGGTGAGCGGCCTGCCCTGGACGGGGTTCTGGGGCGGTCAGGTGCAGAAGATCGCCACCGATCGCGGCTCCTCGCTGTGGAGCACCGACCCGGGCGCGGCCAGCGATCCCACCTCCACGCTCGACGAGTCGCTGCCGCACAGCCACGCCGTCGACGTGCCCTGGGCGCTGCAGAAGTCCGACGTCCCGGCCTCCCGGGGGGCCGGGGAGGAGCGCAGCGTCGCCAGCGTCGACACGGCCGTCGAGGTCGCCGACCGCGAGGGCCTGCGGCACCCGTTCACCGTCGCCCTGCCCGACTCCGAGGACGGCGTGTACTCGGTCATCGGATACGCCTTCGACGCCCCCAGCGAGGAGCGGACGGTGCACGTCGACCGGTTCGGCGGCGAGGTGGTCTCGACCTACGGCTTCGAGGACTACCCGACGCTGGCCAAGGTCGTCAGCCAGGGCATCGGCCTGCACGAGGGGCGCAGCCTGGGCCTGTGGTCGTTCTGGGGCGCCGCGCTGATGTGCCTCGGCGTCATCGCGGCCTGCGTCACCGGCCCGCTGATGTGGTGGCGCCGCCGGCCGCGGGGCGCGGGCCGCATCGCGGCCCCGCGGGGTCGGATGCCGCTGCGCGCCACCCCGCTGCTGCTGGTGGGCCTGCTCGCGCTCGGCCTCGTGCTGCCGCTCTTCGGGCTCTCGCTCGTCGCGGTGCTGGCGCTCGACCAGCTGGTGCTGCGGCGGATCCCGGCGCTCGCGCAGTGGTTCGACGTCGCCTGAGGTCCTTGAGCCTCGCGAGGAGAGGCGAGGGCCCGGCACCGCGAGCGGTGCCGGGCCCTCGTCGTCTGGCTCGTCTGAGTCGTCCGGGGCGCTCAGCCCCGGGCGATCCAGGTGGTGCCGTTCCAGATCCAGCGGCCGTCCTCGCTGATCGTGCCGGCGTCGCGCGGCAGCGGTGCCTCGGCCGGGACGCCGGACTGCACCGCCGCGATGACGTCGGGGTTGGGCGCGGGCCGGGGCTTCTTCTTCTGCCGGGCCTCGCGCTCGGCGACCCGCTTGCGAGCCTCCTCGACCAGCGCCGGGTCCAGGGCGTCGAGGGCGGTGAGGCCCTGCATGCGCCGCAGCGTCTGCTCGTAGCCCTCGGAGGAGCCGTCGAAGAACACCACGTTGCCGACGCCGTCCTTGGCGACGTCGCGCAGCGTCTCGGTCCACATCTGGAAGGACAGGACGCCGGGGTCGACGCCCTGGGCGGCCAGCTCGTCGGCGGCCTCGGCGAAGCCGGCGGCCAGCGCGCGGCGGAAGGCCGCCAGGCCCTCACCGCGCAGGCGGGCGGCCTCGGCCTCGTTCTGCGCGGCGATCTTGATGGCCGCGCCCTCGGCCTCGGCCTCCTTGGTGCGGCGGATGAGCAGCGCCTGGCCCTCGAACTCCGCGGCGGTCTGGGCGTTCTTCGCCGCGACCACGCGCGACATCGACGCCATGACCTCGCCGTCGAAGGCGATGTCGTTCACCGTGAGGTCGATGAGGGTGTAGCCCCACGACGCGAGCTGCTCGTCGAGGGACTCCTTGGCGTGGGCCACGATCGTGCCGCGCAGGCCGAGCACGTCGGCCTGCAGCTTGGTGGCGACGAACTCGCGCACCGAGGCCTCGACGGCGCTGGTGAGCGCGATGCCGAACGCCCGGGCGTCGATGAAGGCGAAGGCGACGCGCTGGATCGTCTCGGCCTGGTGGTCGGAGACGGTGTAGATGATCGTCGCGGTGAAGTGGACGTTGGCCTGGTCGCGCGTGATCGCGGCGAACTGCAGCTGCGCGGTCTGGTTCTGCACCGGCACCTTGGAGTGGATGCTCTCCAGCACCGGGATGACGAAGTTGAGTCCGGGGCCCAGCACCCGGCGGTACTTGCCGAACATCGTGACGACGCCGACGTGCGCCTGGTCGACCGTGCGCACCGAGAGCAGCACGAGCAGGACCACCACGCCGAGGAGGATGAGCAGGGGGATCAATCCGGACTCCGTTTCCGAGAGATGCTCCGCGCCGCCGCGAAGGCTCGTGGAGGAAGCATGACCGACTCCACGCCCCCCGGCCACCCTGAAAGGTGTTCGGTCCGGGAGCCCGCCGTGATGGTCTGGAGATGGCTCGGCGACTCACCACTCACGGGTGGTGGTGTCCACCCGTCTGGGGTGATCGAGCAGCGCGGCCCCGGCCGAGAGGCAGGGGCCGCGCGCCCGCCGTCCGCGGCGGGAGCCCCGACGGCCCCGTGGGCGTGCGAGCCCTGAGGCCCTCAGTCGCTCCCCGGCGCCCTCGGCCCTCTCAGGCGTGCCGACGCAGGAAGCGTCCGAGATCGGCGACCGCGTCGGTGGCCGGCGCGAGCGAGCCGGCCTGCAGGTGCACGACGTGCCAGACGCCGTCGAGGCGGCGGTAGGTGGTGGGCGTGCCGGCACGCTCCAGGGCGCGGACGAGCCGCTCGACGTCGCCGAGGAGGATCTCCTGCTCGGCCCCGTGCACGAGCGTCGGCGGCAGCCCGGCGAGGTCGCCGTGCAGCGGCGAGAGGACGGGGTCGTCGAGCGGGGGCCCGTCGGGGCCGGCGTACCGCGACGCGCACGCCTGCAGCCAGGCGCGGGTGAGGAGCGGGTCGCGGGGGTCCTCGGTGACGCCGTCGAGCGTCAGGTCGGCCCAGGGGGAGACCAGCGCGAGGGCCGTGGGCGTGGGACCCCCGGCGTCCCGCAGGCGCATCGCGAGGGCGAGGGCGAGACCGCCGCCGGCGGAGTCGCCGGCCACGGCCACCCGCAGGCCGCGCGCGGTGAGCTCGGCGAAGGCCGCCTCGGCGTCCTCGAGCGCCGCCGGGTGGGGGTCCTCGGGCGCCATCCGGTAGGCGAGCACGTGCACGGCGGCCCCGGCGGTGGCCGCCAGGTGGGCGGCGAGCGCGCGGTGGGTGCGGGGGGAGCCGACGGTGAAGCCGCCGCCGTGCAGGTACAGGATCGCGCGGTCGGGGTCGCTCACCGGCCCGCTGACGACGTCGGCCGGACGCCCGCCCAGCGTGGTGGGGGCGACCCGCACCGGCGACGGGGTGGGGATCACCCGGGCGACCAGCTCCAGCAGCCGCCGCTGCCGGGCCACCGGAACCGTCGGCCCGAGGGCGGGACGCAGCGCCAGGCGGACCATCGTCCGCGCCACCGGCACGGGCAGCTGAGGAGTCACCATGTGCCGACAGTAGGCCGCGGCGTCACGCGCCGGCGTCGTCGTCCAGCCGGTAGCGGGTGACCCGGCTGGAGTTCGCGACGACCGCGATCGAGGAGGCGTTGTGCAGCAGCGCCGCGACGACCGGCGAGAGCGCTCCGCCCGCACCGACGACCAGGCCGGCGGCGTTGACGGCGATCGCCATGCCGTAGTTCTGGCGGATGACGCG
This sequence comes from Nocardioides sp. B129/18, assembly GCF_055282735.1. Classification (NCBI taxonomy): domain Bacteria; kingdom Bacillati; phylum Actinomycetota; class Actinomycetes; order Propionibacteriales; family Nocardioidaceae; genus Nocardioides; species Nocardioides sp. B129/18. Next base: position 47,549 of record NZ_JBUZJI010000022.1, on the reverse strand, counting down.
CACGGCCTCCCGCGAGAGGTCGCGCAGCTCGAGGAGCCGGCCGAGGTCGTCGCCGGCCAGCGCGATCTCGGCGGCCTCCAGGGCGACGTCGGTGCCGCCGATGCCCATCGCGATGCCGACGTCGGCCAGGGCCAGCGCCGGCGCGTCGTTGGTGCCGTCGCCGACCATCGCCACCACGTGCCCGCGCTCCTGCAGCGCTCGGACGAGGTCCTGCTTGTGCTCGGGCAGCACCTCCGCGTGCCACTCCTCGATGCCGAGCTCGCGGGCGACCGCCTCGGCCACGCGCGGGTGGTCGCCGGTGAGCATGACGATGCTCCGGACGCCGTCGGCGCGCAGCGCCTCGACGACGGCCCGCGCCTCAGGTCGCACGGTGTCGCGCAGGCTGATCAGGCCGGTGAGGCGGCCGTCGACGGCCAGCAGCAGCGGCGTCTCGGCCTGGTCCTGCAGCCGCCGGAGCCAGCCGAGCGCGTCGTCGGTGACCGCGACGCCCTGGCCCTGGAGCAGCGCGAGCGTGCCGAGCAGCAGCACCCGGCCGTCGGCGATCGTGCGCATGCCCTGGCCGAGCAGCACCTCGCACTCCTCGTGCTGGGGGATCGCGATGTGCCGCTCCTCGGTGGAGCGGATGACGGCCTGGGCGAGCGGGTGCCGGGAGTGGATCTCCGAGCTGGCGGCGTAGGCCAGCACCTGCTCGGGCTCCCAGGCGTCGTCGAAGGAGACGACGTTGGTGACCACCGGACGCCCGACCGTGAGGGTGCCGGTCTTGTCGAAGACGACCGCGTCGACCCGGGCGGCGGCCTCGAGGTGGGAGCCGCCCTTGATGAGGATGCCGCGGCGCGCGCCGTTGCCGATGGCCGCGCTGATGGCGGTGGGCGTGGAGAGGCCGACCGCGCACGGGCAGGCGATGAGCAGCATCGTCATGGCGCGGCGCACGTCGCGGGTGACGACGAAGGTGGCCGCGGCCAGGGCGAAGGAGCCGGGGACGAAGCGACGCGAGAAGCCCTCGCCGACGGTCTGCACCGGGGCGCGGTCCTCCTGGGCCTCCTCGACGCGGGTGATGACGCGGCCGATGGCGGTGTCGCGGCCGACGGCCTCGGCCCGCACCACCAGCCGGCCCCGCATGACGACCGTGCCGGCGTGCACGTGGGTGCCCACGGGGACGGCCACCGGGAGGGTCTCGCCGGTGATCGCGGACTGGTCGACGACGGCGTCGCCCTCGACGACCACGCCGTCGACCGGGATCGCGACGTGCTGGTGGACGACGACGTGGTCGCCGACGCGCAGCGCGTCGATGTCGACGAGCCGCTCGGTGCCGTCGGCGTCGAGCACCCAAGCGTCGGCCTGGGCGCCGGTGAGGAGGTCGCGGATGGCGCGCCGGGTGCGGCGCAGGGTGAGGTCCTGGAGGTACTCGCCGATGTTGAGCAGCCACAGGACGGTGAGCGCGACGACGTTCTCGCGCAGCACCAGGCTCGCGACGGTGGCCGCGGAGACCAGGGCGTCGCGCCTCGGCGCAGGCCGCGCCCTCG
>NZ_JBUZJI010000022.1:20211-46016 GCF_055282735.1 Nocardioides sp. B129/18 | reverse complement strand
CCGGCGACCCGCCAGCCCGCGCAGCGCGCCGCGCAGGAAGGGGTAGCCGGTGAAGATGGTGACGCCGGTGGCCACGGTGCGCGCCGAGGGGCCGAGCACCGGCGGGCGGCGCAGCACGTAGCGCCGTCCGCCGAGCAGCAGGAGCGTCAGGCCGCCGACGGCCATCCGGGCGAGGTCGGCGTTGTCGACCTCCGCCGAGCGGGGCAGCCGGGCCGGCACGGCCGAGGCGGGCGTGCCGGCGGCGCCGTCGATGGCGGCGGCCACCGCGGCGTGGTCGCAGCCGTCGGGCCGGAACCACACCACCACCGAGCCGGTGCGCGGGAAGGCGTGGACCGCGCGCACGCCCGGCACCTGCTCGACGGCGTCCTCGACGAGGGCCGCCAGTCCGGGCCGATCGCGCAGGCGCGGAACGGCGTAGCGGACGCGCCCGGCGGCCTCGCTGGCCGCCGCGACCGCGACGCCTCCGGGCAGGGTGGCGACAGCGCTCACGGGATCAGTCCGCCCTCGGTGCTCACTCGGTGCTCGCTCGGTGCTCAGTGCTCGTGGTCGTGGGCGTGCCCGGCGGCGCCGGGAGGCGGGGCCTGCTCGCCGACGCGCGCCCGGGCCTCGGCGACGAGGTCGCCGGTGACCAGGCGGACCTGCTCGGCCCGGACCTCGGCCCGGCGCTTGCCGCGCAGGCCCCAGGTGAGCGCGGTGACCGCGCCCTCGCGGGCGGCTCCGCCGCTCACGGCCTTGCGGACGCCGTCGTAGGCGACGGCGCCGACCAGGCCGGTGGTGACGGTGGCGCCGGCGCGGGCGAGGAGGGATCCGATCATGGGTGGCTCCTGGTGTGGTGGGAGTGGGGAGGCGGGCACGGGGCCCGGTGCGGATCATTCATAGGTGTCCTTCGGGGCCGGGATCCGGGTCACCGATTCGGCGCGGAGGACCGCGACGGACGTGGGTGTGGTGCCCGTTCCGGCCTCCCAGGTGCCGGTGACGCGGACCCAGGTGTTGCGCGGTGGCGCGTCGGCCCCCTCGACCTGCACGCGCACGACGCGGGCGTCGGCGGCGCAGCAGGAGATGGACAGCCGGGTGACGTACCAGTCGCCGGCGCCGTCGCCGCTGACGAAGCCGGTGAGGCGCAGCCCGTGGTCCTTCAAGGTGGCGCCGTCGTCGGTGAGGGCGCGCCAGAGCATCTCCTCGATCTCGAGGTCGACCGGGGAGCGATCGTCCAGCGGCGCGAACGCCAGGCTCGAGGGCGGGGGAACGGTGTCGGCGGCGCGGCGCTCGGCGAGGTAGGCGCCCAGGGCGGGCGGGCTGACGGTGAAGACGACCAGGCCCGGCAGGAGGAGCAGCCAGGTGCTGCGGGGGACGCGGTGCTCCCCATGCTCCCCGTGCCCGTCCTCGGGGACGTCGGCCCGCTCGTCGATCCTGAGCGCCGGCTTGAGGGCCAGCAGCAGGAGGGCGGCGCCGGTGGCGACCAGGGGCCAGCGCATCCAGGGCGTGACGAAGCGGAGGTACTCGCCGGAGATCGCCAGCCGCAGCAGCAGCGCGCCGAGGAAGGCCAGGACGAGGCCCTGGGTGCGGGTGGTCACAGGAGCCACCACCCGACGAGGCTGGCGCAGCCCACGGCGGTGACGACCACCATCGGGACGAAGCGGATCGCGAAGTCGCGGCCGAACCAGCCCGCCTCCATCGCGGCCAGCTTGAGGTCCATGGCCGGGCCGACGACGAGGAAGGCGAGCTGGGCGGTGGGGGAGAAGGCCGTGAGGCTGGCGGCGACGAACGCGTCGGACTCCGAGCACAGCGCGACGATGAAGGCGAAGACGGCGAGGGTGAGCACGCCGAGCACGGCCTGGCCGGCGACGGAGTCGACCACCGAGGTCGGCACGAAGGTGTTGACCCCGGCGGCGAGCATCGCGCCGAGCACGAGGAAGCCGGCCGCGTGGAGGAAGTCGTGTCGCACGGCGGCGACGAAGCCCGCCAGCCCGGAGCCGCCGTGGGCGTCGGCCCCGCCGGGCAGCCGCAGCGGCAGCCGCGACCCGCGCCACAGGCACCACCAGCCCACGAGCACGGCGGTGGCCAGGGAGGCGGTGAAGCGGGCCACGACCATCTCCGGCCGCCCGGGGAAGGCGACGAAGGTGGAGGCGAGCACGGCCGGGTTGATCGCGGGCGCGGCGAGCAGGAAGGTCAGCGCGACGGCGGGGGCGACGCCTCGGCGGATCAGCCCGCCCGCGACCGGCACGGCCGCGCACTCGCAGCCGGGCAGGCCGACGCCGGCGAGCCCGGCCACCGGCACGGCCGCCGCGGGGTGGCGGGGCACGATCCGGGCCAGCAGGCGCTCGGAGAGCACGGTGGAGATCAGCGCGGAGAGCAGCACGCCGCCGACGAGGAACGGCGTGGACTGGATGACGACCGCGACGAAGATCGTGCACCAGGTGCTGACGCGCTCGGAGTCCAGCAGCGGGGTGATCCACCGCTGGCCGAGCAGGACGGCCAGCACCCCGAGCGCGACGAGCTCGGGCTGGCCCACGGCGCGACGCTGGGGAGGCGCGGGGGTGTCGACGGCGGACATGGGACTCCCGAGGCGTGCGGAGGAACGGGAATCGTTCCCGATCACGGGAGAGCATAGGGCGCCGCCGGCGTCCCCGGGGCGGTCCTCCCCAGGTCGTGCGCGTCGTGTCGGGTCAGACGCCCGCGACGCGACGCTTGAGCTCGGCGCCGGGCTTGAACGCCGGGATCGTCGCGGCCGGCACCTCGAGCGGCTCTCCGGTGCGCGGGTTGCGGCCGGCGCGGGCGGGACGGTGCCGGGGCTCGAAGACGCCGAAGCCGGGCAGCGTCACCTTCTCCCCTCCGGCGACGGCGGCCGAGATCGCCTCGAGGACGGCGGTGACGGCCTGGCCGGCGTCGCCGGCGGAGAGGCCGGTGCGGAGGGCGACGTCGTCGATGAGCTGGGTGCGGTTCACTGGAGGACTCCTGGGTCGGGTGCCACCGCCGGATGCGATGTGCACATGGGAATCATTATCAGATATGGTGGCGTCATGCCGAGCCAGCGCGACCGCCGCCCCTCCTCCCGACCCCGCCGCAACCGGCTGCGCGCCGCCGGGCGCGAGACGGTGAGCTGCCGCGACGTCGACCTGCTGCGCGGCTTCATCTCCGACCGCGGCAAGATCCGCCCGCGCCGCCTCACCGGCCTGACCCCGAAGCAGCAGCGCGAGGTCACCCGCGCGGTGAAGACCGCCCGCGAGATGGCGCTCCTGCCGTACACCAGCCGCAAGCGCTGACCGCCTCGCCCCCGAGCCGCCGTCCCCGGTCCCCATCGACTCCGGGGCGGCATCGTGCCCGTCCTCCATGCGCACGGTGGCCGACGGCCTCGACGCCGCCCCGGCTCCGCGCTACCGTCGGTGGACGTGCGACCCACTCGACCCCGCGATCCCGTCGCCGAGGCCCTGCGCGCCGCGCGGATGCGGCCGCGGATCCCCCGCATCGTGTGGGTGATCCCGCTGCTCGCCCTGCTCGGTGCGCTCGTCGTGGTCGGGATCGCGCTGAGCGAGGAGCACCCCGAGCGTCGGCAGGGTCCCGTGCCGACGCCCGCCCCCAGCGTGCGTCCCTGATCCTCCCCGGCCGCCGCTGCGGCGTCAGCCATGCGAGAAGTGGATCTCGGGCAGCACCCGCCGCAGCCAGCCCGGCACCGCCCAGGCGGCACGACCGGTCAGGCGCAGCAGCACCGGCAGCAGCACCAGCCGGACGAGGAAGGCGTCCAGGAGCACGGCCGTGCCGAGCACCACGCCCATCTCCTTGGGCGGCAGCGGCCCGGAGAGGGAGAAGGTGAAGAACACCGCCACCATCACGGCGCCGGCGGCGAAGATCACCCGGCCCGAGTGCGCGACCGCGCCGACCATCGCCTCGCGGGGGTCGCCGGAGCGCTCGTAGTGCTCCTTGGCCGAGGCCAGCAGGAAGACCGTGTAGTCCATGGCGATGGCGAAGATCATCGCGAAGAAGAACACCGGCGCCCACGCGTCCAGGAAGCCCTGGTGCTCGAAGCCCAGCAGGCCGCTGCCCCAGCCGTCCTGGAAGACCAGGCGGGCGACGCCGAACGCCGCGGCCGTCGAGAGCAGGCTGACCAGGGTGCCGAGCAGCGAGATCAGCGGCGCCTGCAGCGCGAGGAGCAGGAGCAGGAAGCCGAGGCCGAGCACGACGCCGATCACCAGCGGGGCGGAGGAGTCCAGCTGGGTCTTCAGGTCGAGGTTCTCGACGGCCGCGCCGCCGACCCGGGCCGAGGGCGGGAGGTCGGAGCGCAGGCGGTCGACGGTGGCGGCCAGCCCGGGATCGGAGGGGTCGACGGTGGGCACCGCCTGGAGGAGCACCAGCGGGGCGCCGTCGACCGCGGGCATCGGCGGGGTGACGGCCGCGATGCCCGGGTCCTCGCCCAGCACCGCGGCGGTGGCGCGTGCGTCGCCCGCGGAGGTGACGATCTGCAGCGTGCCCGGGGCGCCGGCGCCGAAGCCCTGCTGGACCAGGTCGTAGCCCACGCGGGCCGAGGCGTCCTCGGGCAGCACCTTGATCGACGGCATTGCGGTGCGCAGGCCGAGGACGGGGGCGGCCAGGGCCAGGAGCGCCACCAGGGCGACGGCGCCGAACACGATCGGACGCCGCCAGAGCAGCTCGCCCCACGCCTCGAAGCGCGGCGACCGGTGCTGGCCGGCCTTCACCCACGGCAGCGCCAGGCGGTCGATGCGACGGTCGAGCCTGAGCAGCGCGAGCGGGAGCAGCGTCAGGGTGGCGGCCAGCACGAAGGTGACCGCGAGCATGATGCCGCCGGCCATCGAGCGGAAGGCGGGGCTCGGCACGAGCATCACCGCCGACAGCGACACCAGCACGGTCAGCCCGGAGAGCAGCACCGCCTTGCCTGCGGTGTCCATGGTCTCGGCCACGGCGCGCCGCACGGAGGCGCCGGCGCCCATGCGCGCCGCACGGAAGCGGACGACGAGGAAGAGCGCGTAGTCGATGCCGAGGGCGAGGGCGAACATCATGGCGAAGTTCATCGCCCAGATGGAGACGGGCACGACCTGGTTGATCAGCACGAGGGAGCCCGCGGAGGCGACGAGGCCGGCGAGCGTCAGCAGCAGCGGCAGCCCGGCGGCGACCAGGGCGCCGAAGGCGAGCACGAGGATCGCCAGGGTCACCGGCCAGGAGATCATCTCCGAGGTCAGCATCGCCTTCAGATTGGCCTCGTTGAAGTCCGACCAGAGCATGGAGGCGCCGGTCGGGTCGACCGTGACGGTGCCGGTGGAGAGGCCCTCGAGCTCGCCCTTGAGGTCGGTGGCGGCTCGGACCATCTCGTTGGTGTCGGCACCTGCCCCGGCGACGATGATCGCGGTCGAGCCGTCGCGGCTGATCGTCAGGCCGGGCTGGGGCGCGACGACCTCGGCGATGCGGTCGTCGCGGCGCAGGATCGCCTCGGCGCGGGCGAGCACGCGCGCGCCGTCGCCGCGGGTGACCTCGCCTGCGGAGTCGTGCACGACGACCTGGATGGCCGACCCGGACGTGCCGCCGAAGTGCTCGACGGCGAGCTCGCGTGCCGCGACGGACTCCGAGCCGTTCGCCTGCCAGCCGGCGCCGGAGAGCTCGGCCTCGACGCGCGGAGCGAGGACGCCGAGGCCGACGACGAGGAGGGCCCAGACGATCGCGACGGCGCGGCCGTGGTCGGCCACCCACAGGCCGAGGCGGCCGAGGAGGCCGTGGCGGGACGGGTCGAGGGGGTCGGGCGCGTCGGCGAGGTCTCGCGAGGCGTCGATGGCGGTCATGGGCTGCTCTCCTCCGGCGTGCTTGGCTGGGGGCAGGGAACACAACAACCCCCCCAGGGGTTAGGACATTAACCCCCCAGGGGGTTAACGTCCAGTTCGACGCACCCGACGAGGAGAGCCATGTCCGCCAGCACCCAGACCCTGACCGCCGAGAACTTCGAGCAGACGGTCACCGAGAACGAGATCGTGCTCGTCGACTTCTGGGCCGCCTGGTGCGGCCCGTGCCGCTTCTTCGCGCCGATCTTCGAGAAGGCCGCCGAGCAGCACGCGGACCTCGTGTTCGGCAAGGTCGACACCGAGGCCGAGCAGCAGCTGGCCGCCCTCGCCCAGATCACCTCGATCCCGACGCTGATGGCCTTCAAGAAGGGACATCTCGTCTTCGCCCAGCCCGGCGCGCTCCCGCCGGCCGCGCTCGAGCAGGTCGTCACCGCGCTGCGCGAGCTCGACGTCGACGCCGCCCTCGCCGAGCAGCAGCGCGGGGACGAGGGGTCCCCCGAGCAGGCCTGAGCCGGACGCGCCGGGCTCAGGTGGGGCCGGTGCCAAGCAGCGCCAGCGCCGCGCCGAGGGCGGCGGCCACGCCCAGCACCCGCAGCACCGGCCAGCCGCGCCCGAGCAGCAGCACGCCGGCGACGACCGCGAAGGCCACCGGCCACGGGCGCAGGGTGGTCAGGTCGGGGAGGTCCACGCTCCACCAGCCGGAGCCGTGCGTGCGAACCTCGCCCACCAGGGTGTGCGAGGCGAAGAACAGCGCCAGGTGGGCGATGACGCCGACCACCGCCGCGCTCACCCCGGCCAGCGCGGCGGCCAGGCCGCGGTGCGCCCGCAGCCGCTCGACGACCGGGGCCCCGAGGAAGACCAGCACGAAGCTCGGCACGAAGGTGACCCACGTCGTCAGGAGGGCGCCGAGCAGCGCGGCCACCCACGGGTCCAGCGAGCCCGGCTGACGGTAGGCGCCGACGAAGGCCACGAACGTCACGACCATGATCAGCGGGCCGGGGGTCGACTCCGCCAGGCCGAGACCGCGCACCATCTCGCCCGGTCCGAGCCACCCGTAGACCTCCACGGCCCGCTGGGCCACGAGGGCGAGCACGGCGTAGGCCCCGCCGAAGGTGATGAGGGCGGTGCCGGAGAAGAACAGCCCCTGCTCGGCAAGCACGCCCGAGCGTCCCGTGAGCCCGACGACCGCCGTCATCGGCACCGCCCAGGCCACCAGGCCGACCGCCAGCACGCGCGCGGCATGGCCGCGACCCGGCCGGGCCAGCTCCGCGTCGTCGTCCGCGATGAGGGGCGCGGAGCCGTCCGCGCGGCCGTCGGCGTCCGCCGGACGGTCGGCCGGAGCGGCCCCGGCGCGTCCGAGCGCCCATCCGACCGCGGCGGCCACGGCGATCACCACCGGGTAGGGCACGCGAGTGACGGTGAGCGCGGCGAACGCCGCGGCCGCGAGCGCGAGCGGCGCGACGCCGTCGAGCGTGCGGCGGCCGATGCGGACGAGCGCCTGGGCGACGACCGCCACCACGGCCGGCGCCAGCCCCGCCAGGAGGCCGCTGACGACGAGCGTGTCGCCGGAGGAGACGTAGAGCGCGGCGAGGGCGAGCATCGCGGCGAGACCGGGCAGCACGAACAGCGTCCCGGCGATCAGCCCGCCGCGGACGCCGTTGAGCAGCCAGCCGGTGTAGACGGCCAGCTGCTGCGCCTCGGGGCCGGGCAGCAGCGTGCAGAAGGAGAGGGCGTGGAGGAACCGGCGCTGGCCGATCCAGCCGCGCTCCTCCACCAGCTCGCGCTGCATCACCGCGATCTGGCCCGCCGGGCCGCCGAAGGTCTGCAGCGAGATCGCGACCCAGGCCCGCGTCGACTCGCGCAGGGGCACGACGTCGGGGCGTCGCTCACGGGGGGAGGCGGTCACGGTCGAGAGTCTCCCCGACCTCCCCGGGCTGCGGGGCGCGGTGCTGGTACGGACCAGTGGGACGCGGATGAAATGCCCGTGAACGGCCCGGATCCAGGCGTGGCGTGTCGTCGTGACGCGCCGCGCGAGTGGCGTGGATCACGATGCTCATGCGGGTAGGGGGATGGGGGATGACTACGTCGAACGGGTCACATGCCGCTATCGTTCGGATCGCGAGAACGCCGGTTACCCCTCTCGGTCGCCCGAGTACGGTGTCGCCGGCGCTTGCGCCAGCACGTTCCCCCCTCGACATCGGTGCCTCGGAACAGGCATCGTCTCCGTGGTGCGGGGCATAAGGGCGTCGTGACCCGACCGGTGTCACCGCCACGATGAGAGGAAAGCAGATGAAGAAGACGGGGATGCGGATCGCGGCGCTCGGTGGAGCCGCGGCCCTCGTGATGACGGCGGCCGGCCCGGGTTACTCGGCCACCGTGGTCTCGCAGGCCTCTGCCACCGCCCTCCAGCTCGCGATCGCCGGGTCGGGCTTCGACACCGGCACGGTCGCGGCCAAGAACCTCGGCAAGGGCGAGGAGAAGACCGGTGCGGCCAACCCGCCCATCAGCGTCCTCAAGAACCAGGCCCTCGCCGGCATCGGCGTCCTGGCTCAGGACGCCAAGGCCACCGTCAAGGACAAGGACGGCATCTCCGCCGCCTGCTCCGGCGTGGCGGGCGACGGCGCCTCGATCGCCGAGGTCGGCGACTCCGGCTGCCTCACCGGTGGCGACAACGTCGCGCTGAACTTCGTCAACCTCAACCTCGCGGACGTCGTGACGGTCAACCCGAACTCGGCCCTCGGCCAGCTCGCGGCCGTGAACCCGGTCGTCCAGCAGCTGCTCGGCGCGATCCTCTCGCCGATCACCCAGGCGCTGCAGAACTCGCCGCTCGGCACCCTCAACCTGGCGCTCGACGCCGGCGCGATCCAGTCCTTCTGCAACGCGGCCCCCGGCACGGCCACCGGCTCGGCGAACATCGCCAACGCCAAGATCACCGCCAGCGCCGCCGGCCAGACGATCAACCTGGTCACCCTGCCGGTCAACCCGGCCCCGAACACCAAGGTCGTCACCGACCTCGACCAGGTCGTCAACGCGGTCCTCGACGGTCTCTCCGCCGACCTGACCCAGTCCCTCAACGGCGTCCTCGACCCGCTGAACCTGCTCACCAACGCGATCAAGACCCAGATCGTCAACGCGGTCATCGCCCCGATCGCCGACCTGCTCGCGCCGCTGGAGGACAACGTCCTCGACATCACGCTCAACGAGCAGTCCTCCTCGGCCAAGGGCCAGATCACGGTCAGCGCGCTGCACGCCTCGGTCCTCCCGGCCGCCAAGCAGTTCATCGGCGCCCCGCTGATCGAGGGCAAGATCGCCACCGTCAACTGCGGTCCGAACGCTCGGGTCACCGGCGACAACCCCGGCCCGAACCCGAACCCCAACCCGAACCCCAACCCGGACCCCAACCCGCCGACGGTCATCGACGCGGGCTCGCAGGGCTCCTCGGCTCCGTGGGGTGCTGGTCTCACCGGTCTGATGGCGCTCACCCTCGGTGGCGCTGCGGGCATCGCGACCCAGCGTCGGCTCGCCGGTCGCAAGTGACCCGGTAGCCCGTGACCGACAGCAACACCACGCCCGACGGCTCGGCGCAGCCTCCCTCCGGGGACGGCTCCGCCGGGCCGTCGGCCGTCTCGGGACCCACGCCCGACGACCACGCCGCGGACGCCGCGTCCGTGAGCCACGACGACGACGCCTTCTACGACCTCGGCGGCAGCGACGACGTCGTCGAGCGCTCGCGCCTGCGCAAGGCGCTGCCCGCCCTCATCGGCGGCCTGGTGGCCATCGTCGTCGTCATCGCGACCCTCGCCCTCACCACCGATCTCCTCCAGGGTGGGGAGGAGAAGAAGCCGGCGGCCAAGGAGAAGGTCGTCCCGGCGCCGGTCCCCGACCGGCCGGGCCACAAGCCCATGGAGCTCCTCGTGCCCTCGATCGGCCTCGAGGCGAAGGTCGTGCCCATCGCCACCAAGGGCGGGGTGCTCACGCCGCCCGACAGCCCGATGGTCGGCTGGTGGAACTACAGCGCTCGCGCCGGCGCCACCCAGGGGCAGATGCTCATCACCGGGCACACCATCCACACCGGCGGCGGCATCATGAACAAGCTGGGCACGGTCCGCAAGGGCTCGGTCGTGCGGGTGAAGTCGACCCGTGGCACCTGGGCCTACCGCACGACGGCCGTCGAGGTGATCTCCAAGGAGGAGATCGCCAAGCGGTCGAAGTCGCTCTTCGGCCAGAAGTACGGCCAGGGCCGGCTCGTGCTGGTCACCTGCGACGACTGGGACGGCGAGGAGTACCTCTCCAACATCGTCCTGTTCGCCGATCCCATCCGGGCGAAGGCGAAGACCACCTCCACCACCTCCGCGGCCGCCCGCTGAGCGAGCGATCGAGGTGACCCGGGAGGACGTGCGCTTCCGCTCCGGCGACGACTGGTGCGCGGGATGGCTCCATCGCGCGCACCAGCCGTCGCTGGGCCTCAGCGTCGTCATGGCCCACGGCCTGGCCGGGGTCAAGGAGATGCGGCTCGACGCCTACGTCGAGCGGTTCGCCGCGGCCGGAGCCGACGTCGTCGTCTTCGACTACCGCCACTTCGGCGCCTCGGCCGGCGTCCCGCGGCAGCTGCTCGACATCGGTCGTCAGCACGAGGACTGGACCTCGGCGGTCGCCTGGACCCGCAGCCGTCCCGAGCTCGCCGCGCAGCGGCTCGTGCTCTGGGGCTCCTCGCTCTCCGGCGGCCACGTGCTCGCCCTCGCCTCCCGGCTGCGCGCCGACGCGGTGATCTCCCAGGTGCCGCACGTCAGCGGCCCGGCCTCGGTGGCCCTGAACTCCCCGGCGCAGACCGCTCGGCTCGGCGCGCACGCGCTGCGCGACGTCGGGCGCAGTCTGCTGGGGCGCTCGCCGCACTACGTGCCGGCCGCCGGTCGTCCGGGCGACGTCGCCTTCATGACCGCGCCGGAGGCCTCCGAGTACGCCGGGCTGGTGCCCGAGGGCGCCGAGGTCGACGACCGTGTCGCCGCCCGGTTCGCGCTGCGGATCGGGCGCTACTCGCCGGGTCGGGCCGTGCGGCGCATCGACGTGCCGGTGCTCGTGCAGGTGGCCGAGGACGACGCCACCACGCCGCCGGGGCCGGCGCTCGCGCTCGCGGGCCGCGGGCGCGACGTCCGCGTGCGGCGTCACCCCGGCGGTCACTTCGCGCCGTACGTGCCGCCGGCCTTCGAGGTCTACGTCGAGGAGCAGATCGCGTTCCTGCGCGAGATCGCCGCCGGCTGAGTCCTGCGCGCTCGGCGGCTCACCAGATCACGCCGCGGTCGACCACCAGGTTGGCCGCGGTGATGGAGCGGGCGGCGTCGGAGGCCAGGAAGAGCACGGCCTCGGCGACGTCGGCCGGCGGCATGAAGCCGGGGATGACGCTCTGGCTCTTGGCGATCAGGCTCCAGTCGGCGTCCTGCGGCAGGCCGGCAGCTGCGGCATGGATCATCGGCGTCTCGATGCCCCCGGGGGAGACGCAGTTGACGCGGACGCCGCGCCCGGCGAGCTCGACGGCCAGCGCCCGCATGCCCAGGAGCGCGGCGGCCTTGCTGGCGCAGTAGGCGGCGTTGTACGGCTGGCCCATCAGCGCGGAGATCGAGGCGATCGTGACGACGTTGCCGCCGCTCTCGGCGAGGGCCTCGGCGCACGCCTGCACCATCAGGATCGGTGCGACGGCGTTGACGTCGAGGTGCGCGCGCAGCGTGGCGGCGTCGAGCTCGGCGAGCGTGGCGAAGCGCTGCAGGCCGGCGACGTTGCAGAGCACGTCGAGCCCGCCGAGGCGCTCGATCGCGCTCGCCGCGACGCGGGGGAGCGCGTCGGCGTCGGCGAGGTCGAGGGGCAGCAGGTCCTCCCGCTCGGGCGGCACGACGACGTCGGTGCCGACGACCTCGGCCCCCTCGGCGCGGAACAGCTCGACGAGCGTGCCGCCGAGGCCGCCGGCGGCGCCGGTGACCAGGACGCGACGTCCGGCGAAGCGGGGGGAGGTGGTGCCGGCGGTGGGGGTCATGAGGGCTCCGGGGGGAGGTCGAGGGCGGGGACGAGCGCGCGGTGCAGGAACTCGCGCAGGCGCTCGGGGGTCTCGGTGCGCGCCGAGCGGTAGCCGAGCACCGAGAGCAGGATCCGCACGACGATCTCGGCCCGCTCGTCGAGGAGGTCCTCGTCGAGCGGGACGTCGCCCTCGCCGCCCGTGCCGCCGGTCAGGCGGCCGCGCAGGAAGCCGCGGGTCAGGCGCAGGGCGTCGGCCGAGATCGTGCCCTGCTCGGCGGTGGCGGGGCTGAGGGTCATCGCGATCACCTGGGCGATGGCGACGTCGTGCCGGGCCTCCTCGTGGAAGGCGACGACGATCTCGACGAGGGCATCGGCGGTGGACTCGATGGCGGCGGTCTCGCGGGCGATGCGGTCGGTGAGGCGCAGTGCCGCGTGCTGGATGGTGGCGGCCAGCAGCTGCTCGCGGTCGGCGAAGTGGGCGTAGATCGTCTGGCGGGCGATGCCGGAGGCCCGCGCGACCTCCGCCAGCGAGAGGCGCGTCGAGCCGGTGCGGCGCATGCAGGCCAGGGCGCCCTCGAGCAGGCGGTCGCGGGTGGAGTCGGGTGACTCCGGGACGGGTGCGCTCACGTCGCCGCACTCTAGGGGAGAACGCGCCGAAAGGCGACACTTGCCCTGACGTCTGTCATGTGGACCGTCTTGCTGGAATGCGGGAGCGCCCCCTAAGGTTCCCTGCGACAGCCCGTCCGTGAGACGGCCTGCCCGCATGCTGGTCGCGGGAGGTCGCGCAGCGGGACCCGATCCGTCGAGGAGCACGCCCGTGACCCATGCCGATTACCGGCTGAGCCAGCTCGATCAGCTGGAGGCGGAGTCGATCCACATCTTCCGCGAGGTGGCCGCGGAGTTCGAGAAGCCGGTGCTGATGTTCTCCGGCGGCAAGGACTCCATCGTCATGATGCGGCTGGCCGAGAAGGCCTTCTACCCCGCGCGCATCCCCTTCCCGGTGCTCCAGGTCGACACCGGCTACGACTTCCCCGAGGTCCTCGCCTGCCGCGACTCCTGGGTCGACCGGCTCGGCGTGCGGCTGATCGTCGCCAGCGTCGAGGAGGCCATCGCCGACGGGGTCGTCGTCGACGACGGCAAGACCTCCCGCAACCGCCTGCAGATCGGCACCCTGCTCCACGCCATCGAGGAGAACGGCTTCACCGCCGCCTTCGGTGGCGGCCGCCGCGACGAGGAGAAGGCCCGCGCCAAGGAGCGCGTCTACTCCCACCGCGACGAGTTCGGCCAGTGGGACCCCAAGAACCAGCGTCCCGAGCTGTGGAGCCTCTACAACGGCCGGCTCCACGAGGGCGAGCACATGCGGATCTTCCCGATCAGCAACTGGACCGAGCTCGACATCTGGGACTACATCCGGCGCGAGGGCATCGAGATCCCCTCGATCTACTTCTCCCACCAGCGTCGCGTCTTCGAGCGTGACGGCATGCTGCTCAGCGAGTCCGAGCACAACCCGCTGCGGTCGGGGGAGACGGTCGCCGAGCGCACCGTCCGCTTCCGCACCGTCGGCGACCTCACGCTCACCGGATGCCTGGAGTCCGGGGCGTCCACCATCGACGAGATCATCGAGGAGGTCGCCGTCGCCCGGGTCACCGAGCGCGGCGCCACGCGCGGTGACGACCGGTTCTCCGAGGCCGCCATGGAGGACCGCAAGAAGGAGGGCTACTTCTGATGGCCGAGACCACCGCCCCCGACGCTCCGGCCACCGGTCCCGAGCACCAGATGGACCTCCTGCGCTTCGCCACCGCCGGCTCCGTCGACGACGGCAAGTCCACCCTCATCGGCCGGCTGCTCTACGACAGCAAGTCGATCTTCGCCGACCAGCTCGAGGCCGTCGAGCGCACCAGCGAGGCCAAGGGCCACGACTACGTCGACCTCTCGCTGCTCACCGACGGCCTGCGCTCCGAGCGCGAGCAGGGCATCACCATCGACGTGGCCTACCGCTACTTCGCGACCCCGCGGCGCAAGTTCATCATCGCCGACACCCCGGGCCACGTGCAGTACACGCGCAACATGGTCACCGGCGCCTCCACCGCCGACCTCGGCCTGGTGCTCGTCGACGCCCGCCACGGCCTCACCGAGCAGTCGCGCCGCCACGCGGTGCTGCTCTCGCTGCTGCGCGTCCCCCACCTGGTGCTGTGCATCAACAAGATGGACCTCGTCGACTTCGACGAGGCCGTCTACGAGCGCATCCACCAGGAGTTCGCGCAGTTCGCGACCAAGCTCAACATCCCCGACCTGCAGGTCATCCCGATCTCCGCGCTCAAGGGCGACAACGTCGTCGAGCGCTCCGAGCACACGCCCTGGTACTCCGGGCCGACGCTCATGCACCACCTCGAGCACGTGCACGTGGCCTCCGACCGCGACCTCGTCGACGTCCGGTTCCCCGTGCAGTACGTCGTCCGGCCGCAGTCGGAGGAGCACCGCGACTACCGCGGCTACGCCGGCCAGGTCGCCGGCGGCGTCCTCAAGCCGGGCGACGAGGTGATCGTGCTGCCCTCGGGCATGACCTCGCGCATCGCCGGCATCGACCTCTTCGACGCCGAGGTCGCCGAGGCGTTCCCGCCCATGTCGGTGACGGTGCGCCTCGAGGACGACGTCGACGTCTCCCGCGGCGACATGATCGCTCGCGTGCGCAACGCGCCGGCGCCCAGCCAGGACATCGACGCCATGGTCTGCTGGATGACCACCACGCCGCTCAAGCCGCGGCAGAAGCTGGCCATCAAGCACACCACCCGCACCGCGCGGGCGCTGGTCAAGGACATCCAGTACCGGCTCGACGTCAACAGCCTGCACCGCGACTCCGAGGCCGGCGAGCTGGGCCTCAACGAGATCGGGCGGGTGCAGCTGCGCACCACCGCGCCGCTGCTGTGCGACCCCTACAGCCGCAACCGGACGACCGGCTCGTTCATCCTCGTCGACGAGGCCACCGGCGTCACGGTGGGCGCCGGCATGATCAACCACGCCGGCTGAGCCGGACTCCCGACCCTCGCCCCGCCCGGTCCGCGCTCAGGCGCGGGTCGGGCGGTCGAGCGTGACGACCTCCGGCGGCAGGCCCCACTCGTTGCGGCCCAGCCGCGAGACCGGCGCGATCGCGGCCATCGTCGGGTGGTCGCCGTCGAGCGCCGCCTCGTCGATCGTGATCGCGGTGACCGTGCCGAGCACGATCGTGGAGTCGCCCAGCGCGTGGTGGGAGTGCAGGCGGCACTCCAGCGACACCGGGGAGTCGGCCACCCGCATCGGACGCACGGTCTCGCTGGCCTCCATCCGCACCCCCGCCGCGCTCGCCTCGTCGACGTCGGGGGCGTAGGGCGCGGAGGTCTGGTTGGCGGCCTCCATGTGAGCGCGTCCGACGGTGCTGACGACGAACTCGCCGGTGGCCAGGACGTTGCGCAGCGTGTCCTTCTCCCCGACGGAGGTGAACTGCACGATCGCCGGGTTGGCGCACGCCACGGTGAAGAACGAGTGCGGCGCCAGGTTGCCGACGCCGTCGGCGTCGACGGTGGAGATCCATGCGATAGGCCGGGGCACCACGACCGCGGTCATCAGCGGGTAGAGGCTGCGCTCGGGGGAGGCGGGGACGACGCGTCGGGTGCTCACGCCGCCAGGCTAGGTCGCCACCGCGGCCGCGCCGACGTCGGGCGGGTGGGCGCAGGCGTCAGGATCGCGTCAGGGATCCGTCAGCGACCCTGGTGCGAGGCTGGGCGTCCGGCTGGAGTGGGAGCCGTGACCTCCCTCCACCCGTCTCTCGCCCCGCCTCTCGACCAGCCTCCGAGTCCCCGGCCGCCCCTCGCCGGCCCCCGCTCCTCCCTCGCGCACGTGCCGCCCTCCGGCGTCGCGCTGCTCGTCGCAGCGGCCGGCGTGGCCGCGGCGCTCGCCCTGCTGATGCGCTGGCTGGTCGACTGACGCCGCCGCTCGTGGGCGGGGGAGGCTCGGGTCCTCCGCCACAGGTCTCCGGGTCAGGTCTCCGGGTCAGGGCGTGAGGGTCCGCTCGATCCACGGGGTCAGACGTCGTCCGCGCTCACGCAGCTCGGCGGCGTCGACCCCGTGGTCGACTCCGTCGGTGGCGATCTGGCGCACCATGTGGATCACCGCGACGTAGACCTCGACGGGCACGTCGGCCATCTCGGGCCAGCGCTCGTCGCGCCGCTCCTTCAGCGCGGTGGCCACGGCGTCGACCACCTCGCGGCGGCGGCGTCGCACCTGCGGACCCGCGGCGTCCATCTCGACCAGGAACGCCCGCGCGGCGACGGGGTCGGAGGACACCAGGCCGAGGTAGCACTCGATGATCGCCGCGGCGCGGCCGGCCCAGCCCCGCTGGTCGTCGCGGATCTCGTGCAGGAGCCGGGCGCGCAGCCGGTCGAGGTAGCGCTGGTAGGCGGCCTCGAGGCAGGCGTCCTTGTCGGGGAAGCAGCGGTAGAAGGCCGTCGTCGAGAGACGCGCCGCGCGGGCGATCTCGCGGATGCCGATCTCGCGGTAGCCGCGGGTGGCGAGCAGCTCGGTGACCGCGATCATCGCCCGCTCCTGCTGGGCGCGCAGCACCTCGTCGCGCTCGAGCCCGTGGGGCCCATGCGGCAGCTCCGGCGGCTGCGCGAAGAAGACGCCGTCGCGGATGCGTGGCTCCTCGCTCGCCGACAGGGCCTGACTCGTGCTCATCTACACCATTGTCCCGATCCCCGTACCCGGTCCCAAGCCGGCGACGTCGGATCGATCCGTGACCTCTCCCACCCGGGGCGGCCGCGGCTCCGAACCGCTTCCGTGACCCTCCTCCACCGCGCGGGACGCCCGCGCCCCGCGGCCGCCGTCGTCCTGGCCCTCGCCGCCGTGCTCCCGCTGGCCGCCTGCGGATCCGATGGCGGATCCGAGGGGTCCGGCGGGTCCGAGTCGGGACGGCCGGCCGCCCAGCAGTCGGCGGTCGACGACGTCAGCCGGCTCGCGCCGGCCCTGGAGTCGGCGCTGCGCGGCACCGACTACCCCACCGACCTCGCGGGCGCGCAGCGCGCGCTCGAGGCCGCGGACCTCGCGCCGTCCGCGGGCAACGAGGTGGCCGGCTACCGCTACGACCCCGCGACGGTGGAGTTCACCCTCTGCGTGCAGGCCTCCGACGGCTCCTACGCCACCTACGACACCGCGCCCATGGCGGTGCGCCGCTCCGGCGGGTCCGGAGGCTGCGCGGCCGCGGGGCTCTGAGCCGGCGGCCGCGCGCCCCTCAGCGCACCAGCGGGATGACGAAGGTCCGCCGCACGCTGGCGCCGGTCGCGTCGGTGACCTCCAGGCTCACCGAGACCTGCCCAGCCGAGCGCGGCGTGCCCGACAGCGTCGCGGTCGCGCCGTCGCTGCGCAGCGTCACGCCCCGCGGCGCCGTGCCGACGAACCGGAAGGTGTAGGGCGCCGTGCCGCCGGCGGCCCGCACGGTCGCCGTGCCGGCCTGGCCCACGGTCAGCGAGGGCAGGGTCGTGGGCGTCGCGAAGGCCAGCGGCACGTGCGTCGCGGCGACCGTCAGGGCGATCGAGGTGCGGGCCCGTGAGCCGGCGCGATCGGTGACCGTGACGGTGACCCGGCGGGTGCCGGAGGTCTGCGGCGTCCCGGTGATGCGCCCGGTGGAGGAGGACATCCGCAGGCCGCGCGGCAGCGCCGAGACCTGGTAGCGATAGGGCGCCCGACCGCCGCGCACCGTCACCGGCCGCGAGCTGTACGGGGCATCGGTGCGGGCCTGGGCCGGCGTGCCCGTCGTCAGGCTCAGCGGCTTGACCCGCGGGGCGTTGGTGGTCAGGCCGATCTCGTAGTTGCCCAGCGACGCGTAGTCGCTGTAGCCGCCCGGCGAGAGCGGGTTGCCGTGGCCGACGCCGTCGACGTAGGCCACGTAGGTGGCGCCGCCCGCGGCGGCGGTGAAGGTCGCCGCGGCGCTCAGGCCGTCGGCGGTCGTGTCGCTGGTGCGGCGCGAGGACGGGTTGGCCGTGGCGACGGTGTCGCCGCCGACCGTGGCGATGCGCAGCCGCACGTCGAGGTTCGCGTACGCGGCCACCGCCACCGAGACGGTGGTGGTGCCGCTGGCGGTGAACTTGAAGGCGTCGACGTCGGAGCGGGTGGAGATGACGCCGTCGATCGGGTCGAGGGGCCACAGCACCCGGGCGCCGTCGGCGTCGTCGCCGACGTCGTCGCGGCGCAGCGGAGCGCCGCCCGCGGCGATGACGGCGAGGTCGTCCTGCTTCATGTTGGCGCCGAGGTACTCGCCCTTCGACCACTGGGTGATCGGCTGGTAGTAGCTGGCGCCCATGATCGGCGCCCACGGCGTCGCGCCCACGGAGTAGGAGCGGGTCGGCGTGCCGTCGTGGAAGAGGCCGAAGAGGTGGCCCGCCTCGTGGGCGGCGGCCTCGCCCATCGTCTTGGCGTCGGTGCCGACGCCCTGGGTGAAGACCCAGGCCGGCTGGTAGCGGTCGTGGTCGTCGCCGGAGGTGTTGAAGACGCCGACGTAGGCCAGGCCGCCGCAGCCGCAGGAGCGGTAGATCGGGTTGTTGCCGCCGGCGAAGATGACCCGCGCGCCGAAGGTGGTGTCGGAGGCCGACGTGCGCGCCATCGCGTCGGTGCCCTTCCACCGCGTCGTCACGTTGACGTCGAAGGGCGCGTAGTCCTCCGAGACGATCTGCCAGACCCGCTGGATCGTGGTGAGGTCCTCGGCGGAGTAGGAGCTCGAGCCGTCGGTGGAGAAGATCGGGACGTTGATGGCCCCGCCGCCGGCGTAGGAGGAGTTCCAGGCCGTGCCGGTGACCGACATGCCGGTGAAGTCGAGGTAGAGCGTGCGGTCCGAGCCCGGGCGCGACTCCAGCTGGAAGGTGGAGTCGAGGTCGCGGCGGGCGGTGGCGGTGCGGTGGCTCGAGGGCACCGCGGCGGCGTTGCGGCGCGCGATCCGCAGCTGCGCGCCCTTGCTCAGGCGCTTCTCGGCGTAGAGCGGGCGGGCGCAGCCGTCGAGCATCAGGCTGTGGTCCTGCGCGAGCGTCCGCAGGCGCGCCTCGCCGGCGCCCGAGCGGGTCGCGGCCTTGGCGAACAGGCGCGGCGTCGTGCGCAGCACCTCGGCGGCCGGACGCGGCGCGAGGCGGGCGTCGGGACACGACGCGGTGGCCGTCGACGGCGCCAGGGTGCTGGGCGTGGTGGAGTCGGCCCCGGCCGTGGTGGCCAGGGCCGTGGAGGCCACGAGGGCCACCAGGGTGCAGGAGGACAGCAGGATTCGACGCACGGGGGTGCCTTTCGAGGGAGCGGGGGGCGCCGGCTCCGCTCGAAGGGGGGGTGAGCGGGATCCGACGCCTGCCCGATCGGCAGGCATGCGTCGGACTGGAGGAGAACTCCCGAGGTGATCCCGGCTGGTCCGGGATCAGATCCAGCCGCGGCGGCGGAAGACGAGGTAGAGCACCAGGCTCACCAGCAGCATCATCGCCAGCGCGAACGGATAGCCGTAGTGCCAGTGCAGCTCGGGCATGGAGTCGAAGTTCATGCCGTAGACGGTGCCGATGAGCGTGGGCGCGAAGAGGATGGCCGCCCACGCGGAGATCCTCTTGACCTCCTCGTTCTGGTCGATGCTGGCCTCGGAGAGCGCCTTCATCTCCTCGTTCTGCTGCTGGGCGACGAGGGTGGCGTTCACGGTGAGCATGTCGCGCAGGAGCTGCCGGAAGCCGTCGACCTGCTCGATGACGACGGTGAGGTGGTCCTCGACGTCGCGCAGGTAGCGCTGCAGCTCCTCGTCGGTGCCGTACTTCTCGAAGCCGGCCGTCAGCGCCGCGACGACGGCGGCCAGCGGCCGGGTGGCCCGCTGGAAGTCGATGACCTCGCGGCTGAGCTCGTAGATGCGGCGCGAGACGCGCGGGTCGCCCTCGAAGACCTCGGTCTCGATCTCGTCGATGTCGTTCTCGAGGCCGGCCACGACCGGCGCGTAGCCGTCGACGACGCGGTCGAGGATCGCGTAGAGGATCGCCTCCGGGCCCAGCCGCAGCAGGTCCGGGTTGCTCTCCAGGCGCCGGCGGACCGCGGAGAGGTCGGGCGCCTCGCTGTGGCGCACGGTGATCACGAAGTCGGGTCCGACGAAGAGGTGGACCTCGCCGAACTCCACCTCCTCGACGTCGTCGAGGTAGCGGGCCGCGCGCAGCACGACGAACAGGGTGTCGTCGTAGCGCTCCAGCTTGGGCCGCTGGTGGGCGGTGATGGCGTCCTCGACCGCGAGCTCGTGGAGGTCGAACTCCGCCGCCAGGCTGGCCAGCTCGTGGTGGTCGGGCCGGTAGAGGCCGATCCAGCCCACCGAGCCGGGCGCGTCGTGCAGGGCGGCGTAGGTGCGCGCGAGGGTGTCGGGGGAGTCGATGCGGTCGCCGTCGAGGTAGACCGCGCTGTCGACGAGGCTGGCGCGGGCGGCCGGCTGGATCGGCTCGGGAGCGCTCGCCGGCGTCGCCGGCTCGGAGGCTCGTCGGACCCTCCCGGCGAGGGTGCGGATGCGGAAGGCGCGGTCGGACATGGCTCCCCCTCTCGTCCCGGTGGCGAGCCCCGTCGCGAGGACGAGGGGCCCGGGCCAGGGTAGTCCTCGGCGGTCCGCGCGCCGAGCCCGCGAGATGGACGGCGGGTGACGGCTCGGTGAGCACGGGGAGGCCCGTCCCTCCCCCGACCGGGTGGCGCATCGGCGCGGTGTGCCGCGTTCCGGTGCACGGGGGTGCACCGACCACTACGGTGCAGTGGTGTCCGACCCCCTCTTCCGGCCGGCGGGCCAGCTCGCGGCCGACTACGAGGCGGTCGACTGGGCGGCCACGCCTCTCGGCCCTCCCGCCACGTGGTCGACCACGCTGCGCACGACCGTCTCGATGATGCTGCGCATCGGCTTCCCGATCACCTTGATCTGGGGTCCTGACGAGGTGCTCCTCTACAACGAGGAGTACGTCGAGATCATCGGCGACAAGCACCCGCGCGCCCTCGGCCGCACCGTGCAGGAGATCTTCCCCGAGGTCTACGACCAGCTGGTGCCGCTGATCCGCGAGGTCACCGACCACGAGCGGGCCGTGCTGCTGCACGACGAGCCCGTGCCGCTGGTGCGCCGCGGCTTCCTCGAGGAGTGCCACTTCACCTTCGCCTACTCCCCGGTGACCAATCCCCAGG
Organism: Nocardioides sp. B129/18; assembly: GCF_055282735.1. Classification (NCBI taxonomy): domain Bacteria; kingdom Bacillati; phylum Actinomycetota; class Actinomycetes; order Propionibacteriales; family Nocardioidaceae; genus Nocardioides; species Nocardioides sp. B129/18. The sequence continues at coordinate 25,044 of NZ_JBUZJI010000022.1, read as the reverse complement.
GCAGGGTCGAGGGGATCATGGACGTCGTCGTCGAGACCACGGCGGCCGTGCTCACCCAGCGGCGCCTCACGCTGCTCGGCCGCCTCGGCGACGCCCTCGCCGACGCTCGCGAGCCGCAGGAGGTCGTCGTCGAGGCGCTCACCCTGCTGCGCGGCTGCCCGGAGGACATCGCCGGCGTCGACGTGCGGCCGGCCGCCGATCCGAGCCTCGTCGACCCCCGCCTGCCGATGGCGCCCTCGACGCCGCTGGGCCAGCGCGAGCTCCTCGTCGACGAGCGCGTCGACGGCTCGGTGGTGTGGCTGGCGCTCACCCCCGGCGCCGAGCTCGAGGTCGACGCCGTCCACGACGAGGCCGTCGACCGTCCCGACCTCGTCATCGCACCCGGTCCGATGCTCGTGCTCGACGAGGAGCACGAGGGCTTCCTGCGCCTGGTCGCCGCCACCATCGGCAGCGCGCTGGACCGCGTCGAGGCGATCTCCCGCGAGCGGCGCACCGCCGAGGCCGAGCGCGCGATCTCCGCGACCCTCCAGCGCAGCCTCCTCACCACCCCCGTGCGCGCCGTGCCCGGCCTCGACCTCGCCGTGCGCTACCAGCCGGCCGAGGACCTCGCCCAGGTCGGCGGCGACTGGCACGACTCCTTCCGTCTCGCCGACGGCGACCTCGTCGTCGCGGTGGGCGACGTCGCCGGTCACGACTCCCGTGCCGCCGCCGGCATGGCGCAGCTGCGCAACATGCTGCGCGGCATCGCCTGCACCACCGACGGACCCCCGTCGCTGGTGCTCGAGCGGCTCGACCGCACCCTCGCGACGCTCGAGGTGCCCGCCGTCGCCACCGCCGTGCTCGCCCGCGTCGCCGACCTCGACGGCGGCCGCTGCCTGACCTGGGCCAACGCCGGGCACCCTCCGCCGATCCTCGTCGAGCCCGACGGCCGGGCCCGCTGCCTCGACGGCCGGCCCGAGCCGCTGCTGGGCGCCGCCCCAGGGCTGCGCCGCTCCTCCCAGGACCTCACGCTCGCGCCCGGCGGCGTCGTCGTGCTCTACACCGACGGGCTCGTGGAGCGCCGCGAGCACGTCATCGACGACGGCGTCGACTGGCTGGTCGGCTGGCTGGAGATGCGGGCGCGGCTCGACGGCCTCGCCGATCTCGAGCTCGTCCTCGACGACCTCCTCGCCGAGGTCGCGGGCCACAGCGACGACGACATCGCGCTGGTCGCCGTGCGGGTGCGCGACCTCTAGAGGCCGTCCGCTCGCGCGGCGCCTCCGCCCTCCTGCCGGTGCTCGTCCCCGTGCCCGTGCCCGTGCTCGTGCCCGTCGGCGGGGCGCGCGGCGAGCACGCGCAGCGCTTGACGCCACCGCTCGACGATCGCCGGCGTGCCGGGGCGCTCCTCGAGGATGCCGGCCAGCCGCGAGCCGGTGAGCAGGTCGATGCTGAACTGCACCAGCGTCGGCACGCGCGGATCGTCGACCCCCACCAGCGCGGTGACGCTGCGGTGCACCGTGCCGAAGAGCCGCTCCTGCACCGGCACCAGCGCCGCCCGCAGGTCGGCGTCGGTGCGGGCGGCCACCCACAGCTCGAGGGCTGCGGTGAAGGCCGGGCTGCGCAGGTCGCTCCAGACGCGGTCGACGAGCGCGTCCCAGTCGTCCGCCGTCTCCTCGCCGTCCGCGCCGGCGGGCGGCTCGGTGAGCACCGCCAGTCGCCGCTGCGCGATGTCCTCCACGACGCCCACCATCAGCGCGCTGCGCGTCGGGAAGTGGTGCAGCAGGGTGCCGCGCGCCACCCCCGCCCGCTGCTGGACCGCGCCCACCGTCGTCCCGGCGTACCCGACCTCGAGCAGGCAGGCGAACGCCGCGTCGACCAGACGCGCCCGCGTCTGGGTCGACCGCTCCTGCTGGGTGCGGTGGGGTGCTGACACGTCGCTCACCGTAGCGGGCCGGGTCGCTGGGGCGGGTGGTCCCCAATTACCCGGCTGACCGGGTAATTGGGGACCGCGCGGCGTGTCCGGCAGGTCTGGGAACGGCGGAACCTGCCGGACACGTCACACGGGAGGAACCGGACCGGGGTCCGGATCGCTCGACGTCGACGACCACCCCCTGGGACGCCGTCCGACGCGGGTTGCGCCACCCCGGCACTCGGCCGCACCATGGTCAAAACAGTCCGATCGGACTGTCTGGCTCGAGAGGTCCCCATGTCGTCCCACGCCACCCCCCGCCGCCCCTCCGCCGCCGCTCGGGCGGCCCGGGCCGTCCGCACGGCCCAGACGCTCGCGCCGGTGCTCGCCCGCACCGCGCGCGACGCCGTCGGGGACGCCGTCGGCGGTCTCCTCGGACGCGACGACGCCGCGCCGGGCGCCGACGTCGACGTGCCGGCGCCGCAGGGGCCCGAGGAGTACGCCCGTCAGGTCAGCGCGCAGCGGCTCGTGCGCGCGGCACCCGACGCGGTGGCCGCCACCGTCACCGACCTCGAGCAGACCCACGCCTGGCTGCGGATGCACGTCGGCTGGCGCGGCGAGCGCCCCGAGCGCCTCGAGGCCGACGCCGAGTTCACCCAGCAGATCCGCCTCATGGACATCCCCGCCCAGGCGCGCTGGCGGGTGGAGTCGGCCGGGCCCGCCGGCTTCGCCCTGCGCGGCACCGGTCCGATGGGCATCACGGTCGGCCTGTGGTGCACCATCGCCGCGGCCGACGGCGGATCGGCCGTCCGCCTCGACGGCGCCCTCGACGGTCCGCCGGTGAAGGGGCCGGTCGGCCTCACCGCCGTCCGCAGCGTCGAGGTCGCCCTCGCCGACTCGCTGGCCGCGCTCGCCGAGCTGCTCGAGGACGGCGCCGCCGGACGGCTGCGGGTCGCCGACGAGCCGGTGCTCCACGAGCGCACCGGACGCCTGCTCGACCCGCGCACGCCGGTGGTCGTCGGCGTCGGCCAGGTGGCGCACCGCGAGATCGACCTCGACGCGCCCGTCGAGCCGGTCGAGCTCTCGGCGCGTGCCCTGCGCGCCGCGGCGCAGGACGCCGGCGCGCGCGTCGACCTGCTCGCCGGCGCCGACCTCGTCTACGCCGTCCCTGCCGCGTCGTGGACCTACGCCGACCAGGCGGGCGCGCTCGCCGGGCTCGTCGGGGCCGCCGACGCCGGCACCGTGCAGACCTCGCCCTACGGCGGCGACGGCGCCCAGCTGGCCATCAACGACGCCGCCCAGCAGGTCGTCGACGGCGCGGCGCACGTCGTGCTCGTCTCCGGCGCCGAGGCGGGCGCCACCGTCGCGGCCCTGCAGCGCGAGGGCCGCACCCCGCCGTGGCCGCGTCAGCCCGACGACGCCGCACCCGACCGCGTCATCGGCGTCGACCGTCCGGCCAACAACGAGGCCGAGACCGCCGTCGGCCTGGGAGCCCCGATCTTCGTCTACGCGCTGCTGGAGTCGGCGCTGCGCGGTGCCGAGGGCACCAGTGCCGAGGAGCACGGCGCGGCCGTCGCGCGGCTGTGGTCGCAGCTCTCCGAGGCGGCCGCCGCCAACCCGCACGCGTGGGACCGCGCCGCTCGCACCGCCGAGGAGATCGGCACCCCCGGCGCCGACAACCGACGTGTGAGCGACCCGTACACGAAGCTGATGTGCGCGAACTTCAACGTCGACCTCGCCGCCGGCGTCATCGTCACCTCGGTGGCCGCGGCGCAGGCGGCCGGCGTGCCCCAGGAGCGCTGGGTGTTCCTGCACGCGGGCGCCTCGGCCACCGACGAGTGGTTCGTCTCCGAGCGCGCCGACCTCGCCGCCTCGCCTGCCATCGCGGCCCTCGGCGAGGCCGCGCTCGGCCACGCGGGGCTCACCGTCGACGACCTCGGTCCGGTCGACCTCTACTCCTGCTTCCCCGCCGCCGTGCAGCTCGGGGCGAAGGCGCTCGGGCTGCCGTGGGGCGACCCCGCGCGTCCCCTCAGCGTCACCGGCGGCCTGACCTTCGCCGGCGGTCCCGGCAACGACTACGGCACCCACGCCGTCGCGACGATGGTGCCGCTCCTGCGCGAGCGCCCCGACGAGATCGGGCTCTCGACGTCGCTGGGCTGGTACGCCACCAAGCACGCCCTCGGCGTCTACTCCGCGACCCCGCCCGAGCGCGCCTTCGCCCACCTCAAGCCCGCCGTGCAGCGCCCGGCCGCGCGTCCGGTGCTCACCGAGCTCGAGGGCAGCGGCGTCGTCGAGGCGCTCACGATCCCCTACCGCCGCGACGGCGAGGCCGAGGGCGTCGTGCTCAGCGTGCTGCGCCCCGACGGCGTCCGGGTGCTGCTGCGCTCCGAGCACCCCGACGACCTCGCGCTCGCGCTCGGCACCGACCTGCTGCGCGCGACCGTGCGCGTGGACGACGGGCGCCTCGTCGTCGAGGACGACGCTCGCGCCGAGCTCCCCGCGCCGCCGCCGGCGCCGGTGCGCACCGAGCGTCACGGCCCGCACGGCGAGGTCCTCGTCATCACCCTCGATCGGCCGAGCGTCCGCAACGCCGTCGACCGGCGCACCGCCCTCGCGCTCGAGCGGGCCGTCGACGACGCCGAGGCCGACGCCTCGGTGCGCGCGATCGTGCTCACCGGCGCGGGTGGCACGTTCTGCGCGGGGATGGACCTCGCCGGCGCCCACCGCGGCGAGGTGCCCGTCACGGATCGTCGCGGCCCGCTCGGTCTGACCGCCGAGCCGCCGACCAAGCCGACGATCGCCGCCGTCGAGGGCGCCGCGCTGGCCGGCGGGTTCGAGCTGGCGCTGTGCGCCGATCTCGTGGTCGCCGCCGACGACGCGATCTTCGGGCTCCCCGAGGCCAAGCGCGGCCTGCTCGCGGCGGCCGGCGGACTCTGGCGCACCGC
>NZ_JBUZJI010000022.1:13922-20201 GCF_055282735.1 Nocardioides sp. B129/18 | reverse complement strand
CCCTGCTGCGTCCGATCGCGCTCGAGCTCGCGCTCGTGGCCGATCCGCTGCCCGCCACGCGCCTGGCCGAGCTCGGCCTGGTCAACCGGATCGTCCCGGCCGGCGGCGCGCTCGAGGCCGCGCTCGACCTCGCCCTGCGCATCGCCGCCAACGCGCCGCTCTCGGTGGCCGTCGGCAAGCAGATCGTCGACGCCGCCCCGACCTGGTCGCCCGAGGAGGGCTTCGCGCGCCAGAGCGAGCTGGCCTCGCCGGTGGTGCTCAGCGACGACGCCCGCGAGGGGGTCGCCGCGTTCGCCGAGAAGCGCGACCCGGTGTGGAGCGGCCGATGAGCGGGCTGCTCGACCACCTGCCCGACCGCCTGCCCGATCGGCTCGTCGACGGGCTGCTCGACGTCCGCGACGCGGTCGACGCCGCCCGCGTGCTGCTGCGCGAGCGGCTCGTCGAGCCCGCCCACCCCGTCCGCACCCTGCTCGCCGCGCGCGACACCGAGCGGCTCGGGCCGGTGGCGGCGATGGTGCGGCGCGGCGCCCGGGTCCACCCCGAGGCGATCGCGATCCGCGACGACGACGGCACGATCTCCTACGGCGAGCTGGCGCGTCAGGCCTCCGGTCTCGCGCACGGGCTGCGAGCCTTGGCGCCGCTGGCCGCTCCGGCGTCCGACGGCGATCGGCCGGTCGTCGTCGGCCTCCTCAGCCGCGACCACCGCGGCGCCGTCGTGGCGCTCGCCGGCGCCGGCTGGGCGGGCATGCGGGTCGTGCTTCTCAACACCGGCTCGGCCGCCCCGCAGCTCGCCGCGGTGCTCGAGCGCGAGGGCGTCGACCTGCTGCTGCACGACCTCGAGGCCGAGGCGGTCGTGGTCGCGGCCACCGACCGACGTCCGCTGCCGCGGGTGGTGCTCGACGGCGCGTCACCGGGCGTCACCGGCCTGGCCGACCTCGTCGCCGCCGCTCCCGCGACCCCGCCGCCCACGCCTGCCCGCTCCGGCGGCCTCGTCGTGCTCACCAGCGGCACCACCGGCGTCCCCAAGGGGGCGCCGCGCGGACGCGTCTCGCCGCTGCAGAGCGGCCAGGTGCTCGACCGGCTGCCGTTCCCGCGCGGCGGCATCGTCGTGATGGCGGCGCCGGTCTTCCACGGAACCGGCCTCTCCCAGCTGGTGCTGGCGATGGCGGCCGGCTGCCAGATCGTGCTGGCGCGTCGCTTCGACGCCGCCCGGTGCGTCGCCACCGTCGCGCAGACGCGGGCGCAGGCGCTCGTCCTGGTGCCGACGATGCTGCACCGCATCCTCGCCCTCGAGCCCGACCCGGCCGATCTCGCCAGCCTCGACCGCATCTTCGCCGCAGGGTCCGCGCTGCCCGCCGCGCTGTGCGTGCGCACCCATGCCCTCCTCGGACCGGTGCTGCACAACATGTACGGCTCCACCGAGGTCGGCGTCGCCGCCGTCGCGCTGCCCGACGAGCTCGCCCTCGCGCCCGGCTGCGTCGGCCGTCCGCCCGCCGGCGCGCGCGTGCGGATCCTCGACGCCGACCGCCGCCCCGTCGCGCCGGGGGAGTCCGGCACCGTGTTCGTCCGCAGCCTGCTGGCCTTCGGCGGCTACACCGACGGCTCGGGCAAGGAGGTCGTCGACGGCCACGTCTCCACCGGCGACGTCGGCCACCTCGACGCCCATGGCCTGCTGCACATCGACGGCCGCGAGGACGACATGATCGTCTCCGGCGGCGAGAACGTCGTCCCGGCGCAGGTGGAGGCGCTGCTCGGCGAGCACCCCGACGTCGACGAGGCCGTCGTCGTCGGCGTGCCCGACGAGGAGTTCGGGCAGCGACTGCGCGCCGTCGTCGTGCCGCGTGCCGACGCCGCCCCCGACCTCCCCGACGCCCTCCGCGCGCTGGCCCGCGAGCGGCTCGCGCGCCACGAGGTCCCGCGCGAGGTGTGGCTCGTCGACGTCCTGCCGCGCAACGCCACCGGCAAGGTGCTGCGGCGGCTCCTCGTCAGCGCCGACTCCGTGGACGCCCTCGACGCCTCGGCGCGCTGAGAGGCCGATCAGGTCAGGGAGAACTGGACGTCGTCGGGGGAGGCTTCCCCTGACAACGTCCAGTCTCCCCGGATATCCGGGGAGACTGCCCCCGGTCAGCCGACCGCGGTGCGGGCCCGCGCGGCGGCGTGACGACCGGCCCGGCGCCCGAAGAACGACCCCTCGCCGAGCTGGGTGCCCGAGCAGTAGCCGGCGCCGTCCTGGGCGATGTTGGAGGCGCAGGCGCCGGCGGCGTAGAGGCCCTCGATGACCGTGCCGTCGGGACGCCGGGCCTGGCCGTCGACGGTGGTGGCGATGCCGCCGAGGGTGAACCCGGCGTAGAGCGCCTCGCCGAGCGTCAGACTGAAGACCCCCCACGGTCCCTCGGTCTGCGGGGCGAGCCAGTCGGGGTGCTTGCCGAAGTCGGGGTCCTCGCCGCGGGCGGCGTGCTCGTCGTAGCGGGCCATCGTCGCCACCAGCGATCCGGCGGGCAGCTCGAGCGCGGTCTCCATCTCCTCGATCGACTCGTAGCCGTCGAGGAACTTCACCAGGGGCATGCCGCGCTCGCCCATGTGGGCGCTGTCGGCGATGAGGTACGCAGCGGAGTCGCGCTGGTGCATGACGTGGTACGACGTCCGCGAGTGGTAGGAGTCCTCGGCGACGAACCGCCGGCCGTCCTTGTTGACGATGACGCCCTTGACCAGGCTCGAGGGCGGGTAGAACGGCGCGGTGATGAAGGGCTCGTCCATGTGCTTGAGCTCCGCGCCCACCGAGGCGCCCAGGCGGATGCCGAGGCCGTCGTCGTAGGTGGAGCCGAGGGTGAAGAGCTTCGAGCCGAGGGCGGGGGTGTGGGCGGCGACCATGTCGGGGTTCATCACGAAGCCGCCGGCCGCGACGACCACGGCGTCGGCGCGCAGGACCCCGGTGCGCTCGAAGGAGCGCCAGGCGACGCCGACGACGCGGGCCTCGCCCTCCCGGTCGTCGACGACCAGGTTCGTCGCGCCGGTCTCGTAGCGGACCTCGACGCCGGCCTCCTCGCACCGGTCGCGCAGCAGGTCGACGACGAGCTTCGCGCCCTCGGTGTCGCCGGGCACGGGGACCTTGTGGCCGCGCGGCGCAGGACGGGCCTGGCCGCGGTAGGGGTGGACCTTCTCGTTGCCGGTGAACATCAGGCCCTCGGTGCCGGGCTGGATGACGGCCTTGCCGGGGAAGTAGGAGCGCTCGAACTCGAATCCGAGGGCCTCGAGCCAGGTGAAGTGCTCGACGGAGTCGTCGCAGTAGGCGCGGATCTTGTCGTGCTCGGGGTCGCGGCTGGTCGCGACGAGGTAGGCGTACATGTCGTCGGGGGTGTCCTCGTGGCCGGTGGCCTGCTGCACCGCGGTGCCGCCGCCGAGGTAGAAGTGGCCGCCGGCCATGCAGGTCGTGCCGCCGTGCACCGCGGCGCGCTCGAGGATCAGCGTCCGGGCTCCCGCCCGCGCCGCCTCGAGGGCGGCGCACCCGCCGGCGATCCCGAAGCCGATGACGACGACGTCGTAGTGCTCGGCGCCCTCGGGCACCTCGGTGGCCGGGACGACGGCCGGGATCGCGGTTCCGCTCATGGCTCAAATCTAGAACAAGTTCCAGTTCTGCGCGACGGTCGTCACAGCACAGCCGCTCCACAGCCTGCCGCCCCCGCGGACCAGGTGGCCGCCGATAGACTTCCCACTCGCCACCGACCCCCGAGGTGACATGACCTTCGACGTCCACGAGCTCGACGTGTTCGTGCTGTGGGGCGCCGCCGTCACCCTCGCCGCCGTCCTCGCCGTGCGGCTCACCGCACGCGCCGGCCTCCCGAGCCTCCTGCTCTACCTGCTCATGGGCGTCGCACTGGGCGAGTCCGGCCTCGGGATCCCCTTCGAGGACGCCGAGCTCGCCCATGCGCTGGGGTTCGCGGCGCTGGTCCTCATCCTCGCCGAGGGCGGTCTGACGACGTCGTGGCGCGAGGTCAGACCCTCGATGCGGCTGGGTGCGTCCCTGGCGACCCTCGGCATCGTCGTGTCGGTGGCCGTCATGGCGGTCGCGGGTCACTGGCTGCTCGGTCTGGACTGGCAGCTGGCGATCCTGCTCGGCGCCGTCTGCTCGCCCACCGACGCCGCGGCGGTGTTCTCCGTCCTCCGGGTCGTGCCCCTGCCCTCGCGTCTCACCGGTGCGCTCGAGGCGGAGTCAGGTCTCAACGACGCGCCCACCGTCGTCCTCGTGACGCTCGTGGCCAGCGGCGCGGCCGCCGAGCAGCCGGCCTGGGCGATCGCCGGGATCGTCGTCTACGAGCTGCTCGCCGGCCTCGTGCTCGGCCTGGTCATCGGCACCCTCGGCGCCTGGCTGCTGCGCCGCGCCGCGCTGCCCTCCTCGGGCCTCTACCCGATCGCGGTGCTCAGCCTCGCGCTGCTGGCCTACGGCGCCGGCGCCGCCCTGCACGCCAGCGGGTTCGCCGCGGTCTACGTCGCCGCCCTCGTGCTCGGCAACTCCGAGCTTCCGCACCGCGGCGCCACCCGATCCTTCTCCGAGGGCATCGCCTGGCTGGCCCAGATCGGGCTGTTCGTCATGCTCGGCCTGCTGCTGTCCCCGACCCGCATCACCCCCGAGGTCGTCGGCCTCGCCCTCCTCGCCGGGCTGATCCTCACCCTCGTCGCGCGGCCGATCTCGGTGCTGGTCAGCGCCGTCGTGCGTCCGATGCGCTGGCCGGACCTGGCCTTCCTGTCCTACGCCGGGCTGCGCGGCGCCGTGCCGATCGTCCTCATGACGATCCCGCTCTCGGAGGGCGTCGACGGCGCCGAGCGGCTCTTCGACATCGTCTTCGTGATGGTGGTCGTCTACACCCTGCTCACCGGGCCGACGCTCCCGCTGGTCGCCCGGGTGCTCAAGGTCGCCCGTCGCTCCGAGCCGCGCGACCTCGACCTCGAGGCCGCCCCGCTCGAGCGGATCGCCGCCGACCTCCTGCAGGTCACCATCAGCCCGGCCTCCCGGTTGCACGGCGTCGAGGTCAGCGAGCTGCGCCTGCCCGTCGGGGCGTCGGTCTCCCTGGTCATCCGCGACGGGCAGACGATCGTCCCCGAGCACCGCACGGCCCTCAAGCGCGGAGACGACCTGCTGATCGTCACCGCACGCCGGGTGCGCGAGCAGACCGAGGCGCGGCTGCGCGAGGTCAGCCTCCACGGCCGCCTGGCCCACTGGGTCGCCCCCGAGCGTCGCGGCTGACCGGCGCGGCGCGCCTCAGGACCCGTCGGCGCAGGACGGAGTGGAGGTGAGGGCGCGCACCGACGTGCTTGCGGCGGTGAGGCCCTCCAGGCCGTCGCCCACGACCACGATCACCCCGCGCGCCTTCACTCCGGCCGGAATCGGACGCACGAGGGTCCCCGACGGCAGGGTCGAGCGGACGAGGCGGGTCGCGGCGGCGGTCGGCCTCGCGGACCAGACCTCGGCCACGCCGACCTCGACGCCGGCCGGCGCGTTGCCGATGGTGCCCTGCCGGAACCCCTGGTCGGTGAGCGCGCTCATGATCTCGGCGGCTCGGCCGCGGCGGGTGCCGGAGTTCAGGACGGAGACGACCGCCTCGCGCGGCCGCACGACCCGACTCGTGGGCGCCTGTCCGCCCGGGCAGGCGCTCGGATCGTCGGCCGCGGCGGCCCCCGTGCCGCTGGAGTCGCCCGCGTCGCCGAAGGGGGCGGTGAGCGCGGAGACGCCCCAGATGAAGCCGACCACCAGGAGCACCACGAGCGTGAGCAGGGTGGCGGTCTGGGTGGTGACGCGGGAGCGGCCGGCGCGCGGCGCGTCGCCCGGCCCCGCCGGTGTCGGAGGAGGGCCGGACGCGTGGCTCATGACGCCGGCTCGTCCAGGGCGTGCACGCGGGCGTGCAGCACGGTGCGCTGCTGGAGGGCCGCCCGCAGCGCGCGGTGCAGGCCGTCCTCGAGGTAGAGCTCCCCGCGCCAGGACACGACGTGGGCGAAGAGGTCGCCGTAGAACGTCGAGTCCTCGTCGAGCAGGGCCGCGAGCTGCAGGGTGTCCTTGGTGGTGACCAGCTGGTCGAGGCGGACCTGGCGCGGCGGCAGGCCGGCCCAGTCACGAGATCCGAGACCGTGATCCGGGTACGGGCGTCCTTCGCCCACGCGCTTGAAGATCACCGCTCGACCATAACAGCGGCGGTGCGCCGTCCTCCTCGGGCGGCGATGGCCCCGCGACGCGTCGGAGAAGGTCGCGACGCCGGCCGGGAAGTGGCCGCAGAAGATGATGTTGAA
>NZ_JBUZJI010000022.1:0-13912 GCF_055282735.1 Nocardioides sp. B129/18 | reverse complement strand
GGGTCGTCCCGGGCGCCGTACGGGGGGACCGGGCGGGGGCCCGGCAGGAGGTCCGTCGCGTCAGGCGGTCCACCGCAGCGAGTCGTCGACCATGTCGGCGAAGCCGTTGATGCCGCGCAGGTCGGCGCGGTCGGCCATGAGTCGGGCGAGGGCGCGGGAGTGGCGGGTCCTCAGGTCGGTGGGCGCGTCGACGTCGCGAGCGGCGCTGGTGGGGTTCTCCATCGTGGCCTCCTGATGCGTGGGGTGGGTGATCGGTGCACTCATCGTGGCGCCGTCGCATGGCGGGCCGGTTGAGCGCGGGTTACGGGCGCTTTTCATGCGGTGTGACCCCGGACACGCGTAGGTTGCGGCCCGTGAGCGACACCGCATCCCCCCGAGCGGACGTGCGCGAGGACCGCGAGGCCATCGCCCGGCTGAAGTACCGCTACCTGCGCACCTTGGACACCAAGCAGTGGGACGAGTTCGAGTCCTGCTTCCTGCCGGACGTCACCGGCGACTACAACGGCCTGCTCTTCGAGGACCGCGCCGCGCTCGTGGAGTACATGCGCTCCAACCTCGGCGAGGGGATGATCACCCTCCATCAGGCGCACCACCCCGAGATCGACGTCGAGGGCGACACCGCCGTCGGTCGCTGGTACCTCCAGGACAAGGTGATCGTCGAGGCGTTCCGCTTCATGCTCGAGGGCGCGGCGATCTACGAGGATCGCTACGTGCGCACCGACGAGGGCTGGCGCATCGCCCACACCGGCTACCGCCGCACGTACGAGGCCACCATGAGCCTCGACGACGTGCCGAGCTTCAAGGTCAGCGCCGCGGGCTCCCACACTCACGTCTGACGTCTGACGTCTGACGCCTGACCGCTCCCGGGCTCACGGCGGTCGCGGCACTCGGACCTCCACCGTCGGACGCCCGGGGCGACACAGCTCGCCGTGACCCCGGGTCGGGCCGAGGGTCAGGCGAGCGGTGAGCTCCGTCGCGGACCGGTCCGAGAAGGCGCCGGAGGCGACCACCAGGAGCACCAGCCCCTCCCGGTGACCCCGGAGGACCTCGAGGACGGACGTCTCGTCGGGCGCCGGCTCGTCGGCGACCACGACGACGTCCGGCCCGGCCGCGCCCGCGCGCGTCGCGCGGTCGGCCAGGTGCGCGGTGAGCTGGCGTGCGCCGTCGGCGGGGTCGTCGTGGTCCCAGGGCAGCAGCATCGAGGGCGGGACCCCGGCCCGGAGGTGCTCCGCCGAGCGCAGGAGCACGATCCGCGCGTGGTCGGGTCCGCGCTCGACCTGGCGGCGCAGGGCGATCGCCAGGGCGGTCGAGCGTCCCGAGCCCGCCGGGCCCCGGATCTCCAGGTCGCTCGGTGCGGGAGCGGTGCGGAGCCAGCCGGCGAGATCGAGGGCCGCGGTGCGATGACGCCGGCCGAGCGCCGCGGCGACGTCCGACTCCCCGGGCATCACGGCGACGAGGACCTCGTGGCCCTCCTCGTCGAGCCCGTGCCCGGGGCGGTCGCGCCGCAGGGAGGAGGCACGCCGCCGGTCGACCAGCGACTCGGTCGGATCGGCCAGCCGCAGCTCGAGCGCCGCGCCGAGGAGATCGCGCACGGCCGGTCGCAGGTCGGTCCAGCGGCGTGCGCCCACGGCCACGCGGACGTCGTCGCTGGCTCCGCCGTCGATCACCGACAGCAGGGCGTCCGCGGCCCGGGGGTGGTCACGGACCCGGGCCCAGCCGTCGACGAGCACCAGCGCACGGCGTCCCGGCTCCCGATCGTCGAGGGAGGCCAGCGCGGCCGGCACCTCCTCGGCCCGAGTGGCCCGGCCGATCACGTGCGGGAGGGCCGTGAGCGGGGCGAGGCCGCCGTCGTCGAGGTCGAGCAGGACCAGCGCGACGTCGGCCGGGTCCGCCGGCAGGGCCGCCGACCACGCCAAGGCTCGCAGCGCGGTGCTCACGCCGGAGCCCCGGGCGCCGACGACCAGAGGATGCCCGTGCAGGACCAGCGGCTCGTGACCGCGACCGCGCGGCCGCTCCCGCGCCCCCACGAGCAGATGCGGAGCCATCGCTCGATCGGCCGGAAGGAGCGACCTCAGGTCCAGCGGCGCGCTCAGCGGCGGCACCCACACCGGTGGGGTCGGTGACACGGCTCCTCGCAGACCGGTGAGCGTGGACTCCCAGGCGCTCGGATCCTTGCGGATCGTGCGCGCCTGGGACGATGCGCCCGACGCCGGGACGTCGACCTCCACCGATGCCCGCGTCGCGACCACCCGAGGGGCCGACACCGCGGGCGCTCGGAAGGGAAGCAGGCTCGTGCCCACGCGCAGCAGGCCGTGGCCCGGCTCCTGCGGCAGGTCGGCGGCGTCCGGCACCCCGATGGCGGCTCGGGACTCCGCTGCGGAGAACGTCCGCAGCGCGATCCGGTAGGAGACGTGCGCCTCCAGGCCGCCGAGCCGGCCCTCGTCCCAGCGCTGGCTGGCGAGCAGCAGGTGCACCCCGAGGGATCGCCCCACCCGACCCAGCGCCACCAGCACCGGGACGACGTCGGGCCGGGCGGTCACCAGCTCGCTGAGCTCGTCGATGACGACGATCAGCCGGGGCGGCGGCGGTCCCGCACGCTCGGTGACGTGGGCGTCCCAGGAGGCCAGGCCGGGCAGGCGTCCGGCGTCGTGGAGCCGCTGCTGCCGTTCGGCGACCTCGGCGCCGAGCGCCTCGGCGAGCCGGTCGACGACGGTGAGGTCGTCCCCGAGGTTGGTGGCCAGCCCGGCCACGTGCGGGACGCCCTCGAGACCGGCGAAGGTCGCACCGCCCTTGAAGTCGATCAGCGCGAGCGCGAGCCGATCGGGCGGGTGCCGGCCGAGCAGCCCGAGGACGAGGGTGCGCAGCAGCTCGGACTTGCCCGAGCCGGTGGCGCCCACGAGCAGGCCGTGCGGCCCGCTCCCGCCCTCGGCCGCCTCGGCGAGGTCGAGGTGCACCGGGCGTCCGTCGGGTCCGACGCCCAGCACGACGCGCAGCGACGGGTCGCCCGGGGCGGGGGCGAGGAGGTCGAGCGGATCGCCCGCCGTGGGCGTCGTCCGGCCTGCGAGCCGGCGCGCGATCGCCTCCGCCTCGGTGCGGGTGAGCATCGGATGCCGCGAGGATCCGCGCGGCTCCCCGGACGCCGAGGCGCGGGACGGCGGCCGCTGGATGCGCAGCACCGCTGCTCCGGCGAGGTCGGCGGGGGCGGACTCGACGCCCATGCCCGGGTCGAGGACGACCAGGCGGTGCGGTGCCGCTCCAGCTGCTGCGTGGGGGAGCCAGTGCACCCAGGCCCACTCGTCGCGGTGCTCGGCGCCCGCGATCACCTCGATGTGCAGCTCGTCGGCGTCGTTCCTCCGGGCGGCGTCGCAGACGACGGCCCGCGCGCGGTCGGGAGCGTGCTCGTCGTCGAGGTCGAGGTGAGGAGCCTCGGCGAGGTCGACCGACCCCGGTGCGGCGCGCAGGAGGGTCAGGCGGGCCTCGAGGCGTCGCAGCGCGCGGGCGCACACGAGGTCGGCGCGCGCGGGGATCGGCGGGATCGGTGGGATCGGCGCTCGCGGGCGCCCTGGCTGGCCCGCGACGACGGCCGGCAGCCGACCCGCGAGCGGTGCGCCGACGATCGTGCTCCACGCCTGCTCGAGGACCGCGCGGTAGTCCTCGCGCAGGTCGCTCACCCGCCGGGCGCGCGCGGCGACCTGGCGCCGAGCGGTGACGCCGGCGACCGCGGCCGCCAGGAGCAGGAGCGCGCCCAGGCCCAGCAGCATCCGCCCGCCGCCTCGACCCGCGAGCAGGGACACCGAGCCGAGCCCGGCCAGCATCGGGAGCGCGCCGAGCAGCACGGTGGCCATCGGCTCGCGCTCGACGGCTGGCGGCGGTGCGGGGATCTCCGGCGGATCGATCACGCGGCGCCTCCTGAGTGGGCGGGGTCGGGGACGAGTGAGCTGGTGCGAGGGCCACCGTGCGCTGTGCCTGACCACCCGCGGAAGAGGCGGCGCGGGATCCGTGGATGACGGTGCCTCCGGGCCCCTTGTGCACGGTTCGCGGCCTCCGGGGATGCCGTCGCGGGGCGCGAGGCACGGGCTGGGGATGAGCGGATGCGGAGGTCGGCGGAGAGGCGCACAGTGACGGCCCCGGGCCGTCTCCGGCCCGCCGTCGCGAGAGGAGCACCCCATGGCCATCCCGTCCGTCCCGTCCCCCGTCCCCGGTGCGCCGCCGGGAGCCGCGCCCGAGCTGCTCGCCCAGTCCGGAGCGCTCGTCCGCGGCGCCGCGCTGGTGGAGTCCGCCCAGCAGGAGCTCGCCGCGATCGGCCGCACCCTCCACGGTGACGCCGCCGCCCTCCAGGGCCAGTGGTCCGGCCAGGGCGGCGCGGCGTTCGCCTCGCTCGCGCTGGCCTGGCAGGAGCGCCAGGGTCGGGTCGTTGCGGTGCTCGGCGACCTCGCCTCCAGCCTGCGCGCCACCGAGGCGGCCCTCGACGACGCCGACGTCCGCCAGGCGCAGACCCTCGGCGCCCTGCAGGCCGCGCTCGGATCGATGGCGACGTCGTGAGCGCCGATCTCCACGTCCGCCACGCGGGCGTCGACGCCGGCGCGGCCGACCTCGCGCGCGGGGTGCGGGCCCTCGAGGAGCGCCTCTCGCGGCTGGAGTCCGAGCTGGCGCCGCTGCGCGCGGGCTGGGCCGGTGAGGCACGGGAGGCCTACGACGACGCCAAGCGCCGCTGGGACCTCGCCATCGAGGACCTCCGCCAGCTGCTCGCCCGCACCAGCGTGGCGGTCGCCGCGGCAGGCGCCGACTACGCGGCAGCGGACCGACGAGGCGCCGGCCTGTTCCGATGAGCCATCCCGACGGCGAGGCAGGGCGCCTGCGCGTGACGGTGACCGCCGCGGGACGCCGGGTCGACGTCAGCCTGGCCTCCGACGTGCCGGTGGCCGGCCTCGCCGTCGAGCTCTCCGAGGCCCTCGGCCTCGTCCCGCCCGACGCGCCCGCTCCCGCGCGGGTCCCGCGTCTCGTGCCGGCGGTCGGACCGCCGCTCACCGCCGACGCGACGCTGGCCGAGGCGGGCGTGCGCAGCGGTGCCCTCCTCGCGTTGCTGCCCGCGGACGATCCGGGGGTCCGTCCGCCGCCCCTCGATCCCGCCGAGCGCGTGGCCCGGCTGGTCGACGACGCACGAGGCTCCCCGACGGCCGAGGAGGCGACGCTCCTCTGCGGGGCCCTGGCGGCCCTGGCCGGCGTGGCCGCGCTCGCGTCGACGCTGACCGTCGTCCGGCCGACCCCCGCGGCGCTCGCCCTGGTGGCTGCGGCGCTCACGGCGCTGGGAGCCGGATGCCTCCTGCCGGTGGTGGCATCCACGCGGGGCGAGGCGCGTCATGGCCCGCGCGCGGTCCTCGGCGGCCTCGTGCTCGGAGGGGCCGCAGCAGTGCTCGCCCTCGCGGTCGCGGCGGGGCTGGGTGCCTCGCCGGTCCTGTCCGCCGTCGCGCTGGCCGCGGCCGGCGTGCTCGCGAGCGCTGCCGAGCCCGGCCTCGCCGCTCGACTGCGGGCGCGGCTCCTGCCCGACGACCTCGCGCAGCCGGGGAGCGACGTCCTCGACGTCGACGACGAGATCGATCGGCTCGAGTCGAGCCTGCTCTCGCTGCTCGTCGCGCAGTCCGTGACGTCGGTGCTCGCGGGGGCGCTGCTCGGCGAGGTCGGCTCGGTCGGGCTGCTGACGGCGGTGGCCGCCTCGTGCGTGCACGGCTCCCGGGTGCCTCGCTGGCACGGCCGGGCGCTGCTCGCGGCGCAGGCGGCGCCCGCGGTGCTCGGGCTCGTGGCGGCGCTCGTCGCGGCCGCGGTGGCCGGGGCCGACGGACGCGCGGGCGCGCCGCTCCCGCTGGTCGTCCTCGCCGTCGCCCTCCTGGCCGCGGGTGCGGCCTCCACCTGCGCCCTCACGCGCTTCTGGCGACTCAGGCTCGCGCGAGCAGCCGGCGTCGTCGGCGGCGTGCTGCTCGGTCCGCTGCTCGCGGCCTGCGGACTGCTCGTCCTCGCGCGGCCGGAGTGGGGGCGATGAGCACCGCCTGGGAGGAGATCGAGGCGCGTCGCCACGAGCGACGCCGCCTGCTCGCCGCCGTGCGCGGCGGACCCGGCCGCGAGGGCTGGGCGCCGGTGGTCGTCGGGCTCGTCCTCGCCCTCGTCGTCACCGCCGCCGCGCTGCTCGTGCGCCGCGACGACGCGTCGTGGCACAGGCTCGTGACCGGCCTCGAGCTCGGCTCGACCCAGGGAGGTTCAGCCCAGGGAGGTTCAGCCCAGAGCCGCGAGCCGGGCGTCGACCGCCCCGACGGCCAGGGCGTGGTCGAGGGCGAGCGCCGCGCAGCCCACGAGGCCCGCGCGCTCGCCGTGCACCGACGGCAGGATCCGCAGGTCGCGCGTCGCGAGCTCGCCGGCCGCGGGATAGAGCGTCTCCTTCAGTCCACCGGCCAGCACGTCGAAGGCGCCGGCGAGGTCCCCGCCCAGCACGATCGCCTCGGGGTTGAGGAGGTTGACGGCCACCGCCAGCACCGAGCCGAGCTCGACGCCGGCCTGGCGGATCAGGGCGCGCGCCTCGCGGTCGCCGTGGCGGGCGAGGTCGACGAGCTCACGGACGTGGCGCAGCGGGTTCGCGTCCGGCTGGCCCTCGGACAGGTCCGCGTGCTCGGCCAGCAGGGCCCAGCCTCCGGCGAGGGTCTCCAGGCATCCGCGCGCGCCGCAGCGGCACAGGCGGTCGCCGGCGTTGGGCACCCGGCAGTGGCCCAGCTCCCCGGCCGCGCCGCGGTGACCGCGCGCGATCCGCCCGTCGACCACGAGTCCGATGCCCAGGCCGGTCGAGGCCTTGACGACCAGGGCGTCGCGCAGCTCCGGGCGTCCGAGCAGCTCGGCGTGCGCGAGCGCGTCGGCGTCGTTGCCGAGCCAGACCGGAGCCGGTCCGAGCGGCTCGAGGTAGGGCAGCAGCGGGACGCCGTCCCAGCCGGGGATCACCGGCGAGCCGATGCTCGCGACGGCCTCCTCGTCGACGCTGCCCGGCAGCGAGACGCCGATGCCGAGCACGGGACGGTCCGGGGCGTGCTCGGCCAGCAGCCGGGCGGCCAGCTCGACCGCGCGCGGCATCAGCCCGGCGGCATCGACGCCGATCTCGTGCTCCTGCGCGAGCGCGCCGAGCTCACGGCCGAGGAGGTCGTGGACGCCGACCTGGTGGCGTGAGCGGCCGATGGCCAGCGCGACCACGACGCCGGCGTCGTCGGCGATGCGCAGCGACTCCGAGGGCCGTCCGCCGGTCGTGGTCACCAGCGGACCGCCCGTCAGGAGGCCCGCGCCGATCAGCGCGTCGAGACGGGAGGCCACGGCGGTGCGGGAGAGGCCGGTGGCCAGACCGAGGGCCGGGCGGGTGACCGCGCGCCCGTGCCGCACGAGCTGGAACAGCGCGCCCGCCGTGGTGCCGAGGGCGGTCGGGGGCAGAGCGCGGGTGCGCTCGGCCTCGCGGGGCTCCTCGACGGCGGGATCGGTCACGGGAGCACCTTAGCCACCGACTTATGTCTTAAAAAAACAGAAAGGTGCTTGTATCGATCCAAAGAGAGTGCGACCGTGGTCTCCATGAGCGATCTGCCGCCCGCCGCCGAGCTCCCTGCGCACGCCGACTTCGTCGTGTTCGGGGCCACCGGCGACCTCGCCCTGCGCAAGCTGCTGCCCGCGCTCTTCCACCGCGACCGCGAGGGCCAGCTGCCCGACGGCTTCCGCATCGTCGGCGTCTCGCGCACCGACGCCGACGACGACGCCTTCCGCGCGATCGTCGCCGAGGCGCTGGCCGAGCACGTGCCCGCTGCGGAGCTCGACACCGCCACCGTCCAGCGGCTGCTGGGCCGCCTGCGTCACCTCGAGCTCGACGCGCTCGACCCCGAGGACTGGCACCGTCTTGCGGGCCTGCTCAAGGAGGAGGCGCCGGCCGGACCGGAGGAGACGGTCCGCGTCTTCTACCTGGCCGTCGCGCCGTCGCTGTTCGGCCCGATCTGTCGCAACCTCGAGCGCGCCGACCTCGTCAGCCCGCTCTCGCGCGTGGTGATGGAGAAGCCGATCGGCCAGAGCCTGGAGTCCTCCCGAGCGATCAACGACGCGGTGGGCGAGGTCTTCACCGAGTCGCAGATCTTCCGCATCGACCACTACCTCGGCAAGGAGAGCGTGCAGAACCTCCTGGTCACGCGCTTCGCCAACACCCTGCTCGAGCCGCTGTGGTCCTCGCGGTGGATCGACCACGTCGAGATCACCGTGGCGGAGTCGCTCGGGGTCGGCGACCGCGGCGGCTACTACGACCAGGCCGGCGCCCTGCGCGACATGGTGCAGAACCACCTCCTTCAGCTGCTGTGCCTCGTCGCGATGGAGCCGCCGACCTACGTCGGCCGCGAGAACGTCCGCGACGAGAAGCTCAAGGTGCTCCAGGCCCTGCGTCCGCTGGCCGCCGACGACGTCGCCCGCGACGTCGTGCGGGGCCAGTACGTCGGCAGCGGCCAGGGCGACCCCGACTACGTCGCCGAGGTCGCCGACCACGCCAGCACCACCGAGACCTTCGTGGCCATCCGCGCGGAGATCTCCAACTGGCGCTGGGCCGGCGTGCCGTTCTACCTGCGCACCGGCAAGCGGCTCTCCGAGCGGGCCTCGCAGATCGTCGTGCAGTTCAAGCAGCCCCCGCACGCGATGTTCCCTGGCGCGGAGGGCGTCACGCAGGCCAACCGCCTGCACATCCTGGTGCAGCCCGAGGAGGGCATGCGCCTGCACCTGACGGCCAAGGAGCCCGGCCCGGGCGGCATCCGCCTCAAGCCGGTCTCGCTCGACCTCAGCTACGCCTCGGCGTTCGGCCGACGCACGCCGGAGGCCTACGAGCGGCTGCTCATGGACGTCGTCCGCGGCAACCCGACGCTCTTCATGCGCCGCGACGAGGTCGAGGCCGCCTGGACGTGGGTCGAGCCGATCCTCGACGCCTGGCAGGCCGCCGACGCGGCCGGCGAGCGTCCCCTCCCGTACCCGGCCGGCAGCACCGGCCCCGATGCCGCCGACGCCCTCCTGGGCCGCGACGGCCGATCCTGGCAGGAGCTCGACTGATGACCACGCCCGTGCACCCCACCGTCGCGGCGGTCACCGACCGCATCCGCGAGCGCAGCGCGGCCAGCCGCGCCGAGTACCTCGCCCGCGTCGAGGCGGCCTCCACCTCCGCGCCCGCTCGTCACCGCCTGGCCTGCGCGAACCTCGCGCACGGCTTCGCCGCCGAGGAGGCCTCGGCCAAGCTCGCGCTGCGCGGCCGGGTGAAGCCGAACGTCGCGATCGTCACGAGCTACAACGACATGCTCTCCGCGCACCAGCCGTTCGAGACCTACCCGCGCGAGCTCAAGCGCGCCGTCTCCCGCGCCGGCGGCATCGCGCAGGTCGCCGGCGGCGTCCCGGCCATGTGCGATGGCATCACCCAGGGTCGCGCGGGCATGCAGCTCTCGCTGTACTCCCGCGACGTCATCGCGATGGCCACCGCGATCGCGCTCTCCCACGACATGTTCGACGGCGGGCTGATGCTCGGCGTCTGCGACAAGATCGTGCCGGGCCTGCTCATGGGCGCGCTCTCCTTCGGCCACCTGCCGGCGGTGTTCGTGCCGGCCGGGCCGATGACCTCGGGCCTGCCGAACTCCGAGAAGGCCGCCGTCCGGCAGCGCTTCGCCGAGGGACGCGCCAGCCGCGAGGAGCTGCTCGAGGCCGAGGCGGCGTCGTACCACTCCGCAGGCACCTGCACCTTCTACGGCACCGCGAACTCCAACCAGCTGCTGATGGAGGTGCTCGGCCTCCACCTGCCGGGCGCGTCGTTCGTCAACCCCGGCACCCCGCTGCGCGAGGCGCTGACCCGCGCAGCCGGTGAGCGGGCCGTGGCGATCACCCGTCAGGGCGGCGAGCCGACGCCGATCGCGCGCATCGTCGACGAGAAGGCCATCGTCAACGCCTGCGTGGCGCTGCTGGCCAGCGGCGGCTCCACCAACCACACGCTGCACCTCCCGGCGATCGCCGCGGCCGCGGGCATCGTCCTCACCTGGGACGACCTCGCCGACCTCTCCGAGGTCGTGCCGCTGATCAGCCGCATGTACCCCAACGGCACCGCCGACGTGAACCACTTCCACGCCGCCGGCGGGATGGCGTTCTTCGTCCACACCCTGCTCCGCGCGGGCCTGCTGCACGACGACGTCACCACCGTCATGGGCCGCGGCCTGCACCACTACACCCGCGAGCCCGTGCTGCGCGGCGGCGACCTCAGCTGGGAGGAGGGGCCCAAGGCCTCCCTCGACCACGACGTCCTCCGCCCCGCCGACCAGCCGTTCTCCGCCCAGGGCGGCCTGCGGGTGCTCCACG
This sequence comes from Nocardioides sp. B129/18, assembly GCF_055282735.1. Taxonomy (NCBI): domain Bacteria; kingdom Bacillati; phylum Actinomycetota; class Actinomycetes; order Propionibacteriales; family Nocardioidaceae; genus Nocardioides; species Nocardioides sp. B129/18. The sequence goes on along the minus strand of NZ_JBUZJI010000022.1, from coordinate 3,535 downwards.
GTCCGCTGGGCACCGGCGTCATCAAGGTCTCGGCGGTCAAGCCCGAGCACCGTCAGGTCACCGCGCCGGCGCTGGTCTTCGACGACCAGGACGACTTCCTGGCTGCCTTCGCCGCCGGCGAGCTCGACGGCCGCGACCTCGTCGCCGTCATCCGCTACCAGGGCCCGGCCGCCAACGGCATGCCCGAGCTCCACAAGCTCACCCCGGCGCTCGGCGTGCTCCAGGACCGCGGCCAGAAGGTCGCGATCGTCACCGACGGCCGCATGTCGGGGGCGTCGGGCAAGGTGCCGGCGGTCATCCACGTGACGCCGGAGGCCGCGCTGGGCGGTCCGCTCGCGCGGGTCGTCGACGGCGACGTCGTCACGGTCGACGCCGAGGCCGGCGTCCTGACCCTCGACGCCTCGCTGGCCGGCCGCACGACCACCGGACGCGCCGCCTCGAGCGCGGAGTGGACCGGCACGGGACGCGAGCTGTTCGCCGCGTTCCGCCGCTCGGTCGGCGCCGCCGACGCCGGCGCGTCGATCTTCGGCGTCGGGCTGCCGGCCTCGCCCGCCTCCGCCCCTGACCACGACCACGACCTCGCCGCCGAGCGCACCCTGGAGGAGTCCGGTGTCCGTGTCTGACCTCGCCCCCGTCCTGCAGGGCTCCGTGCTCGACCTGGTGTCGGTGGTGCCGGTCGTCGTCGTCGACGACGTCGCCTCCGCCGTGCCGCTGGCCCGAGCCCTGGCCGACGGCGGCATCCCCGTCGTCGAGCTGACGCTGCGCACCCCCGCCGCCCTCGACGCGATCCGCGCGATCGCCGCCGAGGCGCCCGACGTCGTCATCGGCGCGGGCACCGTCACCACCCCGGCGCAGGCCGACGCCGCGGTCGCCGCCGGCGCGCGGTTCCTCGTCTCGCCCGGTGCGACGCCGTCGCTGCTGGCCCACCTCGCGGGCCTGGCCGAGGGCGGCGTCCCGTCCCTGCCCGGCACCGCGACGGTCTCCGAGGTGCTCGCCGCTCGCGAGGCCGGGTTCACCGAGGTGAAGTTCTTCCCGGCCGAGGCCTCGGGCGGCGCCGCCTACCTCGGGGCCGTCGGCTCGGTGCTCCCCGACGTCCGGTTCTGCCCCACCGGCGGCATCACCGCGACCTCGGCACCGGCCTACCTCGGGCTCTCCAACGTCGCGTGCGTCGGCGGCTCGTGGCTGACGCCGAAGGACGCCGTCGCCGCGGGCGACTGGGCGCGCATCACCGCGCTCGCCGCCGCCACGGCCGCCCTGCGCGGCTGACTCACGCCTCCGGACGCCACACCACCTCGCCCAGCCGGTCGGTCGGCCACAGCAGCACGACCGGCCGGCGACGCAGGTGCCGCGGCGACTCCTGAGGTCCGCCCAGCCAGGCCCGCACCGCCTCGGCCGGGTCGCGCCACGCCTGCTCCGGCGCGTCGTCGGGCACCGAGCGCGCCATGACGTCGACGCGTCGTCCGGTGAACCGCGGCGGGTCGTCGGGATGGCGACCCAGCGCGCTCGGACCGAGGTCGAGCCGGTTGCGCGCCAGACCGTGCACGGACCGCAGGCCGCGGGTGTCGTAGAAGAGCCACACGTCGACGTCCTTCACGCCGGTGACGCCGTCGAGCAGGTGCGCCGCCGCGCCCTGCGCCAGGCACCCGGCCACCAGTCGTCCCGCGAGCTCGGGACGCGACGCCGTCCGCCGGGCGTGACCCTCCTCGACCATCGCCGCGATCCGTGTCAGCTCGGCTCGTCCGATCGGCGCCAGGGACCGGGGCGAGACCTCCACGCGCTCATCCTGCCGTGCCGGCCGGACGCCGGGGACGACGAACGACGAACGACGAACGGCGCCGCGGCCGTAGCCGCGACGCCGTCCTGTGGCGGAGGTAGGGGGATTCGAACCCCCGAGGGCTGTTAACCCAACCCGCTTTCCAAGCGAGCGCCATAGGCCACTAGGCGATACCTCCGCCGAGGAGGGTACCGGTGGCGCCGGGTGCCGCGAAATCGCAGGCCGGAGCAGGGGCGCACCGGGGCCGGCGGCCGCGGGGGAGCGGCTCGGCTTGGTCGTCGCGACGCCCGCCACCTAGACTCCCGGCAACCCCCCGTGTGGCGACATCCCACCGAACTCCCCCAGGGCCGGAAGGCAGCAAGGGTAGGCAGGCTCTGTCGGGTGCACGGGGGGCCTTCGCGTCTGCGGGGTCCGAGGAGGGCCGAGCGCGACGGGTCCGCGTGCCGTTGTCGGTGGCCGTGGTTAGGGTTCTGGCGTGGAGTCACCGCTGGCGCTGTACCGCCGCTACCGACCCGAGACCTTCCGCGAGGTCATCGGGCAGGAGCACGTGACCGATCCGCTGCGTGCCGTCCTCGCCAACAACCGCGTCAACCACGCCTACCTCTTCTCCGGCCCGCGCGGCTGCGGCAAGACCACCAGCGCCCGCATCCTGGCCCGCGCGCTCAACTGCGAGCGTGCGCCGATCGCCGACCCGTGCGGCGAGTGCGAGTCCTGCCGCGACCTCGCCCGCGGCGGCCCGGGCTCCATCGACGTCATCGAGATCGACGCCGCCTCCCACGGTGGCGTCGACGACGCCCGCGACCTGCGCGAGAAGGCGTTCTTCGCACCGGTGCGCAGCCGCTACAAGGTCTACATCATCGACGAGGCCCACATGGTCACCACGCAGGGCTTCAACGCCCTGCTCAAGCTCGTCGAGGAGCCCCCGCCCCACCTGCGCTTCATCTTCGCCACCACCGAGCCCGACAAGGTGCTGCCGACGATCCGCTCGCGCACCCACCACTACCCCTTCCGGCTCATCCCGCCGCGACTGCTCTCGGCCTACCTCTCCGAGCTGTGCGAGCAGGAGGGCGTGGCCATCGAGCCCGCCGCGCTGCCGCTGGTCGTGCGCGCCGGCGCCGGGTCGGCCCGCGACACCCTCTCGGTGCTCGACCAGCTGCTCGGCGGCGCCGGACCCGAGGGCGTCACCCACGCCCTCACCACCGGCCTGCTGGGCTACACCCCCGACTCCCTGCTCGACGAGGTCGTCGACGCCTTCGCCGCCGCCGATGGCCGCTCGGTGTTCGGCGTCGTCGACAAGGTCATCGAGACCGGGCAGGACCCCCGCCGCTTCACCGAGGACCTCCTCCGCCGCCTGCGCGACCTCGTCATCGTCGCCGCGGTGCCCGACGCCCCGGCCACCGGCCTCATCGACGTCTCCGAGGACCAGGGCGAGCGACTCGTCGCCCAGGCCGCGCGCTTCGGCGCCAGCGAGCTCACCCGCGCCGCCGACCTCGTCGCGGCCGGCCTCACCGAGATGCGTGGCGCCACCGCGCCGCGGCTGCTGCTGGAGCTCATCTGCGCCCGCATCCTCCTGCCCGGCGCCGACCACACCTCCGAGGGCCTGATGGCGCGTCTCGACCGCGTCGAGAAGCGGCTCTCGGTCTCCGGGGTGCCGTCCGCCGCGGCGGCCGCCCCCGCTCCGTCCGCCGCTGCGCCGGTCGCGCCGGCCCCCGCGCCGGTCGCGCCCGCTGCCCAGGCGCCGCCCGCGGTCCCGGTGCAGGA
>NZ_JBUZJI010000021.1:5466-74293 GCF_055282735.1 Nocardioides sp. B129/18 | reverse complement strand
TCAGAGCTGATCAACGGACTGTTGTTGCAATGACCCTGTGAGCCCGCACGGGGAAACTGGACGTTGTCAGAGGAAGTTACCCCTGACAACGTCCAGTTCTCCCTGACCTGATCGAGCCCCAGCGGACTCCAGCGGGCCGACGTCAGCGCAGCGACCGCAGCAGGTCGGCCGCGAACCCGACCATCCGCTCCGGCGCGAGGACGTCGGGCCGGTCGAGCAGCAGCCGTCCGAAGCTCTCCAGCACGGCGACGGCGGCGTACGAGGCCACCTCAACGTCGACGTGCGGCCCCCCGCGGCGCTCGATGCCGACCGCGAGCAGCTCGGCGATCTGCGCGCGGATGCGGTCGCGGTCGCCGTCGATGCGCGCGCGCACGACCTCGGGGGTGCCGTCGCCGGCGCCGAGGATGGGACGCCAGGTGTCGGGGTCGGCCAGCACGCGGCCGATGAGCGCGCGGACGGTGTCGAGCAGGAAGGCGTCGGGGTCGCCGTCGGGGAGCTCGGCGGGCAGCACCTCGGCGAGCTGGGTGAGCGCGCGCAGCTGCTGGCGGTCCAGCAGGGCTCCGAGGAGGTCGCCGAGGCCGTCGTAGGCGCCGTAGACGACCGGGCGGGTGACGCCGGCCTCCCGCGCGATCGCGTCGATCGAGACGCCCGCGTAGCCCTCCCGGACGATCACCGCGAGGGCGGCGTCGAGGAGCTGCTCGCGCCGGACCTCGAGCGGGACGCGCGGGGCGTAGGGACGGCGGGCGGCGGGCACGCGCGCCACCGTACCGCCCGGCGTCCCGCCGCCCTCCTTCCAATTGCTACACCACTGTAGTAATTTGCGCGGCATGGCCCACCGCACCGTCACCCCACACGAGGACCACGGCTTCTTCGGTCCCGACTCCGTCACGTGGAAGGTCTGGGGCTACCCGACCTCCCTCACCATCGGCTTCCAGCGCGCCGTCGTCATCGAGGAGCTCGACCCGAACCTCATCGCCGCCGTCGACGCCACGCAGGGCATCTACGCGCGCCCACGCACGCGCTACGACCGCACGCTGCGCTACTTCGCGATGGTCGCGTTCGGCGGCTCCCGCGAGACCGCGAAGGCCGCGGACGTCCTGGTGAAGGTGCACTCCAAGGCCATCGGCACCGACCCCGTCCTCGGCACGCCGTACGACGCCAACGACCCGCAGAGCCAGCTGTGGATCCACCTCACCGCCTGGCACTCGATCCTCAAGGCCTACGAGGTCTACGGCCCCGGCCGCCTCAGCGCCGCCGAGGAGGAGCAGTACTGGCGCGAGTGCGCGGTCGCCGCCGAGCTGCAGACCTGCGACCCCGCCGACGTCCCCACCAGCCGCGAGGGCGTCCAGGCCTACTTCGAGCGGATGCGCCCGACGCTCGCCGGCAGCGAGATCGCGCAGAAGGCGATGGCCCACCTCCTCGACGCCGGCGTCATGCTCCCCGAGCAGCCGCTGCCCCTGCGCCCCGCCTCCTGGCTGGTCACCCGCGCGCTACGCGCCGGCACCCTCGCGACGATGCCGCACTGGATGCGGCGGATGGGCGGGACGCCGCAGTCCGGCGTCGTCGACGTGGCCGTGCGTCCCGTGCTGCGCACCGGCTTCTGGCTGCTGAACCTGAACACCAACGTGAAGCTCGCCGTCCTCGGCTATCTCTCGCCCTCGACGCGGCCGATCGTCGAGCCGCCGTTCCGCGGCATCGCCGCCGTCGTGCCCGAGGTCGTCACGCCGGCCGAGGCCCGCGCGCGCCACGGCTACGACCGGCCCTCGGAGGCCCACCGCGACCTGCGCGCCCGCCAGGCTGCCCGGGTCTTCGGCGAGGGCGCGCCGCCGTCGGACGAGGGGCTGGTGGAGTCCGAGCCGATCCTCGGCGCGATGGCCTGACGTCGTCGTCCTGTGGATGAAGGACCGATTGGTCAGGGGAACTTGGGCGTCAGAGGCCCCAAGTTCCCCTGACCTTCAAGAAGTTCCCCGGTCAGCCGGGGAAGTCCTGGCTCCCCGGTCACGGCCGCAGGGCCCGGATCCGCTCGTCGAGCGAGCGACGATCGGAGCGACCGACACGCGCCTCGACCACCTCGAGACCGCCGTTGGGCGAGGCCAGCACCTGGGCGAGCTCGGGGAGGCTGGTGACGCTTACGTGGGGGGTGCGGGTGGCGGCGCAGAGGGCCTCGACGTCGACTCCGTGCGGGGTGGCGAAGAGCCGCTCGAAGCGGTCGGCGTAGGCGGGGCCGCCCTGCTCGAGGGTGGCGAAGATGGAGCCGCCGTCGTCGTTGACGACCACGATCGTGAGGTCGGGGCACGGCTCCTGCGGGCCGAGGACGAGGCCGTTGGAGTCGTGGAGGAAGGTGACGTCGCCCATCAGCGCGAGCGCGCGGGTGCTGTGGGGGCGGGCCAGCGCCGCGCCGATCGCGGTGGAGACCACGCCGTCGATGCCGGCCAGGCCGCGGTTGGCCATCACCATCCGGCGGGCGCCGACCTCGAAGCCGCGTTGCATGAGGTCGAGGTCGCGGATCGGGTTCGACGGGCCGACGACGAGGAGCGCGCCGGGCTCGGTGGCCGCGACGACGGCGCCGGCGACCTCGTACGGGGTCAGCCCGGGCTCGGCGGCGAGGAGCCGGTCGAGGCCGCGGCCGACGGCGCGGTCGGCGTCGCGCCAGCGCTGGAGCCAGCCGGCGTGGGCGAGGTCGGGGCCCTCGGGGACGGCGCCGGGGACGTGGCGCGCCACCGGGTGCGGCCGGGCGAACCGGCCGGGCGGCTCGAGATCGAGCACCTCGACGTCGGACCGCGCGAGGAGCCGCTGCACCGGACGCGACAGCGTCGGGTGCCCGGCGACCACGACCCGCTCGACCTCGACGGCCAGGCCGAGGTCGTCGGCGCCGAGCAGCAGGCGGTAGCAGCGCAGGGCCGCCTCGCCGGTGCGCGAGCCGCTGGAGGGCTCGGCGAGCAGCGGCCAGCCGGCGTCCTCGGCCAGACGACGGGCGGGCGGCCCGGCGTCGTCGCCGGCGACCACCACGGTGCGCGGACCGAGCACGAGGCGCTCGCCGTCGTCGCGACGCCGCCGGCGCCACGACGGGGCCTCGTCGGGCGCGGTGGGCGTCCAGTGGTCGTCGGGGACCAACGGGTCGTCGAGTCGCAGGTTCACGTGCGTGGGCCGGTCCAGGGGGAGCACCGGGACGGGCCCGGACTCGAGGTCGATCGTGGGCAGCAGCGGGCCGAAGACGTCGACCTGCTCGGTGGTCTGGTTGGCGCTGGTGCCGCGCAGGCGGGTGGGCCGATCGGCGGTCAGCGCGATCATCGGGACGCCGGAGTGCACCGCCTCGAGCAGCGCCGGGTGCAGGTTGGCCACCGCCGTGCCGGAGGTGCAGGTGACGACCGCTCGGGCGCCCGAGCGGGTCAGGCCGAGGGCGAGGAACGCCGCGGAGCGCTCGTCGATGCGGGTGTGCAGGCGCAGCAGGCCGGCCTCGGCGGCGTCGGCCGCGGCGAAGGCCACCGGCGCGTTGCGCGAGCCGGGCGCCAGGACGAGGTCGGTGACGCCCTGCTCCAGCAGGGACTGCAGGGCCGCGCGGGCCAGGGCGGTGGCGCTCATCGTGACGCCTCCTGCGCCGAGGCCTCCGCGAGGCGGGAGCGCCAGTGCGCGACGCGGTCCGGCGGCGCGGCCAGACGCTCGAGGGCGGCGTCCTCGACCTGCACCGGCCCCACCGGCAGGTGACCGTCGACGGGCAGCAGCGGCGCGGCGACGACGTCGTCGGCGAGCAGGCTGACGGTGGCCAGCCCGCAGGCGTGGTGCAGCTCGGGCAGGGCCGCGGCCAGCGCGAGCCCGGTGGCGATGCCCAGCGACGTCTCCAGCGCGGAGGAGACGACGACGGGCAGGCCGATGTCCTCGGCGATCCGCAGGCAGGCCCGCACCCCGCCGAGCGGCTGCACCTTGAGCACCGCGACGTCGGCGGCCTCGAGGTCGCGCACGCGGTAGGGGTCCTCGGCACGGCGGATCGACTCGTCGGCGGCGATCGGCACGCTCACGCGCCGCCGCACGACGGCGAGCTCCTCGACGCTCGCGCACGGCTGCTCGACGTACTCCAGGCCGCCGGCCGCACGCTCCAGCAGCGGGATGGCCGCGGCGGCCTCGTCGACGTCCCACAGGCCGTTGACGTCGATGCGCACCAGGCCGTCGGGGCCCAGCGCGTCGCGGACGGCCTCGAGCCGCGCCTGCTCCTCGGCCCGGGTCTGGCCGGGCTCGGCCACCTTCACCTTCGCGGTGCGGCAGCCGCTGCGGGCCACGAGCGCGTGGGCCTGCGCGGCGTCGACCGCCGGCACGGTGACGTTGACGGGGATCCGCTCGCGCAGCGGCGCGGGCAGGTCGCCGGCGGCGGTCTCCCGCGCGCAGCGCAGCCAGGACGCCGCCTCGCGGGCGCCGTACTCCAGGAACGGCGACCACTCCCCCCAGCCGGCCGGGCCGCGCACGAACGCCGCCTCGCGCACCGTGATGCCGCGGAAGCGCACCCGCATCGGGATGGAGACGACCCGCAGGTCCTCGACCTCGCTCATGACTCCTCCTCCGCGCGGCGACGCAGCGCGAGTCGATCCGGCTTGCCGTTGCCCAGCAGCGGGACGGCGTCGAGGCGCACCAGCTGGCGCGGCGACCACGAGCGCGGGTGTCGCTCGGCGATCCAGGCACGGGCGGCGTCGAGGTCGAGGTCGCCGACGACGAAGGCCACCAGCCGGGTGCCCCACTCCTCGTCGGGGACGCCGAGCGCCTCCGCCGCCTCGACCTGCGGGTGCTCGCGCAGCCGCGCCGCCACGGCCGGGGCCGGCACGTTGACGCCGCCGCTCACCACCATGTCGTCGAGGCGCCCGAGCACCTGCAGGCGTCCGTCGTCGTCGAGCCGGCCGGCGTCGGAGGTGAGGAACCAGCCGTCGACGAGCACCTCGGCGGTGAGCTCGGGGTCGCCCTCGTAGCCGGCGAAGAGCGTCGGCCCGCCGAGCCGGATGCGGCCGTCGGCGCCGATCGCCAGCGCCACGCCGTCGAGCGGGACGCCGTCGTAGACGCAGCCTCCGGCGGTCTCGGCGCTGCCGTAGGTGGCCACGACGTGCACGTCCAGCTCCGCCGCGCGCGCCCGCAGGGCCGGGTCGGCGGGTCCGCCGCCGAGGAGCACCGTGTGCAGGCTGCGCAGCGCCGCGAGGTCGCGCGGGTCGGCGTCGTCGGCCAGGAGCCGCCGCAGCTGGGTGGGCACCAGCGAGACGAAGCGGTCGCCCGGCGGCATCGCGGCGACGGCGTCGGCCAGGGACGGGTGGTCCTCGAGCAGGGTCGGCCGCGCTCCGGCCACCAGCGACCGGCAGATCACCTGGACGCCGGCCACGTAGCCCGCCGGCAGCGCCAGCAGCCACGGCCCGCTCGCGCCCAGGCGCGACGCCGAGGCGCGCACCGAGGCCAGCACGGCCGATCGCGGCAGCAGCACCCGCTTCGGGCGGCCGGTCGAGCCGGAGGTCTCCACGACCCACGGGGCCGGATCGTCGGCGGCCAGCCAGGCCTCGAGCGCGGCGACGACGTCCCCGGCGTCGGGCGGGGTGGTCGGCGCACTGCTCACCCGGGCACGGTAGCGGGGCGCCCGATGCGCGCGCGGCGACGGGCCCGCGAGATGATCGACCCATGGCCACCCCTGCCGCTCCGCCGGCCGCCTGGATCGCCGGCGCCCGCCCCCGCACCCTGCCCGCCGCCGTCGCGCCCGTGCTCGCCGGCACCGCCGTGGCCGGGTACGTCGCCGACGTCGTGTGGTGGAAGGCGCTGCTGGCGCTCGTCGTGAGCCTGGCGCTGCAGGTGGGCGTCAACTACGCCAACGACTACTCCGACGGCATCCGCGGCACCGACGCCGACCGCGTCGGCCCGATGCGCCTGGTCGGCTCCGGCACCGCGACGCCGGCCGCGGTGAAGCGGGCGGCCTTCGCGGCCTTCGGCGTGGCCGGCGTCGCCGGGCTGGTGCTCGCGGCCTCGACCGCCTGGTGGCTGGTGGCCGTCGGCGCGGTCTGCGTGCTCGCCGCCTGGTACTACACCGGCGGCTCGAAGCCCTACGGCTACCTCGGCCTCGGCGAGGTCATGGTGTTCGTGTTCTTCGGGCTCGTCGCGGTGGTCGGCACCACCTACGTGCAGACGCAGACCTGGGAGTGGGCGGCGCTCTGGGCGGCCGTGGGCGTCGGCGCGCTCGCCTGCGCGATCCTGGTCGCCAACAACCTGCGCGACATCCCCACCGACGCCGTCGTCGGCAAGCGGACGCTGGCCGTCGTGCTCGGCGACGCCCGCACCCGGGCGTTCTACGTCGGCCTCGTCGCGGTGGCCGCGCTGGCGGCGGTGGCCCTGGCCGCGGCGACGACCTGGTGGGCGCTGCTGGCGCTCGGGTTCCTCGTGCTCGCGCGCCGCGGCGTCGCGGTCGTGCGGTCGGGGGCCACCGGTCCGGGCCTCATCCCGGTGCTGGCGAGCACCGGTCTCTCCGGGGTGGTCTGGGCGGCGCTGGCCGCCGTCGGGCTGGCGGTCGGCAGCCTCTGAGGTCGGGCCCTGAGATCGGGCCCTGAGATCGGGCTCGGACGCGGGAGGCTCAGGCCTCCTCGGCGTCCTCCTTGGCCTTGATCTCCTCGAAGCGGGCCGCGGCCTTGCGGGCCCGCTCGTCGACGTGCTGAGCGAAGCGCTCGCGGGGGCCGTTGAGCAGGAAGTAGCTGCCGATGCCGCTGAGGACGAACGCGGCCACGACGGCCCAGAAGATGACGATCTCGCCGGCGACCAGCAGCCAGATGCCGGCGATGACGCCGAAGGTGGCGGCGAACATGACGATCCGCAGCGCGGTGTAGACGAGGAAGTCCTTCACGCATCCAGGGTAGGCGCTCACCAGCGAGCGCCTACATTGGAGGGGTGCTCCGGTTCGTGCTCCTGCTCCTGCTGATCGCGTGGGCCACGTACCTCCTGGTGCGGGTGATCCAGCGTCGTGGCGTGCGCCTGTTCGGCGACGACGCCTCCGCGCGTCCCACGCCGTCCCCCCGCCCGGGACCCTCCCGTCGTCCCGGCCGCCCCGCGAAGCCGCGGCTCGTGGCCCCCGACGACGACGAGGAGTTCCTGCGCGAGCTCGACCGCAAGCGCCTGCACCCCGACGACCCCGACTCAGCGTCCTGACGCGCGACACGCTGCGCGACGCGCGCGCCACAATTACCCGGCTGACCGGGTAATTGACCGCCGCCGGGCGTGTCACGCAGGTTCTCCCGCCGCAGAACCTGCCAGACACGTCACACCGTCGGAAGCGGACCGCCCACCCACCTGTGCCCGATCGCCCGTTCGCCTGATTCCGGGCGGACGCACCACGGCCCGGCCCCCACGCGGGGGACCGGGCCGTGCTGCGTCAGACAGCGACGGGTCTCGTCGGGCATTGCTCGACGGGCTCTTCGCAACTCGGGACGACCACCGCCTACATGGCGGACGAGCTCGCTCACCTAAGCCACGGGGTCCGTCCGGACGTGGTACGCCCAAGCGGCAGAACAGAGGGAGCCCTGGTGAGCGTCAGGACTCCACGTTCAGCTCCGCTCCTAGTTCGTCTCCGGGAAGAAGGCCACCAGAAGAGCCAAGAGCAGCACGAACCCGACTGGTGGGCCGAGAACCATGCCTGCCTTCCCACCCCGCCTCGGAGCCTTCACACATGAAACAACGAAGACGGGGATGAGAATGAAGCCGACCCACTGCGCGATTCGTCCGAATCCGCCGGACTCCATGCTCAGAATCGCAGAGCTCAGAAGTGTGCTGTAGAGCGCCCAGACCGCCAGGCGCCCGGCATGATCGAGCCACGTTTGGCGTCAACCGTGCTTGACACGCAGATCCTCCTGTTGGTCGCACGTTCCGAGCTGCCCGCGCTAGGGCCACCCTATTCACGCCATGGGGAACGGAGGACTTGTTCGGAGAATCCGCTGCGCACGACCAGAGTCGTCGACGCACCTGTCTTTCCGAGTGGGTCTGACCCCGCACATCCGTGGTGCTGCACGCGATGGCGGACGGCTTCCTCAGACCGACGGGCTCCCCGTCACCGCAGGAGCGCTGACGGCCGGCGCCGGCGCGGCGTAGGAGTGCTGCGAGGTGGTCGAGAAGTAGTTGATGCCGATGAAGTTGAACCACAGCGTCGCCATGCCCACCAGGGCCAGGATCGCGGCGTTGCGGCCCTTCCAGCCGGCCGTGGACCGGGCGTGGAGGTAGGCGGCGTAGACGACCCAGGTGATGAACGCCCAGACCTCCTTGGGGTCCCAGTTCCAGTACGACGACCAGGCCTGGTGCGCCCAGATGGGGCCGGTGATGAGGACGGCGAAGGTCCACACCGGGAACGCGAAGGCGTGCATGCGGTACGACACGAGGTCGAGGCGGGCGGGGGCCGGGACGCGGCCCATCCAGCCGGTCTGCGGCTTGCCCTTGGCCAGGCTGCGCTCCTTGAGGAGGTACAGGCCCGACGTCATGCCGCCGAGGCTGAACGCGCCGGTGGCGATGACGGCGGAGACCACGTGGATGACCAGCCACGGCGAGTTGAGCGCCTCGGTGAGAGGGGCGACCGGGCCGTAGAGCCAGATCACCGCGACCATCAGCGTGGCCAGCACGAACGAGACGACCGCCAGCGAGAGCCACTCGAGCTTGTAGCGGCGGTAGAGCACCAGGTAGAGCAGCGTCACCAGGAAGGTGCCCGACAGCGTGAACTCGTACATGTTGCCCCACGGCACGCGGTTCGGGTCCGCGGCCATGCCGCGGCCGAGCAGGCCCACGGCGTGCAGCGCCGCGGCCAGACCGGTGAGCAGCAGGCCGAGGCGCCCGAAGAGCGCGACGCGGTGGACGTCGTCCTCCGACGGGCCGTCGGGGCCGCCTGTGCGCACCAGCACGTCGCCGTCGGCGACCGCACCGGAGGCGGCCGAGCCCGACGCCGAGCCCGACGCGGCGGCCGGCACCTTGCGCAGCGAGGCCCACTCGACGAGGTGCGCCAGCAGGGCCAGGAAGTAGACGACGCCACAGGCCGCGACGGCCTGGTTGCTGAGCGTCTCCCACGCGGTGTTCGTCACGATCTCTCCTCCGTAGACGGCGCGGCGTCACCGCGCAACGCGGTCACGACGCCGGCGAGCACCGGGGCGACGTCGCCGCCCCCGGAGCGGTCGAGCGCCGCCACCTCCACCAGTGTGCCCGGTCCCCCCTGGGGGTCGGCCGGACGGGTCCGCACCCAGAGACGGCGCGGGCGGATGAACAGCGAGCCGATGAGGCCGATCAGCGCCATGACGACGCCGGTCAGCGCGATGAGCTTGCCGGGGGTGTGGCTGACCTGCACCCGCACCCACGGCTGCAGCGAGTCGAAGCTGACGGTGCCCAGGCCGTCGGGCAGCGCGACGGTGTCGCCGAGCTGCAGGTCGAGGCGGTAGGGCTTGCCGTCGGCCTTCTCGAGCATCGTCGCCTTGGACTTGTCGAGCACGTAGACCGACTGCGAGGCGCCGGCGTCCATGTTGAGGTCGCCGGTGTAGACCCGCATCGAGAGCACGGGGTTCTTGTCGTCGCCCATCACGTTGAACGGCTCGCCGTTGACCGACGCGTAGGTCGGGTAGAGCAGGCCCTCCAGGCCGATGCCCTTCGGCAGGGCGTCGGGCGCCTTCACGACGCCGAAGGACAGGAAGCCCTGGTTGACGGGGAGGAACGGCGTGGGGCCGCTGTAGACGACCTCGCCCTTGCCGTCGCGGATCGTGACGACGGGGGCGTAGCCGTGGCCGATGAGGAAGACCTCGGTGCCGTCGATGTTCAGCGGGTGGTTGACGCGCAGGTCGTACGTCTGCGCGGGGGCGCCGGGCTCGGAGCGGTAGGTGAGCGGGGCCTCGAACGCTCGCGCCATGCCCATCCGCGGGCCGCTCTCGAGCCACTCGATCTTGAAGTCGTCGACGGTGAGGTCGAACGGCTGGAGCATGTCGGGCCGGAACAGCGAGCCGGGGACGAAGTCGTCGTACTGGTTCGCGGAGTTCGAGAACGTGGAGCCCTGGACGACGATCACGCCGCCCTTGAAGCCGAACATGCCGCCGAGCGCGAAGCCGACGAGCACGACGAGCACCGCGAGGTGGAAGATCAGGTTGCCGGCCTCGCGCAGGTACCCCCGCTCGGCGCTGACGAAGTCGTCGCCCTCGGCGGCCGGACGCAGCCGGTAGCCGCGCTTGGCGAGCACCGCGCGGGCGCGGGCGAGCACCGCCTCGGCGTCCTCGTCGGTGGTGTAGGTGGTGCTGTCGGGCAGGCGGGTGAGGTTGCGCGGGGCCGCCGGGGGCACCGCGCGCATGCCGCGGAAGTAGACGAAGAGCCGCGGGATGATGCAGCCGACCAGCGAGACCATCAGCAGGATGTAGACGGCCGCGAACCACGGCGAGCCGTAGACGTCGAAGAGGTCGAGCCGCTCGTAGATCGGCGTGAGGGTGGGGTGGGCGTCCTTCCAGTTGCTCGTCTTGAGCGAGTCGACGCCCTCCTGCGGGATCACCGAGCCGGGCACGGCGGCGAGCGCGAGCAGGAGCAGCAGCACCAGGGCGGTGCGCATCGAGGTGAGCTGGCGCCAGCCGAAGCGCAGCAGCTCGCGGAAGGTGAGCTCGCCGGGCCGACGCTCGGGGCTCGGCGTGGGCGGGGGCGTCTTCTGCAAGGTCGTCATACCGGCACCGATCCCGTTCCGATCCTGGTCTGCATCCACGTGATCGCCCAGTCCCACCACCCGGTGAGCAGGGCGATGCCGACGAGGACGAGCATCCCGCCGCCGATGCGCGTCACCAGCGCCTGGTGACGCCGCACGAAGGCGGTGGCGCGCAGCATCCGCCGCCACGCGAGGGCGGCGACGATGAACGGCAGGCCCAGGCCCACCGAGTAGAAGCCGAGCAGCAGCCCGCCGCGCGCCGAGGAGCCGTCGTTGACGGCGAGGGTGTAGATGGCGCCGAGGGTGGGGCTCACGCAGGGCACCCACCCGACGCCGAAGAGGAAGCCGAGCAGCGGCGCGGCGGCCAGGCCGACGGCCGGCACCTTGTGCACGCGCAGGTCGCGCTGCAGCAGGGGCACCAGCCCGATGAAGGCCAGGCCGAGCACCACGGAGATGACGCCGAGGATGACGTTGAGCAGCGTCCGGTTGACCACCAGCCAGTCCGAGACGGCGCCGGCGGAGACGCCGAGCAGCACGAAGACCACCGAGAAGCCGAGGACGAACAGCACGGCGCCGGCGAGCATCCGACCGCGACGGGCGGTGCCCTCGACGATCTCCGCGCCCGAGAGGCCGGTGGCGTAGGAGAGGTAGCCCGGCAGCAGCGGCAGCACGCACGGGGAGAAGAACGACACCAGCCCGGCCACCACGGCCACCGGGACGGCGAGCGCCAGGGAGCCGGAGAAGGCGGCCTCGCGGAACCACTCAGCCATCGCCGGCCAGGTCCTTGCCGTCGGCGATGTCGCCGACGAGGTCGACGAGGGTCTGGGTGGAGGGCAGCTGACCGCGGATGATCGCGGCGACGCGGCCCTCGGCGTCGAGCACCACGAACGCCGGGATGGTGTTCGGGTTGAGCGCGGAGTCGAAGGCGAGCATCTCCTGCCCGCCCGGGGAGAAGAAGGAGGGGTAGGTGACCTCGAAGCGGGTCACGTACGCCTTCGCCGCGGCGACGTTGTCGCGCAGGTCGATGCCGATGAACGACGCGGTGCCGTCGAGCCGGTCGGCGGCGGCGGCCACCCGGCCGGCCTCCTCGCGGCACTCCACGCACCACGAGCCCCACACGACCACGACGGTCGGCTTGCCGCGCAGGTCGGCGAGGTCGAGCGGCCGGCCGTCGAGGTCCTTGCCGGTGAGGTCGACGGGCTGGTCGCGGTCGGCGGCGTCGAGGGTCTGGATGGTGCCGTCGCCGGAGACGTAGCCCTTCGCACCGCTGCCCTGCAGGCTGCTGCAGCCGGCCGTGGCCAGCGCGGCCACCAGCGCCAGGACCGCCACGAGGACGCGGGGCGAGCCGCCCGCGCGCCGTCGGCGGCGGGAGTGGGGTGCGGGAGCGAGGTTCACGGCCGGCGCTGCTCCGGGGCTCCGCCGGCGGAGAAGGGCGCACGGCGGTCGGCCACGGGGATGAGGTCGCCCGCGGGCTCGGAGTAGGAGACGCGCACGAGCCGGTCGTCCTCGAAGTGGAAGGAGGTCAGCGAGCACAGCGTGCACTGGCGCTTGCGGGGGTCGTGCAGGAACGACCTCTTCTCCACGTGCAGGCGCGTGGTCCAGATCGGCAGCTGGTGGGAGACCAGCACGGCCTCGTGACCCACGGCGGCCTCGCGGGCGTCGTGCACGGCGGCCATCATGCGGGCGACGATCTCCTTGTAGGGCTCGCCCCACGACGGCTTCCAGGGGTTCCACAGGTGCTTCCACGCCGACGGCTTGCGCAGCGCGCCGTCGCCGACGCCGAAGCGCTTGCCCTCGAAGACGTTGGTGGACTCGATGATGCGCTCGTCGGTGACGACGTCGACGCCGCGGGCCGCGGCCAGCGGCGCGGCGGTCTCCTGGGCGCGCTCGAGGGGCGAGCAGCGGATGTGCACGACGTCGCGCTGCCCGATGACCTCGCCGACGCGGTAGGCCATCGCCCGTCCGAGCTCGGAGAGGTGGAACCCGTCGCGACGTCCGTAGAGGACGCCCTCGGGGTTGTGGACCTCCCCGTGCCGCAGCAGGTGGACGGTGGTCTCGACGGCGGGGCTCATGCGTCTCCTCGGATGGCCGGGGCGGCAGCCTTCGCTGCGGCCTCGGCGGCGGCGGGCAGGGCGTCGAGCACCGTCGAGACCGCGTGGTCGTCGTGGGCGCTGGACAGGAACCACGCCTCGTACGCCGACGGCGGGAGGTAGACCCCTCGGTCGAGCATGGCGTGGAAGAAGGCGGCGTACGCGACGGCGTCGGTGCGCGAGGCGTCGGCGAAGTCGCGGACCGGGCCGTCGGTCAGGAACACCGAGAACATCGTGCCGGCGGACTGGATCGTGTGCGCGAGCCCGACGGCGGCGAGCGCCCCGGCGACGGCGTCCTTGATCGTGGTGGCGGCGGCGTCGATGTGGTCGTAGACGGCGTCGTCGGCCAGGCGCAGCGTGGTGAGGCCCGCGGTGGTGGCGATCGGGTTCCCCGACAGCGTGCCGGCCTGGTAGACCGGCCCCTCCGGCGCCAGGCGGCTCATGACGTCGGCCCGGCCGCCGAAGGCCGCGGCCGGGAAGCCGCCGCCCATGACCTTGCCGAAGGTGACGAGGTCGGGAGTCCAGCCCTCGACGGCGCCGTCGATGCCCCAGTAGCCCTGGCGGGTGGCCCGGAAGCCGGTCATGACCTCGTCGCTGATGAACAGCGCGCCGTGCCGGCGGCAGGTCTCGGCGAGGAAGGCGTTGAAGCCCGGCTCGGGCGGGACGACGCCCATGTTGCCCGCGGCCGCCTCGGTGATGAGGCAGGCGACGCGGTCGCCGTGGGCGGCGAAGGCGGCCTCGACGGCCGCGCGGTCGTTGTAGGGCAGGACGACGGTGAGCGCCGTGCTCGACTCCGGGACGCCGGGGGTGCCGGGCACCGCGAGCGTGGCCAGGCCGGAGCCGGCCGAGGCCAGGAGGGCGTCGACGTGGCCGTGGTAGCAGCCGGCGAACTTGATGACGACGTCGCGGCCGGTGAAGCCGCGGGCCAGGCGGATCGCCGACATGGTGGCCTCGGTGCCGGAGGACACGAAGCGCACCTTCTCCACCGAGGTGCGGGCGACGATCTCCTCGGCGAGCTCGACCTCGGGGGTCGTGGGCGTGCCGTAGGAGGTGCCGCGGGCCACGGCGGCCGAGACGGCGGCCTGCACCTCGGGGTGCGCGTGGCCGAGCAGCATCGGGCCCCAGGAGCAGATGAGGTCGACGTAGCGGTTGCCGTCGACGTCGGTGAGCCAGGGGCCCTGCGCGGAGGCGATGAAGCGCGGGGTGCCGCCGACGGCGCTGAAGGCGCGCACCGGCGAGTTCACCCCGCCCGGGGTCACCGCGAGCGCGCGGTCGAAGAGCGCCCGGGAGCCCTGCGGCTCGACCGGCGCGGGGGCGTGGGTCGGCGTCTCGGAGACTGACACGTCTCCATTGTCGCGCCTGGGCCAACCGGGCGCCGCATCGGGACGCCGCCGTCGCCGCCCCGGAGGTGACCCGGACCACGACGCGAGCCGCTCCTGCCCCGCTCCTCCCCCTCACGGAGGGGCGGGGCCACGGACCCAAGGGCCCGAGTGACGGAATGGCGTGACGTGCGTAACGGATAGGTGACATGATTCGTTAGGAGGATCACAGGCGCTTGAGGGGGCGCCTGCGTCATCCGTTCAGCAGAAGCCTCGTCAGGGAGAAACGATGCATCGACTCCGTCGTATCGGCGCCCGCCGCGCCGCGACGCTGGTCCCGCTCGCCGTGCTGTCCACCGCGTGGACCGCCAGCCTCGCCACCGCCGGTGGCAGCGTGGTCGCGAGCGCGCCCGCCGACGAGCAGACCCCCGCCGGCACCTCGGTCCCGTCGAAGGCCATCGAGGCGCCCGCCTCGGTCTCCGCGCCGGACGAGATCGCGCCCGGCGTCGCCGGCACCCGCGGCCTCGGCGTGGTCGGCGGCACGAAGGTCTCCCAGGTCGTCGCCGACTCCACCACCGCCGGCATCCCCGCGGTGGCCCTGGCCGCCTACCAGCGCGCCGAGTCGGTCATCAACGCCGCCGACACCTCCTGCCACCTCACCTGGCAGCTCGTCGCCGCGATCGGCCGCGTGGAGTCCAACCACGGCCGCTTCGGCGGCAACGTCCTCAACGACCAGGGCGTCGCCACCCCCGGCATCTACGGCATCCCGCTCAACGGCCGCAACAAGACCACCAAGGTCTCCGACACCGACGCCGGCGCCTACGACCGCGACAAGGTCTGGGACCGCGCGGTGGGCCCGATGCAGTTCATCCCCTCCACCTGGTCGGTCGTCGGCGTCGACGCCGACAACGACGGCCAGCGCAACCCGCAGGACATCGACGACGCCGCGCTCGCCACGGCCGTCTACCTCTGCTCCGGCGACGACGACCTCGCCACCACCGCCGGCCAGGAGGCCGCGGTCTACCGCTACAACCACTCCGACGCCTACGTCGACCTCGTGCTGCGCATCATGGACGCCTACGCGTCGGGCGACTACACCGCCGTCCCGAACGCCGTCTCGGCGGCCGGCTACCTCGCGCCGAGCAGCTCGCCCTCGACGAGCAAGGGCTCGAAGGGCACCCCGGCCAAGGGCACGCCCTCGAAGGGCACCCCGTCGCAGGGCGGCGGCGGCTCGTCGACGCCCACTGAGCCCAGCACCAGCCCCTCGCCCACCCCGGGCACCGGCGGCTCGGGCGGCGGCTCCGGCGACGGCGGCTCGTCCTCCGGTGGCGGCTCGAAGGGCGGCCTGGGCATCCCCGGCCTCCCGACCCCGAGCCTGCCGGCCTTGCCCTCCACGGGCGTGAAGCCCCTCGACGGCCTGCTGTCGGTCACCCAGGCGATCCTCCAGTGCACGCTCGACGGCTACGTCAACAACCTGCTCAAGAGCAACGACCCGTTCGACGCCTGCGTCTACCGCTACACCCACCCGAGCTGAGGCTCGTCCCGCTCGACCGCTTCACGCAGCGAGGCCCCCACCCGATCCGGGTGGGGGCCTCGTGCGTGTGCGGTGCGTCGGGTCAGCGGCGCGCGAGGAGCCGCGCGGCCTCGGCGGCCCAGTAGGTGAGGATGACGTCGGCCCCGGCCCGCCGGATCGAGGTGAGGGTCTCGAGGATGGCCGGCTCGCGGTCGATCCAGCCCCGCTCGGCGGCGGCCTCGAGCATCGCGTACTCGCCGGAGATGTTGTAGGCGGCCACCGGCACGTCGACGGCGTCGCGCACCCGGCGCAGGACGTCGAGGTAGGGCAGGGCCGGCTTCACCATCACCAGGTCGGCGCCCTCGGCGACGTCGAGCAGCGCCTCGCGGACGCCCTCGAGAGCGTTGGCGGAGTCCTGCTGGTAGGTGCGGCGGTCGCCCTGGAGGCTGGAGTCGACGGCCTCGCGGAAGGGCCCGTAGAACGCCGAGGCGTACTTCGCGGAGTAGGCGAGGATCGAGACGTCGGCGTGCTCGGCGGCGTCGAGGGCCTGGCGGATGACCCGCACCTGGCCGTCCATCATCCCCGAGGGGCCGACCATGTCGACGCCGGCGAAGGCCTGGGCGCGCGCCATCTCGGCGTAGAGCTCCAGGGTGCGGTCGTTGTCGACGCGCCCGTCGGGGGTCAGGACGCCGCAGTGCCCGTGGTCGGTGAACTCGTCGAGGCACAGGTCGCTCATCACCGTGAGGGCGTCGCCCACCTCGGCGACGACGTCGGTGATGGCCAGGTTGAGGATGCCGGCGGGGTCGATCGCGCCGGAGCCCGTGGCGTCCTTGTGCTCGGGGATGCCGAAGAGCATCACCCCGCCCAGGCCCAGCTCGGCGGCCTCGGAGACCGCGGCGAGCAGGGAGGAGCGGGTGTGCTGGACGACGCCGGGCATCGAGCCGATGGCCCGCGGCTCGGCGAGGCCCTCGCGCACGAACAGCGGCAGCACCAGCTGCCGGGCCTCCAGGGAGGTCTCGGCGACCATCCGTCGCAGCGCCGGCGTGGTGCGCAGGCGCCGCGGACGGACGGTCGGGGCGACGACGTCGGGGACCTCGCTCGCGCTCATCGGGTCACCGCGCCGTGGTGGACTTGCGACGGGCGGCCGGCTTGCGCTCCGAGGGGCGCGTGACCGGCTGGCCGGCCTCGAGCTGCGCGGCCCGGCGCGAGGCGCCGAAGTCGGCGAGGGCGTCGACGAGCACCTCGACGTCGGGCTTGGAGGCCAGGACGTCGACGCGCAGGCCGTGCTCCTCGGCGGTCTTGGCCGTGGCCGGCCCGATCACGGCGATGACCGTGGACGGGTGCGGCTTGCCGGCGATGCCGACGAGGTTGCGGACCGTGGAGGAGGAGGTGAAGACGACGGCGTCGAAGCGACCGGTCTTGATCGCGTCGCGGGTGTCGGCCGGCGGCGGCGAGGCCCGCACGGTGCGGTAGGCGGTGACGTCGTCGCACTCCCAGCCGAGGTCGATCAGGCCGGCGACGAGGTTCTCGGTGGCGATGTCGGCCCGCGGGAGGAAGACCCGGTTGATGGGGTCGAGCACCTCGTCGTACTCGGGCCAGACCTCGAGGAGGCCGGCCGCGGACTGCTCGCCGTCGGGGACGAGGTCGGCGCGCAGACCCCAGGCGGCGATGGCCTGGGCGGTCTTGTCGCCGACCGCGGCGATCTTGAGGCCGGAGAACGCGCGGGCGTCGAGGCCGTACTCCTCGAACTTCTCCCGCACCGCCTTGACGGCGTTGACCGAGGTGAAGGCGATCCACTCGTAGCGGCCCTCGACCAGACCGCGGACGGCCTTGTCCATCTGCTGGGGGTTGCGGGGCGGCTCGACGGAGATCGTGGGGACCTCCTCGGGCACGGCGCCGTAGCCGCGCAGGCGGGCGGAGACCGGACCGGCCTGGTCCTTGGTGCGCGGCACCAGGACGCGCCAGCCGAAGAGCGGCTTGGTCTCGAACCAGGAGAGCGTGTCGCGCAGGTCGACGACGGCGCCGACCACGGTGATGGCCGGCGGGGCCATCCGGGCCGCGCGGGCGTCGGCGGCGATGTGGGCCAGCGTCGAGGTGACGGTGGACTGCTCGGTGGTGGTGCCGACGCGGGTCATCGAGACCGGCGTCGTGGCCGGGCGGCCGGCGGCGACGAGCGCCTGGGCGATCTCGCCGATCTGGCCGACCGCCGAGAGCAGCACGAGGGTGCGGTCGTCGGCGTAGCGGGTCCAGTCGACCCGCTCGCCGCAGGTGACGACGGCGATCTCGCGGTGGTCCTTGGTGGTGAGCGGGACGCCGGCGTAGGCCGGGACGGCGCTGACCGAGGACACGCCGGGCACGATCTCGAAGCCCAGGCAGGCCTTGGCGCAGGCCTGCGCCTCCTCGGGGCCCGAGGCGTAGAGGAACGGGTCGCCGGTCATCAGGCGCACGACGCGCAGGCCGCGCTTGGCCTGCTTGACGACGACCTTGGCCCGGGCGGCGTGGGTGAGCGGCTGGCCGTCCTCGCCGAAGCCGCCGTCGACCGTCTCGGTCTCGAGGCCGAGGGAGCGCACCAGCTCGACGTGCTCAGGCGACTCGGTGACGATCACGTCGGCGCGACGGATCAGCTCCACGGCACGCACTGTCAGCAGCTCGGGGTCGCCCGGGCCCGCGCCCACGAAGGAGACCCACCCGCGCGTGGTGGTCGTGCTCGCCATAGTGATCACACCTCATCTGCATCGTCGGCGACCGGACCTGGCTGGCCCAGCTGTCCTGCCCCGTCGGCGAGCATCTGGCTCGCCAACCGGGTTCCGACGCCCGTGGCGTCGGCGAGGTCCCCGGTGGCGGACATCCGCACCGAGAGGCCTCCGTCGGGTGAGAGCACGATGGCCCGCACCCAGAGCTCGTCCCCGTCCTCGCCCTCGACGACCTCGGCGAGCGCGCCGATGGGGGCCGAGCAGCCGCCCTCCAGGGTCGAGAGCACCGCACGCTCGGCGGTCACGGCGGCCCGGGCGAAGGGGTCGTCGAGACCGGCCAGGTCGGCGGCCAGGGGGTCGTCGTCGCGGCACTCGATCGCGAGCGCTCCCTGGCCGGGGGCCGGGAGCATCTGCAGCGGGTCGAGCACCTCGGTGGCCTCCTCGACCCGCTCCAGGCGGGCCAGGCCGGCACGGGCCAGGACGACGGCGTCGAGCTCGCCGTCGTGGACCTTGCGGATGCGGGTGTCGACGTTGCCGCGCACCGGCACGACCTCGACGCCGAGGCCGAGCGCGTGCAGCTGCGCGGCACGCCGCGGGGAGCCGGTGCCGACCCGGGAGCCGACGGGCAGCTCGCCGAGGGTCAGGCCGTCGCGGGCCACGACGACGTCGCGGCAGTCCTCGCGGCCGGGGATCGCGGCCAGCGCGATGCCCGGGCAGGGGTAGGTGGGGAGGTCCTTGAGGGAGTGCACGGCGACGTCGACCTCGCCGGCGAGCAGGGCGTCGCGCAGGGCGGTGACGAACACCCCGGTGCTCGCCGAGCCGACCAGGGAGGCGCCCGAGGCCTGGGAGCGGTCGCCGTCGGTGGTGATCTCGACGAGCTCGACCTCGCGGCCCAGACGCTCGCGGATCATCGTCGCGACGTGGCCGGACTGGGTGGTGGCCAGCGCGGAGCGGCGGGTGCCGAGCCGGATCGCGGGGCGGACCGGGGCGCTCATCCGGCGCCCCCGGGACGGGTGACGGCGGTGACGGCCTCGGGGTCGAGGGCGAAGAGCTCGGCCAGGGCGGCGGCGTAGGAGACCGCCCCGGACTCGTTGGCCAGCTCGCGCACCCGGACGGTGGGCTCGTGCAGGAGCTTGTCGGCGACGCGGCGCACGGTCTGCAGCACCTCGGCGCGGGCCCGCTCGTCGAGGCCGGGCAGGCGGTTGTCGAGGCGGGCCATCTCGGCGTCGACGACGGAGGTGGCCATCGAGCGCAGGGCCACGACGGTGGGGGTGACGCTGGCCTGGCGGCGCGCGGCGAGGAACGCCGCGACCTCCTGGGTGACGATCTCGCGGACGGCCTCGACCTCGGCGGCCGCCTCGGAGCCCTGGACGTCGGTGGCGAGCTCGGCCAGGCCCACGAGCGTCACGCCCGGGAGGTCGGCGACGCCGGGGTCGACGTCCCGCGGCAGGGCGAGGTCGACGACGGCCAGCGACCGGCCGGGGGTCAGGCCCTCGGCCACCTCCTCGACCGAGACGACGGCGCCGGTGGAGCCGGTGCAGGAGATGAGGAGGTCGGCCTCGGCGATCTCGTCGGCCAGGGCGCTGAGCGGCGCCGGGCGGGCGGCGTACTCGCGGGCCAGGCGCTGGGCGCGCTCGGGCGTGCGGTTGAGGACGGCGACCTCGGCCGCGCCGAGGCGGCTGACGGTGGCGACCGCGAGCCCGGCCATCGCGCCGGCGCCGAGCACGACGACCCGGCGGCCCTCGACGCTGCCGGCCCGCTCGAGCGCGGCGGTGACCAGCGAGGGCGCCGCGCGGTCGATGCCGGTCTCGGCGTGGGAGCGCTTGCCGACGCGCAGCGCCTGCTGGAAGAGCACGTTGAGGGCGGGGCCGACGGTGCCGAGCTCCTGGCCCAGCCGCAGCGCCTCGCGCGCCTGGCCGAGGATCTGGCCCTCGCCGAGCGCCATGGAGTCCAGGCCAGAGGCGACGCGGAACAGGTGGCCGACGGCGCCGTCGTCGTAGTGGACGTAGAGGTGGGGCAGCATCGCCTCGGTGGACTCGCCGGCCTTGTCGACGAGCAGCCGCGAGAGCTCCTCGACGCTGCCATGGAAGCGGTCGACCTCGGCGTAGAGCTCGATGCGGTTGCAGGTGGCGATGACCGTGGCCTCGACGACGTGGGCGCTGGCCGCGACGTCGTGGATCATCTTCTGCACGCCGTCGGCGTCGAGCGCCACGCGCTCCAGCAGGCTGACGGGTGCGGAGTTGTGGGAGATGCCCACGACCAGGACGCTCACGCGGTGACCTCCTCGGGGTCGGCGTCGACCTCCGGCTCGGGCGGTGCTGCGGCCTCGCCGCCGAGCGCCTTGCGCGACTCGTGGTAGGCGAGGATCTGCAGCTCGATGGAGAGGTCGACCTTGCGCACGTCGACGTCGTCGGGCACCACCAGGACGGTGGGCGCGAAGTTGAGGATGCTGCGGATGCCCGCGGCCACCATGACGTCGGCGACGTCCTGGGCGGCGTGGGCGGGGGTGGCGATGACGCCGATCGCGACGGCGTGCTCGCGGGCGAGGTCGGCGAGCTCGTCGAAGGGCCGCACGGCCAGCCCGGCGATGCGGGTGTCGCGCAGGCGCGGGTCGGCGTCGAGGAGCGCGACGACCCGGAAGCCGCGGCTGCGGAAGCCGGAGAAGTTGGCGAGCGCGTGGCCGAGGTTGCCGATGCCGACGATGACGACCGGCCAGTCCTGCTCGACGCCGATCTCGCGGGCGATCTGGTAGCGGAGGTACTCGACGTCGTAGCCGACGCCGCGGGTGCCGTAGCTGCCGAGGTAGGAGAGGTCCTTGCGCAGCTTGGCGCTGTTGACGCCGGCCGCGGTGGCCAGCTCCTCGCTCGAGCACGTGGCGGTGCCCGCCTCGGAGAGGGCGGTGAGGGCTCGCAGGTACACGGGGAGTCGCGCGACCGTGGCCTCGGGGATGTCCCGGGCGGTCTCGGCGGAAGTCCGTGCGGTCACTGCATCTTCTCCATACCCAGCCGATCCGGCGCGGTTCGGAGGAGACCGGGATCGCCGTCGGCGTCAGCCACTGTAGGAGTTTGTGAACGCGAGAACAAAACGCGCGAGGAGGGTCTCGCCGACTTGACTAGCACACCCCTCAGGTGCTCGTGCGGGCGGGGGCGCCTCGGAGGGCGGTCGTCGTCAGGAGGCGCCGAGCGCGCGCCGCAGGCGCACGGGGTCGACGCGCCAGAAGTCGTGCTGGCGCCCGTCGACGAAGGTGACCGGGATCTCGTGGCCGAAGCGCTCCTGCAGGGCCGGGTCGTCGTCGATGCTCACCTCGACGAAGGACTCCCCCAGCTCGGCGCAGACGGCCTCGACGATCGCGCGGGCGTCGTCGCAGAGATGGCAGCCGGGACGGGAGTAGAGGGTGATCCGGGCCGGCGTCGTGTCGCTCACTCGAGCAGCCCCGTGGACCGGCGGCGCTCGTAGGCGCGCAGGCGCCCACGCTGCACCTTGCCGGTGACCGTGAGCGGGAGGGCGTCGACGACCTCGACCCGGGTGGGCCGCTTGAACCGCGCCAGCCGCACCGCGCAGCGCGCGTGCACCGCGGCCTCGAGCTCGTAGGAGCCGTGCCCGGCCAGGCCGCGCACGTAGGCGACGACCGTCTCACCGGTCTGCTCGTCGGGCACGCCGATCACCGCGACCTCCGCGACGCCCGGCACCTCGCGGACGACGTCCTCGACCTCGGCGGGATAGACGTTGAAGCCGGAGACGATGATCAGCTCGCCGAGGCGGTCGACGAGGAAGAGGTCGCCGGAGGGGTCGAGGTAGCCGACGTCGCCGGTGCCCCACCAGCCCTCGGCGTCCGGGCCGTCGGCGCCGTCGGGCCAGTAGCCGGAGAAGAGGTTCGCGCCGCGGACGCCGACCTCGCCGGCCTCGGAGGGGTCGGTGAGCACCTGGCCGGTCTCGTCGACCAGGCGCAGCTCGATGCCCGGCAGCGCGGAGCCCACCGAGCCGGGCTGGAGGCGATCGCTGAGCAGGGTGCTGGTGACCACCGGCGCCGCCTCGGTGAGGCCGTAGCCCTGATGGATGCCGACGCCGGTGCGCTCGGCGAACTCCTCGGTGACCGCGGCCGAGAGCGGCGCGGAGCCGGAGAGCACCAGGCGCACGCCCGCGAGCCGCTCGCGCAGCCCCTCGACCTCGCGCCACTGCGCGAAGACCGGCGGGGCCAGCGGCAGCACCGTGCAGCCGTGGCCGGTGACGACGTCGAGCACGGTGTCGGGCTCGAAGCGCTCGACGAGCACCAGCCGGGCGCGCTGGCGCAGGGCGGTGCCGAGCACGACGTTGAGGCCGTAGACGTGGAAGAGCGGCAGCACGCCGAGCACGACGTCGTCGGCGCCGATCAGCGGCGGATCGGTGTCGCCGAGCTGGGCGACGTTGGCCAGGAGCGCGCGGTGGCTGAGCATCGCGCCGCGCGGACGTCCGGTGGTGCCGCTGGTGTAGAGCAGCGCGGCGGGACGCTCGGGGTCCTGGACCGCCGGGACGACGCGGGCACGGTCGGCGCGCAGCTGCGACCACGAGCGCTCGGCCGGCAGCAGTCCCCCGGCCAGGGCGTCGTCGTCGACGACCACCAGGCGCGGCGCGACGGCGTCGGGGAAGTCGGCGAGGAGCTCCTCGACGGCGGCCCGCACCAGCGGCGCGGTGGCCGCCTCGACGATCGCCAGGCGGGGCGCGCTGTCGGCGAGCACGCGGGCGACCTCGGTGGCGGTGCCGCGCGGGTTCGTCGGCACCGCGATCGCCTGCGCCCGCAGCACGCCGAGGTAGGCCGCGACCTGCTCGGGGCGGTTGCCCAGGCACAGCAGCACACGGTAGCCGGCCACGACGCCGGCGGCGCCCAGCCCGGTGGCGACCCGGCCGACCTCGTCCTCGAGCGCGGCCCAGGTGACGTCGCGGCCCTCGCCGTGCGCCGGCACCACCGTGAGCGCGACGTCGTCCGGCGCGGCCGCGGCGGCCAGCGCCGCCAGATCGGCGACGTTCGTGGGCGCGTCGGCGGCCGGGGGCGGGGGCGGAGTCGAGTGCGGGGTCGAGTGCGCCATGACGGAATCCTTCCACGTCCGCGCCGGCTCGGTGATCGAGCCCGGCGAGATCCTCGGCCGAGCCCGGTGATCGAGCCTGTCGAGATCCCTCGGCCCAGCGCCCGCACCCCTCCGCGCACCACTAGGGTGGTGGCCGTGATCCCAGCGGACCAGGTCCCCGCGGACGAGCGGCCCGAGCGGCCCGAGCGTGCCGAGCGCGTCGAGCGCCGACGGCTGCCCGACCTGCAGCAGCGCTCCCGCCTGGCCGGCGAGGCGGCGGCCGCCGCAGCCGAGGTCGAGGCCTCCCTGGACACCCCGGCCGACCCCACCGCCGCGGCCTTCTTCGACGTCGACAACACCGTCATGCAGGGCGCCAGCATCTTCCACGTCGCCCGCGGGCTGCACCGGCGTCAGTTCTTCACCACCCGCGAGATCCTCGGCGCGGCCTGGAAGCAGGCCTACTTCCGCCTCGCCGGCGTCGAGGACCCCGAGCACGTCGCCGACGCCCGCAACTCCGCCCTGGCCTTCATCGCCGGGCACACCGTCACCGAGCTGCAGGAGATCGTCGAGGAGATCTTCGACGAGGGCATGGCCCACCGCATCTGGCCGGGCACCCGGGCGCTCGCGCAGCTCCACCTCGACCAGGGCCAGCGGGTCTGGCTGGTCACCGCCGCCCCGATCGAGGTCGCCCACGTCATCGCCCGCCGTCTGGGCCTCACCGGCGCGATGGGCACCGTCGCCGAGCACGTCGACGGCGTCTACACCGGTCGCCTCGTCGGCGACATGCTCCACGGGCCGGCCAAGGCCGAGGCCGTCAAGGCGCTGGCCGCCCGGGAGGGCCTCGACCTCGCCCGCTGCTCGGCCTACTCCGACTCCTCCAACGACCTCCCGATGCTCGGTCTGGTCGGCGACCCGTGCGCGGTCAACCCCGACCACCGCCTGCGCGCCCACGCCCGCGAGCAGGGGTGGCGCATCCGCGACTACCGCAGCGGACGCAAGGCGGCCCGCGCCGGCCTCGTCGCGGGCACCGTCGCGGGCGCGCTCAGCGGCGCCGTGGCGGCCGGCGTGCGCCTGCGCCGCCGCTCCTGAGCGCGAGCGACCACCCGGCCGGTCCGATTCTCCCCGTTCCGTGGTACACCGAGGCCCGGCGTGCGTACCATCGGGAGCGGGAGAGGCCAGGTCGACCGGGGAGGGGTGACCGCAGCATGCACGCTCGCGACGACGTCGTCCGCGGTCTCGACGCGCTCCGGCTCGCGGTCGCCGAGGCGATCGCCTCCGCCCTCTCCCCCGCGCTGTACCCCGCGCTGGCCCCCGCGGGAGCCGCCGGCTGGCTGCTCACCGAGGTGGCCCACGACGCGAGCGCCGACCACGGGCTCGCCGGCGGGCCCGGCCCGTCCGAGGGTCCCGACGGCTTCGGCGACGCCGAGCACGCCACGTCCTCGGAGGTCTCCGAGGAGGACCGCACCCGGCTGATCGCGCTCGTCGAGCTCGCCCGCAGCGGTGACGCCGACGCCTTCGGCCTGCTCTACGACCACTACCAGGGCTCGGTCTACCGCTTCCTCTTCTACCGCACCCGCTCCGCGGTGCTGGCCGAGGACCTCACCTCGGAGACGTTCTTCCGGGCGCTGCGCTCGATGCAGGGCTTCCGCTGGCAGGGCAAGGACTTCGGCGCCTGGCTGATGACCATCGCCCGCAACCTGGCCACCGACCACTTCAAGGCCGGCCGCACCCGCCTCGAGATGACCACCGAGGACATGGGCCAGCACGACGACGCCACGGAGAGCCCCGAGGCCGCCGTGCTCGCCGGCATCACCAACGAGATCCTGCTCGAGGCGCTCACCCGCCTGCCCGAGGAGCAGCGCGACTGCCTGGTCATGCGCTTCCTCCAGGGCATGAGCATCGCCGAGACCGCCGCCGTGCTCGGGCGCTCGGACGGCGCGGTCAAGCAGCTCCAGCTGCGCGGGGTGCGCAACCTCGCCAAGCTGATGCCCGAGGGGATGCGCGAATGAGCCGCCCCTTCCCGCCCGTAACCTTCGGCACCGATCGCTCGTTCAGCACGGTGTACGAGCACGCGTCGGCACCGATGCCGACCGACCAGAGGAGGGCGCAGCGATGAGCCCGGTCTTCCCGGCCCAGCGCCGAGCCGAGGCCTTCCAGTCCCAGCTGGAGGGCGCCGAGGCGTCCTCGGCGCGCGACGCCGACCTCCTCGAGCTCGTGGGCGCCCTGCGCTCCGTCGCGCCGGTCGAGGCCCGCCCCGAGTTCGTCACCTCCCTGCGCGAGCGCCTGCTCGCCGCGGCCGCCACCGAGCTGGTCGCCCAGCCCGCGGCCGCCGACGCCGCGCTCTCCGAGCGCCTCACCGTCTCCCCGCGCCGCTCCGCCCGCGACCGTCGTCTCGCCGCCGCCCTCGGCGGCCTGGCCCTCGTCGGCGGCACCACCTCGATGGCCATGGCCGCGCAGAGCGCGCTGCCCGGCGACGTCCTCTACCCGATCAAGCGGGTCATCGAGGACGCCCACACCAGCGTGGCCCGCGGCGACGACGCCAAGGGCACCACCCTCCTCGAGAACGCCACGAGCCGCCTCGACGAGACCCGCGCCCTGGCCGCCGAGGGCGGTCACGCCGGGCAGATCCGCTCGACGCTCGAGGACTTCGCCGACCAGTCCGGCCAGGCCACCGACCTCCTGCTGGCCGACTACACCGCCCACCAGGACGAGGCGTCGATCTCGGCGCTGCGCGAGTTCGTCGCCACGAGCCTGCACCAGCTCGACCGCCTCGCGGGCTCCATCCCGGCCGACGCCCGCGAGGCGCTGGTCGCCGCGGGCACCCTGCTCACCAGCATCGACGCCCAGGCCACCCAGGCCTGCCCGTCGTGCCAGCCCTCGAGCATCGACCGCTTCCCGACCTGGCTGGCGCGCAGCTCGGCCGACATCGACAAGATCCTCCGCGGCACCACCCGGTTGCCCGACTCCGCGTCGGTCACCCCGGTGAGGCAGAAGCCCGGCCGCGGCACCGCCACCCCGGGCAGCACCCCGTCCCTGCCCAGCGTCACGCTGCCCTCGGACGCCCCGAGCACCGGCTCCACCGGCACGGGCGGCGGCCCGCTGGTCGACCTGCCCGGCGTCCTGGGCTCGCCGACCTCCTCGCCGACCAAGCCCTCGGCGTCGCCGTCCGACGTGCTGCAGGGCGTCGTCGACGGCCTCGGCAGCCTGCTCGACCCCGACGGGGACGGCGTCCTCGGCGGCGTCCCGCCCAAGACCACGAAGTAGCCCCCCGGGTCCAGCCGGACCCTGCGGGAGGCGTCCGGAGGTCAGCGGAAGACGGACTCGCGCTGCATGAGCAGCGAGTAGAGGGTCTGCTGGATCGTCTCGCGCACCTGGTCGGTGACGTTGAAGACGAGCATGGGGTCGTCGGCCGCGCCGGCGTCGTACTCGTCGGTGCGGATCGGCTCGCCGAACTCCATGAGCCACTTCGAGGGCAGCGGCACGAGGCCGAGCGGGCCCAGCAGCGGGAACGTCGGCGTGATGGGGATGTAGGGCACCCCGAGCAGCCGGGCCAGGGAGGGGATGTTGCCGACGAGCGGGTAGATCTCCTCGGCCCCGACGACGCTGAGCGGCACGATCGGGACGCCCGTGCGCAGTGCGGCGGCGACGAAGCCGCCCCGGCCGAAGCGCTGCAGCTTGTAGCGCTGGGAGTAGGGCTTGCCGATGCCCTTGAAGCCCTCGGGCCACACCCCGACGAGCTCGCCGCCCAGGAGCATCCGCTCGGCGTCCTCCGAGCAGGCCAGCGTCGCGCCGCCCTTGCGGGCCAGGGTGCTGACCACCGGCATCCGGAAGACGAGGTCGGCGCCGAGAGGCCGCAGGAAGCGGCCGGTCTGGTCGTGGATCGAGACCATGGTCATCAGGCCGTCGACGGGCACCGTGCCGGAGTGGTTGGACACCACCAGGGCGCCGCCGTCGGTGGGGATGTTCTCGATGCCGCGCACCTCGATGCGGAACCACTTCTGCGCGATCGGGCGCAGCGCGGCCATGAAGAAGCGCTGGGTGATCTCGGCGTCGAAGCCGTACTCGTCGACGACGTACTCACCGGTGACGCGCCGGCGCAGGAAGGCGAGGAAGCGGGCAAGCTGGACCTCCCACTCCTCGCCGAACAGCTCGCGCGCGGCGACCTGGAAGGCGCCGAGGAGGTCGCCGGCGGGGATGTGGGCGTGCGGGTGACGCTCCTCGGTGCGGGCGGCATCGCGGGGGGCGGCGACGGGCGCGCCGCCGGCCGGGGCGTCCGCGGGACGGGCGGCATCGTCGGCAACGGACCCCGAGACGTCCTCGACGGGCGTCGGGACGGCGCCGATGAGCGGCGCGACCTCGGACTGCCCGGCCTGCTCACGGTGCTCGGCCTGCTCGGTCTGCGCCGGCTCGGCCGCCGACGCGGGAGCGGCCTTGGCGCGCTTGGCGCCGGGGGCCAGGCTCCGCGCCGCCGAGGACGGCGCCTTGCCGGTGCCGCGACCGGGGCGGCCGCGGGTGCCGATCGGGATGATCTCGGCGTCACCCATGGCGGGCCTCCGTGGACGTCGAGGCGAGCCGGGCCGGCGCGGCGGCGATCGGCTCGTGGTCGGGCGGGGGCAGGGCCTCGGCGACGGCGGCGAGGACCCGCTCGGTGCGACCACCGGTGGGCGGCAGCAGGCTGGCGAAGTCGGCGAAGGCCGCGGCGGTGTCGAAGCGCGGCTCGTAGCCGAGCACGGTGCGCATGCGGGTGGTGTCGACGCCGCGTCCGTAGGTGAGGAAGGCCAGCTGCTCGGGGCTGAAGTCGGCCACGCGGGCGGACTTCAGCACCGTGCCGAGCCGCCCCACGGCCAGGCCGGGCAGCGGCAGCGCGGGCCGCTGGAGGCGCCGGACCGCCTGGGAGAGCATGAGGATGCCGTCACCGGCGACGTTGAAGGTGCCCCGGACGTCGTGGGCCACCGCGTGGCGCAGCACGCCGTAGAGGTCGCGCTCGTGGAGGAACTGCATCCGGGCGTCGTAGCCGAGCACGGTCGGCACGACGGGCAGCCGGAAGTACGACGTCATCGGGCTGACCACGCTGGGACCGATGACGTTGGCGCAGCGCAGCGTGGTGACCCGGACGTCGGGTCGGCGGCGGCCGAAGCCGCGCACGTAGCCCTCGATCTCGGCGACGTCCTTGGCGTACCCGCTGCGCGGGGCGCGCCGCGGCTCCATGTCCTCGGTGAACATGGCGGGGTCGCGGTTGCTCGCGCCGTAGACCGTGGTGGTCGACTTCACCACCAGGTGCTGCACGCTCTCGGCGCGCTGGCAGGCCGCGAGGAGCTGCATCGTCCCGATGACGTTGAGCTCCTTCATCGCGTTGCGGTTGCCGGAGGCACCGGGCGTCGCGATGACGCTCATGTGGACGACGGTGTCGACGTCCTCCTTCGCGATGATCTTCGCGATGACGGGCGTGCGGATGTCCGCACGCACGAAGGAGACGTCGCCGAGGTCGCCCCGCGGGGGGACGACGTCGACGCCGATGACGCGCGAGACGTCGGGATCGCCGGCGAGCGAGCGCGCGAACGTGCGGCCGAGGTCACGGGAGACTCCGGTGACGAGGACGACCCTGCCCATGCGCGCTCCGCTCGAGGACGAGGAGTGGCGAACCGCCGGCGCGGCTTACTTGCCGAGCTTGCGACGCTGAACGCGCGTCTTCTTCAGCAGCTTGCGGTGCTTCTTCTTCGCCATGCGCTTGCGGCGCTTCTTGATGACAGAACCCACGATATGCCTTTCACAGCCTCAGCCGCGCTCGAGGACCCGCATGTGCGGGTCGGCGGACCGGCACAGCCTATCCGGCCGCGCGGAGAGGCGAGAATCGGGCCGTGCACGACGGACGCCCCCGCGACCTGCGTGAGGTCGTCGGGGGCGTCCGCGGTGCTGTGCCGGCGCGCTGACGCGCGTCAGCCGGCGTCGTAGAAGCTCTTGCGGATGTACTCGTCGACGTCCTTCTCCAGCACGCGGAACGAGCGGCCGACGCGGACCGCCGGGAGCTCGCCGTTGTGCACGAGGCGGTAGACGGTCATCTTGGAGACGCGGACGCGTGCGGCCACCTCGGCGATGGTCAGGAACTGGCCGTCACCGAGATTCGAGGGAGGGGTCACCATGGGGGCACCGACTTTCTGGGCGGCTCGTGCGCCGGCTTCCCCACCGGCGCGGCAGCGGCCGCGTGCTCGTGAGAATAGGGCCTGATGTGACTGGTGGGGAAGGGTTGACGGAAGAAACCTCCCCGATCTCGGCGTGTCTTCTTGATTTCCGGGGATTCGTGACTCAAGAGCGCATCTCCACTGGCGCGCGCCGCGGCCTGCCGGGCCTCGCCGTCGTGATCGCCGACGTGATCGCCGACGTGATCGCCGACGTGATCGCCGTCGTGATCGCCGTCGTGATCGTCGTGCGCCTGCGTGCCCGGTGGCGGGCCGCCTGAGGCGGCCGCCGTACGAGTCGCGCATCCATCCACGAGCCGCCCGCGGGCGGCGCGTCGGCGCCCTGCTCGCAGCCGTGGGTCCGGTGGCGCCCTCGCGCGGGCCGTCGCCGACGCCGTCGTCGAGGCCCGGAGCCGACGTCAGGTGCCGGCGGCCAGCTCGCGGGAGCGGTCGCGGGCGGCCTCGAGGGCGGCGAGGAACGCGGCGCGGACGCCGTGCACCTCCAGCTCGCGCAGCGCGGCGGCGGTGGTGCCGGCCGGGCTGGTGACCTGCTCGCGCAGCACGGTGGGGTGGGTGCCGGTCTCGCGGAGCATCTTCGCCGAGCCGACGAGGGTCTGGATGACGAGGTCGCTGGCGGTCGTGCGCGGCAGGCCGAGGTGCACCCCGGCCTCGATCATCGACTCCACGACGTAGAAGAGGTAGGCCGGGCCGGAGCCGGAGATCGCGGTGACGGCATCCTGCTGGCGCTCGGGGATGCGCACGACGCGACCGACGCTGCTGAGCAGCGACTCGGCCTCGGCGAGTTGCGCCTCGCTGACCGAGGAGCCCGGCGAGAGCGCGGCCATGCCCTCGTCGACGAGCGCGGGGGTGTTGGGCATGACGCGCACGACGGCGACGCCCGCCGGCACCCGCTCCTCGATGAAGGCGGTGGTGATGCCGGCGGCGAGCGAGACCAGCAGCTGGCCGGCGCGCAGCGCGGGGGCGATCTCGACCAGGAGGTCGCCCATGTCCTGCGGCTTGACGACGAGCGCGACGGTGTCGGCGCGCTCGGCGGCGGTGCGGTTGTCGACGACCGAGACGCCGTAGCGCTCCTCGAGCTCGCGGGCCCGCTCGGCGCGCTTCTCCCCCACGAGCAGGTGGTCGACGCGACGTCCGGCGCGGACGAGGCCCGAGAGGAGGGTCTCGCCCATCACCCCGGCGCCGAGGATGGCGGTCTGGCTGGCGGTCATCGCCGCTCCCTACTTCTTCGAGATCAGGGACTTGGCGAAGAATGACAGGTTCTGCGGGCGCTCGGCGAGCCGACGCATGAGGTAGCCGTACCACTCCTGGCCGTAGGGCACGTAGACGCGCACCCGCTCGCCGAGGCCGGCGAGACGTCGCTGCTCCTCGGGGCGGATGCCGTAGAGCATCTGGATCTCGTAGGTGCCCGGCGCGCGGTCGTACCGGCCGGCCAGCGAGCGGGCGATCTCGATCATGCGCGGGTCGTGGGTGGCGACCATCGGGTAGCCCTCGCCGCTCATCAGCACCTTGAGGCACCGCACGTAGCTGCGGTCGACGTCGAGCCGGTCGACGAAGGCGACGGTGTCCGGCTCGGCGTAGGCGCCCTTGCACAGCCGCACCCGCGAGCCCTCGTAGGCCAGCTGGCGGCAGTCGTCCTCGGTGCGGTGGAGATAGGCCTGGAGGACCGCGCCGGTCTCGGGATGGTCGCGGCGCAGCTCGCGCAGGATCGCCAGGGTGGAGTCGGTGGTGGTGTGGTCCTCCATGTCGAGGGTCACCGTGGTGCCGACCTGGCGTGCCGCGCGGCAGATGCGGCGGGCGTTCTCCAGGGCGACGCCCTCGCCGTCGCCCGGCAGCAGCTGGCCGACCGCGCTGAGCTTCACCGACACCTCGGCGCCGTGGGCCAGGCCCTCGCGGCCGAGCGCGGCGAGCAGCGCGAGGTAGGCCTCGACGGTGGCCTCGGCCTGCGCGGGCTCGAGGGTGTCCTCGCCGAGGTGGTCGAGGGTGACGACCAGGCCGTCGTCCTGGAGACGACGGGTGGCCGAGACGGCGGCGGCGACGCTCTCGCCGGGGACGTAGGAGGCGACGATCGACGCGCTGACGGGCATCGTCGTGACCAGCGACCGGACCCGAGAGCTGCGCGCGAGCATGAGGAGCGGCTGGCGGAGCAACGACATGGCCACAACCTAACCCGGCCGCCGGGAGGTCCCGACGGCCGGTGGTGGTGGTGCTGCGGGGAGGCGTCGGCTCAGCCGAAGCGACCCGAGATGTAGGCCTCGGTGGCCTCGTTGTCGGGGTTGGTGAACATCTTCTTGGTGGGGTTGAACTCCA
The DNA here is from genome assembly GCF_055282735.1 of Nocardioides sp. B129/18. Taxonomy (NCBI): domain Bacteria; kingdom Bacillati; phylum Actinomycetota; class Actinomycetes; order Propionibacteriales; family Nocardioidaceae; genus Nocardioides; species Nocardioides sp. B129/18. The sequence goes on along the minus strand of NZ_JBUZJI010000021.1, from coordinate 42,487 downwards.
CCAGGTGGCCGGGCTGACCGGCCGCCTTGAGGTTGAAGAAGCCGGTCTCGTCGGACACGCGCGCGGCCTGCTGCATGTTGTGGGTGACGATCACGATCGTGTACTCGGACTTCAGCTCGTGGATGAGGTCCTCGATGGCCGACGTCGAGATGGGGTCGAGCGCCGAGCAGGGCTCGTCCATCAGCAGCACCTGCGGCTCGACGGCGATCGCGCGGGCGATGCACAGACGCTGCTGCTGGCCGCCGGAGAGGCCCATGCCGGGCTTGCCGAGGCGGTCCTTGACCTCGTTCCACAGGTTGGCGCCCTTGAGGGAGCGCTCGACGATGTCGTCGGCCTCGGCCTTCTTCAGCTTCTTGGCGTTGAGGCGGTTGCCGGCCAGGACGTTCTCGTAGATCGACATCGTCGGGAACGGATTGGGCCGCTGGAAGACCATGCCGATCTGGCGGCGCACGGCCACCGGGTCGACGGCGGGGTCGTAGAGCGACTGGCCGTCGACGACGACCTTGCCCTCGACGCGCGCGCCCGGGATGACCTCGTGCATGCGGTTGAGCGAGCGCAGGAAGGTCGACTTGCCGCAGCCCGAGGGGCCGATGAACGCGGTGACCGACTTGGCGCGGACCGTCATCGTGACGCCCTGCACCGCCAGGAAGTCGCCGTAGTAGATGTCGAGGTCGGAGACGTCGATGCTCTTGGCCATGGTGGGTGCTCCTGGATGGGTCAGCGTCCGGTCTTCGGGGCGAAGACCTTGCCGATGATGCGGGCGATGATGTTGAGGATCATGACGATGGCGATCAGCACGAGCGCGCCGCCCCAGGCGTAGCTGAGGCCCTTGGGCGTGGCGAGCGTGTACTGCTGGTAGATGAACACCGGGAGGGTGGTCATCCGGCCGTCGAAGAGGTTGGTGTTGACGCTGTCGGTGGCACCGGCCACGACCAGCAGGGGCGCGGTCTCGCCGATGATGCGCGAGATGGCCAGCACGACGCCGGTGACGATGCCGCCTAGCGCAGTGGGGAGCACGACCTTGGCGATGGTGCGCCACTTCGGCACCCCGAGGGCGAAGGACGCCTCCCGCAGCTCGTCGGGCACCAGCCGCAGCATCTCCTCGGTGGAGCGCACGACGGTGGGGATCATCAGCAGCGAGAGCGCCACCGAGCCGCCGAAGCCGAAGCGGATGGCGGGGCCGAAGATCAGCACGAACAGCGAGAGCGCGAAGAGGCCGGCGACGATGGAGGGGATGCCGGTCATGACGTCGACGAGGAAGGTCAGCACGCGCGCCATGCGGGTGCCCTTGCCGTACTCGACGAGGTAGATCGCGGCGAAGATGCCGATCGGCACCGAGATCAGCACCGCCATGCCGGTGACCAGCAGCGTGCCGATGAGGGCGTGGTAGAGACCGCCCTGCTGGTCGCCGATGACGTTGCGCATCTGGTAGGTCAGGAACTTCATGTTGACCGTCGAGGCGCCCTCGCTCAGGACGGTGTAGATCAGCCACGCCAGCGGCACCATCGCGACCGCGAAGGCGGTCCAGATGAGGCTGGTGGCCAGGCGATCGGCCGCGGCGCGGCGGCTCTCGACGGCGGCCGACCAGGCCGGCAGCGCGACGAGGAACACGACGACGGCGAGGAAGACGCCCAGCGCGAGCGACATCCCGAAGAGCCACACCAGGGCGCCGATGCCCGCAGCGCCGACCGCGACGAGGACGGGCGCCCAGGAGGGCAGCCGGGCCTCGGACAGCAGCGCGGACGCGCGGGGGGTCCGCTCCATGACGCTCATCGGTTGAGCCTCCGCTCGCTGCGGCCCGCGATGTAGCGGGCGAGGAAGTTGACGGCGAAGGTGAAGGCGAAGAGCACCAGACCGGTGGCGATGAGCAGCGCCTGCCGGTCGGGGGTGGCCTCCTTGTAGTTCACCGCGATGTTCGAGGCGATCGTGGCCGGGTTGTCGCCGGAGATCAGGTTGAGCGTGACGATCGGCGAGGCGGAGAGCACCATCGCGACGGCCATCGTCTCGCCGAGCGCACGACCCAGTCCGAGCATGACGCCGGAGATCATGCCGGAGCGGGCGTAGGGGAAGACCGCGTAGCGGATCATCTCCCAGCGGGTGGCTCCGAGCGCGAGCGCCGCCTCCTCGTGCAGGCGCGGAGTGCGGGCGAACACCTCGCGGCAGATGGCGGTGGTGATCGGCAGCACCATGATGGCGAGCACGAGGCCCGCGGTGAGGATCGTGCGACCCGACTCCGCCGGCGGGCCGGCGAAGAACGGCAGCCAGCCGAACCAGTCGTGCAGCCACACCTGGACGTCACCGACGTGGCGGGCCAGCTCGCGGCCGCCCCAGAGGCCGTAGACGACCGACGGCACCGCGGCGAGCAGGTCGATGAGGTAGGCCACCGGCGCGGCGATCCGCCGCGGCGCGTAGTGGCTGATGAACAGCGCGATCCCGATGGCGAAGGGCACGGCGAAGACCAGCGCGATGATCGCGGCCAGGATGGTGCCGTAGATCAGCGGCCAGACGTAGCCGAGGAACGTGGTGGCCGGCTGGTAGAGGTCGGCGTCCAGTCCGAGGCCGGGATAGCCCTCGATGGAGAGGAAGACGAAGACGCCGGCCAGCGCCACCATGATGACGATGCCGCTCGCGATGGCGACGCCGCGGAACACGCGGTCGCCCAGCGCGTGGCGGCGGGGTGCCTCGAGACTGGTCTCGGGCCCCGGCTGGGCCTGCGGAGGGGTCTGGGTGGCGCTCACAGCTCTCCTGGAGGGACGATCGGTGGACACGGACGGGCCCCGGCCCGGAATCTACCGGGCCGGGGCCGTCGGGGTCACTTGGCGGAGATGGTGCCCACGATCTCCTGGGCCTTCGAGGCCACCGAGGCCTCGAGCGGCGCGGAGCCGGCCTCCTTCTCGGCGGCCTTCTGGCCCTCGTCGGAGACGACGTACTGCAGGTAGCCCTTGACCAGGTCGGCCGTGGCGCCGTCGTACTTCTGGCAGGCGATGAGGTAGGACACCAGGATCAGCGGGTAGGTGTCGGCCTCGGTGGTGGTGCGGTCGATGTCGTAGGCCATGTCCGTGGTGGAGTCGGTGTTGGCCAGCTTCGAGACCGACAGCGCCTTGGCGGCGGCGTCCTCGCTGGGGGCGACGTAGGCGTCGCCGACCTTGATGGAGGCCACGCCGAGGCCGTCGACCGCGGAGTTGTCGGCGTAGCCGACGTAGCCCTCGTTGTCGGTGACCAGGCCCACGACGCCCGAGGTGCCCTCGGCGGCCTCGCCGCCCTTGATGGTGGAGGGCCAGGTGTCGTCGGACTCCGGCTTCCAGCCGCCCGCGGCGGAGAGGTACTCGGTGAAGTTCTTGGTGGTGCCGGAGTCGTCCGAGCGGTGGACCGGGACGATCTTGGTGGACGGGAGGGTCACGTCCGGGTTGTCGGCCTTGATCTTGGCGTCGTCCCAGCTCGTGATCGAGCCGTCGAAGATGCCGGTGACCGTGGCGGGGCTCAGGTTCAGGGAGTCGATGCCCTTGAGGTTGAAGGCGATCGCGATCGGGCTGACGTAGGCCGGGACCTGGACGACGTCGCTGCCGCAGTTGTCCTTGGCCTTGGTGAGCTCCTGCTCGTCGTCGTTGATCGCGGAGTCGGTGCCCGCGAACGCGAAGGCGCCGCTGATGAAGTTCTCGCGACCGGTGCCGGAGCCGACCGGGTCGTAGTTGACGTTCACGTCGCCGTTGGCCGTCTGGAAGCCGGCGCGCCAGGCGCCCTGCGCCTTCTCCTGCGAGGTCGCGCCACCGCCGGCGAGGTCGCCGGACAGCGAGCTGCCGGAGTCGCCGGAGTCGGAGGAGGTGTCGTTGCCGGCGCCGCAGGCCGAGAGGGCGAGGGCGAGCGCGGCGACACCGGGCACGAGGCCGCGGCGGATGGAAGAGCGGATCACGTGGTCTCTCCTGAGATCAGGTCGTGGGGACCCCATGGGCGGGTCTGTTCGGATCGAACGTCGAGGAAGGTAGGCAGCGGAGGTGTCCGACTGCGGGGTCGACGGTGAACGAGCGGTGAACTCGACATGCCCGTTCGACGACGCGGATGCGGGCGCTTGACGTACATCACGTGAACTCGCCCGGCTGTTCCCGTCGAGGGGTTGACGTGAGGGCGTCCCGTGGGTGAGGCGCTCAGGGGCGCGGCCCGTGGGCCTCGACGTCGACCACGCGACCCTTGCGCAGGTGCACGACCAGCAGGCCGCCCGGCTCCAGACGGGGGTCGGCCAGGCCCAGGGCGTCGACGACCGCGGGCAGCACGGGACGGTGGCTGCACACCAGCAGCGTGCGGCGCGTGCCGCGCAGCGCGTCGAGCTCGCGGCGCACGGCGTCCGCGACCTGGCGCGGTGGCGCGGCGCCCTCGGCGAGCACGGGCTCCGGCCGCGCGGTGAGGCCGAGGGAGGCGACGAGCGGGGCGACGGTCTCGACGCACCGCGTGCTCGGCGAGGTGAGCACGTCGTCGACGCCGAACGCGTCGAGCAGCGGCACGAGGCGGGCTGCCTCCAGGCGGCCGGCGGCCAGCAGGGGCCGGACGGCGTCCTCGCCCCGCCAGGTGCGGCGGGCGCGGGCCGAGGCGTGGCGCAGGACGACGACGGTCTCGGTGCGCTTGCGCGCACGCAGGGCGTCGGCGAGGACGAGCCGGTCGCGGGGGTAGGTGAGCAGGTCCGCGGCCTTGTCGCGGTCGACCCAGGCGACCTCGTCGATCTCGGCGTTGGGGCGGTAGGCGCTGACGTCGTCGTCGCCGCGCACCCGCGCGACCCAGTAGTCGACGCTCTTGGGCCGCTCGCCGACCAGGTAGCGCTGGCGGGCCAGCGGACGCCCCAGGCGCACCCGCAGGCCGGTCTCCTCCTCGACCTCGCGCACGGCGGCCGCGGCCCGGTGCTCGCCGCGGTCGAGCTTGCCCTTGGGAAAGGCCCAGTCGTCGTAGCGGGGCCGGTGGACCAGCAGCACCTGACCGGGCCGGAGCACCACCGCTCCCGCGGCGAGGACCTCACCCCGTGCGACCATGGCGCTAGTGAAACAGACCCCCGGCGCGCGCGTCAGGGTCGGACCCGTCGAGGAGAGACCGGCTGTGATGCGCATCGCTAGACGTCGTGGCGTCGTCGCCGTGAGCGCGGTCGTCGTGCTCGTGCTCGTCGCGGGAGCCCTTGCCACCCGCGCCGTGGGCTGGTGGGGCGGCCCGGACCGCACCGCCTTCCAGGAGGCCGTGCGCCTCGCGCCGCCGACGACCGTCCGGTTCTCCTGGACCGACTGGTCGGCCGCCAAGGCCGAGACCCGCGCGAAGGTCGGCCCGGAGTCGAGCACCGAGGACGTCCAGGACTTCCTCTCGAGGGCCTACGAGCGCGACCTCACCTCCCGCTCCGCGCTGGTCGACACCGTGCCGGTGCTCAACGAGCAGTTCGGCTGGTCGCCGGCCTCGCTGCGCTGGGAGCTGCTCGCCCAGGGGCCGCAGGGGCAGGTCGACCTGCTGCGCCTCGACGACGACGTCGACCTCGGCGACCTGCGCGGACGCCTCCAGGACCGCGGCTACCGCGAGTCGAAGGACGGCGTGTGGGTCGGCGGGCCGTCGGTGCTCGCGGCCGTCGGCCAGCGGCAGGGCCAGGACACCACGCCGATCCTCCAGCACTTCGCCTTCGACGACGACCGGCACCTGCTGCTGGCCAGCGACACCAAGGCCTACCTGGCCTCCGCGCTGGACGAGCTCGACGACCACGACACCACCGTCGACGACGTCATGGCCGCGGTCGGCGACCCCGAGCCCGCCTCGGCCACCGTCTACGCGGGCTCCTACGTCTGCGAGGAGCTGGCGATGGGCCAGGCCGACGAGGAGGACCAGGCGCAGGCCAAGGAGCTCATCGCCGAGGCCGGGCCGATCAGCCCGCTCACCGGCTTCGCGCTGGTGCTGCGGCGCGACGGCGACCTCACCGTGGGGCTGTCGTTCGAGAAGGACGAGCAGGCCCGCAGCAACGCCCGCACCCGGGCCCGGCTGGCCTCCGGCGACGCCCCCGGGCAGGGCGGCACCTTCCCCGACCGCTTCCGGCTCGGTCGCGTCGAGGCCCGCGGCAGCGTCGTCACGATGGCGCTGACCCCGAAGCCGGACACCTACGTGCTCTCCGACCTCTCCGACGGGCCGGTGCTGTTCGCCACCTGCTGAATGGGCTGAGTGGGCTGAGTTGGCTGAGTTGGCTGAGTGGGCTGAGCGGACTGAGCGGGCAGCCGGGAGCGGGAGCGCCTCACAGGGCGGAGCGGAACCGGCGCAGCCGCAGGCTGTTGGTGACCACCAGCACCGAGGAGAGCGCCATCGCGCCGCCGGCGATCATCGGGCTGAGCAGGCCCGCGACGGCGAGCGGGATCGCGGCGACGTTGTAGGCGAAGGCCCAGAAGAGGTTCGAGCGGATCACCGCGAGGGTGCGACGGGCCAGCCGGACGGCGTCGACGACGAGCAGGAGGTCGCCGCGCACGACGGTGACGTCGGCGGCCTCGATGGCCACCTCCGCGCCACTGCCCATCGCGATGCCGAGGTCGGCCTGGGCCAGCGCCGCGGCGTCGTTGACGCCGTCGCCGACCATCGCGACGGCATGCCCCTCGGCCTGCAGGGCGCGGACGGCGTCGACCTTGCCCTCCGGCAGCACTCCGGCGACGACGTCGGCCTCGGCGATGCCGACCTCGGCGGCGACCCGGCGGGCGGCGCGCTCGTGGTCGCCGGTGAGCAGCACCGGCCGCAGGCCGAGCCCGCGCAGGCGGGCGACGGCGTCGGCGGAGGTGGGGCGCACGGCGTCGGAGACGGCGAGGACGCCGCGGGCGGCGCCGTCCCAGCCGACGACGACGGCGACCCGCCCGGCGGCCTCGGCGGCCTCGACGGCGCCCAGGACGTCGTCGCCGAGCGCGAGGCCCTCCTCGCGCAGCACGGCGGCGCGGGCGGCGAGCACCTCGACGTCGCCGACCCGGCCGCGCACGCCACGACCCGGGAGCGCGGCGAAGTCCTCGACCGCGTCCGGCTCCGCGACGGCGGCGACGATCGCCCGGCCGACGGGGTGCTCGGAGGCGGCCTCGACGGCGGCGGCGCGCGCGAGCAGCAGCGCGCGGTCGACGCCGACGGCCGGCACGACCTCGTGGAGGGTCATGACGCCGGTGGTGAGCGTGCCGGTCTTGTCGAGCACGACGGTGTCGACGCGCTGGGCCTGCTCGAGCGCGGGCGCCCCGCGCAGCAGGACGCCGAGCTGCGCGCCGCGTCCGGTGCCGACGAGCAGCGCCGTCGGCGTCGCGAGCCCGAGGGCGCACGGACAGGCCACGACGAGCACCGCGACGGCGGCGCTGAGCCCGAGGGTGAGCGAGCCGTCGAGGAGCAGCCAGCCGACGAGGGTGAGCGCGGCGACCCCGAGGACCACCGGCACGAAGATCGAGGCGATGCGGTCGACCAGGCGCTGGACGGCCGCCTTGCGGGTCTGGGCCTCCTCGACCAGCCGCACCAGGTGGGCCAGCGCGGTGTCGGAGCCGACGCGGGTGGCCCGCACGAGCAGGCGTCCGCCGGCGTTGACGGTGCCGCCGGTGACGGCCTCCCCGGGGCCCACCTCGACGGGCACGGGCTCGCCGGTGAGCAGGGAGGCGTCGATCGCGGAGGTGCCGGTCTCGACGACGCCGTCGGTGGCGACGCGGTCGCCCGGCCGCACCACGAACCGCTGGCCGACGCGCAGCCGATCGGCCGGCATGACGCCGGTGGAGCCGTCGTCGGCGACGACCTCGACCTCGCGCACCCCGAGCGCGGCGAGCGCCCGCAGGGCCGAGCCGGCGCGGCGGCGCGCGGAGCGCTCGAGCCAGCGGCCCGCCAGCAGGAACGTCGTGACGCCGGTGGCGGCCTCGAGGTAGATCTCGCCGAGACCGTCGTCGCGCTGCAGGGTCAGGGAGAAGCCGTGGGTCATGCCGATCATCCCGGCGTGCCCGAAGAGCAGGGCCACGACCGACCACGTGAAGGCGGCCAGGACGCCGAGGGAGACCAGGGTGTCCATCGTGGTGGCGCCGTGGCGCAGGTTGCGGGCCGCGGCGGCGTGGAAGGGCCAGGCGCCCCACACGACCACCGGGGTGGCGAGCACGAGCGAGGCCCACTGCCAGTAGTCGACCTGCCAGGCCGGCACCATCGCCACCAGGATCACCGGCACCGAGAGCACCGCCGAGACCACGAGGCGGCGCAGCAGCGCGCGGCTCGCGGCGTCGGCGTCGTCCTGCTCCTCGACGGGGTCGGGCGCGACGGCGCCGTAGCCGGCGGCCTCGACGGCCGCGACCAGCGTGGCGACGTCGACCGCGGCCGGCGCCGTGACCAGCGCCCGCTCCGTGGCGTAGTTGACGCTGGCCTCGACCCCGTCGATCTTGCCCAGGCGTCGCTCGACGCGGTGCGCGCACGACGCGCAGGTCATGCCGCTGATGGCGAGCTCGACCGCGTGGCGGTCGGCCTCGGCCCCGGTGGTGGACGTGCTGGGGGCGGTGGTCATGGACTCCTCCGGGAGGCTGCGCGGTGGCGCCGCGGATCAGGCCAGCGCGTAGCCGGCCTCGATGACGGCGGCCTCGACGGCCTCGCGGCCCAGCGGCTCGGCGGAGGTGACGACGACGGCGCCGGTCTCGAGGGTGACGTCGACCTGCTCGACGCCGGGCACCTCGGAGAGCTCCTCGGTGACCGAGGCGACGCAGTGCGCGCAGGTCATGCCGGTGACGGTCCAGGTGGTCTGGGTGCTCATGGGGGCTCCTGTGCTGGGTGGTGGCTCAGAGACGGGGGCGTGGGATGCAGGGCGTGGGGCGAGGTCCGGCGTCAGGACCGGACGAGGCGGGTGATGGCGGCGACGGCCTCGGCGACCTTGGCCGCGCCCTCCTCCTCGCCGGTGCGGGCGGCGTCGACGACGCAGTGGCCGAGGTGGTCCTCGAGCAGGCCGAGGGAGACGGCCTGGAGGGCCTTCGTCAGCGCGGAGGCCTGGGTGAGGATGTCGATGCAGTAGGCCTCCTCCTCGACCATCCGCTGGAGGCCGCGGGCCTGGCCCTCGATGCGACGCAGGCGCGCGAGGTAGTCGTCCTTGCGGCTGATGTAGCCGTGGTGGTGCTCGCTCACACCGACAGGGTACCCCCTAGGGGTACTGGTTCAAGCGCCGACGGACGGGACCCCGCACGAGCCCGGAAACGCGTCGACGCACACGACCCGGGTGGGTCGCATGCGTCGGAAGGCGGGGTGCGGAGCGGTCAGTCGTCGCCGGGGAGCACGCCGAGGATGGCGTCGATCTCGCCCTGGCTCAGGTGATCGTCGGACTCGCTGGCCGCGATGATCAGGTTCGTGGTCAGCTCGACCTCGCCGAGCAGGTCGGCGTCCTCGAGCGTCACGTCGAACTGGTCGTGCACCGCTCCCCCTTCAAGGCCCGTGTGGTTCATCCCTCCCAGACTGCCCGACCTTTCCCGAGGCCAAACGGGATCTGGGTAAAACCCGCGGAACTGGCCCCAGCGGTCTGGTCCGGCCCCGACGCACCGGCCCCCGTCGACCCGACGATCCGGCCGCTGACCAGCGATGATCCGGCACCCTCCGGGCACGGCCCCGGACGTGCGAGGACGCCGGAGCCCACCCCTGAGGAGGGGGCTCCGGCGCCCTGGGATCCGCGGCCGCGAGGGCGGCTCAGAGACCGCGGACGTTCTCGGCCTGCGGGCCCTTCTGGCCCTGGATGACGTCGAACTCGACGGACTGGTTCTCCTCGAGCGACTTGTAACCGGTGCCCTGGATGGCGGAGAAGTGCACGAAGACGTCGTCGCCGCCGCCCTCCTGCGCGATGAAGCCGAAACCCTTCTCGGCGTTGAACCACTTGACGGTGCCCTGGGCCATGCTCACTCCTGTGCTGGGAACTGCAGATGTGCGGCGACACTATCCAGCGCGGAGGGCCCGCCGGCCGGCCTTGACGTGACTTCTACGGGTCGTCCGATGAAGGTTGCGCGACGCTGACATGACGCGGCGGCCAACAGGCTCGTCGGGGCCTGATCCGGGGCCTGGTCCGGGCCCTGATCCGGGCCCTGATCCGGGCCCTGATCCGGGGGACGGCTCAGCGGCCCTCGACGCGGTCGAGCAGCTCGGAGGCGAGGGCGAAGGCCGAGGTGGCCGCGGGCGAGGGCGCGTTGCGCACGTGCACCACCGGACCCCGGCGGGAGAGCACGAAGTCGTCGACGAGCGCGCCGTCGCGGCCCACCGCCTGGGCGCGCACCCCGGCGCTCCACACACCCGGCTCGAGGTCGTCGACGGTGAGGCCGGGGACGTACCGCGCGGCCTCGGCGACGAAGGCCCGCCGGTCGGCGGCCATCCGCAGCTCGTGCACGCCGGTGCGCCAGAAGCGGCGCGCCACCTGCCAGGTGCCCGGCCAGGCCAGGCTCTCGACGGCGTCGCGGGTGCGCCAGGTGCCGAGGCGGTAGGCGTCGCGGGCCTGGACGAGCATCGCGGTGGGCCCGAGCAGCACGCGTCCGCTGACGTGCCGGGTGACGTGGACGCCGAGGAACGGCAGATCGGGGTCGGGCACCGGGTAGACCATGCCGCGGATCGGCGCGGCGTCGGGGCGCAGGGCCAGGTAGGCGCCGCGGAAGGGGACGATGCGCGGGTCGGCCGGGGCGCCCGAGGCCCGGGCCAGCCGGTCGGACCACAGTCCGGCGCAGGCCACCACCCGGCGGGCCAGCACCTCCCCGGCGGGGGTGCGCACGAGGGCGTCGTCGCCGTGCGGCTCCAGGCCGGTGACGGGCGTCGCGAGGCGCACCTCGGCCCCCAGCGCGAGGATCTCGGCGTGCACCGCGCGGGCGACCGCGCCGTAGTCGATGATCCCCGTGTTCGGCGCGTGCAGGGCCGCGACGCCGGTGGCGGCCGGCTCGATCTCGCGGATCGCCGCCAGCCCCTCGACCCGCCGCAGCCCGGGCACCCGGTTCGCGACGCCGCGGCGCTCGAGCTCCTCGAAGCGCCCCCGCTCGTGCTCGCCGAGCGCGACGATCAGCTTCCCGCACCGCTCGTGCGCGATGCCGTGCTCCTCGGCGTAGTCGTACATCAGCCGGGCGCCCTCGACGCACAGCCGCGCCTTGAGCGAGCCCGGCTGGTAGTAGATGCCGCCGTGGACGACGCCGGAGTTGCGCCCGGTCTGGTGCGCGGCGACCGCCGCCTCCTGCTCCAGCACCACCACCCGCGAGCCGGGCCGGCGTCGCAGGTGCTCGCGCGCCGTCGCCAGACCCACCAGGCCCGCCCCGACCACCACGAGATCAGCTGTGCGCATTCCTCGAATCTAGCGGGCGGGGTGGGGCGGGGGTCGCGGCCAGTTTCATCGGTTGACCGATGAAACTGGCGCCTGCACGGTGAAGCTTCAGCGTGCAGGCGCCAGCTTCGTGCGCACCTACATCGTGACGAGGACGTCGTCGAGGTGATGGGTCATCAGATGGCTGAGTGCGTGCGCCTCGTCGAACACGCGAGCCGAGAGGACGGGATCCTCGGCTCCATCTCGATCGCACGCCACGGCGTCCTCGCGCCACTGACGCCATCGCTCGACCAGGTCGGCCGGGACGGCGTCCAGCAGCAGGACGCGCTCCTGGTGCAACGGCTCCCGGTCGACGCCGGCGAGGTGACCGGAGGCGGCATCCTCGTAGAGCAAGCGCAGCGAGACGCGACCTGCTGGCTGGCGGCGGGGAGTCAGGACCTCGACGTCGGGCCCGACCTCCGCAGCGAGCCGACGCAGCAGCACCTGCTCACGCTCGAAGTGAGCCCGGCGCCAGGCGAGGTCGGGCCTGTCCTCCTCACGACTGCCACGGCCGAGGCGGCGCACCCAGTCGACGAGCCAGGCCTGGGCATCGAGGATCAGGTCCTCGGAGACGCCGAGGGCACGGACGTGGTCGATCGCGTCGCCGAGATCATCGACGTCGTCCCACGGGCCGGGGCCCCGGATGAGGAAGGGCCCCGCCCACTCGTCGGCCTCGATGTCGATGGTGGCGCGCGCCGCGACGCGATCGTCGGAGGTGCTCATGCCGGAGGGCGCGGCGTCGTGGAGCCGAGGGCGTGCCTGACGGACAGCGCGGTGAGCTGCCAGGCGGCGAACGTGCCGGTGCCGACGACGACGGCCAGCGCGACGCCGACGCTCCAGGACCCCGGGCCCTCGACGGGCGCGAAGACCATGACCCAGAGCGCGACGGCCAGGGCCCAGCCCGCCCCGACCGATCCCCGCGTCCGGCGCCGGGCCAGCAGCGGCGAGACCACCGCCACGTAGCCGGCCGCGATCACCGCCAGCGGCGGGCTGTCCATGCCGATCAGCAGGATCACGAACGGCACCGCGGCGAGCAGGTTGCTGCGCAGGACCAGACGATCGAGCGCCGGCGCGGTCGGGGCGAGGGCGGACATCGCGTCATCCTCGCACCCGGACGCCGCGCCGGCGGTTCGATCCGTCGCAGCGATCAGGCGGGGGCGCTGAGCTCGAGGGCGATGCCGTCGGGGTCGCGGAACTCCAGGATGAGCAGGCCGCCGGCGTCCTTGATGCCGCCGTGCTCGACGCCGATCTCGTCGAGCAGGGCGGCGGCGTCGTCGAGGACGGAGCGGTCGGCGACGGCGAAGGAGACGTGGTCGAGGCCAGTGCGGTCCTCGGAGAACGTGTCGTCGCCCGGGGCGACCGGCCGCAGGCCGAAGAGCCCGCCCGGGATCTGGTAGATCACGCCGCCGAAGAGGAACCACAGCTGCTCGCGGGTGGCCTCGTCGGCGTCGGCGGGGATCTCGTAGGCGACGTCCCAGCCGAAGACCCGGTCGTAGAACGCGCGCGAGGTGGCGATGTCGCGGACGGTGAGGCGGACGTGGTGGACGCTGTCGATGGTGACGGGCATGCGTCGAACCTAGGCACGGCGCCGGTCGAGGCGGGGCGCAGAGGGGTGGTCTGGTTCGACGGACGCCGCGGCTCGCTGGGCCCTAGGCTCGCGGCTCTCGGACCTCAGGAGATCCCATGACGCAGCAGACCGACGCCGCACCGCACCTCGCGCGGACGCATCTGCCGGCGCTGCGCTGGCCGGTCCTGGTGCAGGTCGCGATGTTCGCCGTCGCAGCGGCCATGGCGTGGACCCGCGGGCTCAGCGGCGCTGCGGTCGCGCTTCCGCTGGTCGGACTCGCGCTGGGGCTCGTGGGCGGCGTCGCGCTGCTCCTGCGGGTCGACCTGCAGCGTCGGGGAGCCTGGCTGATCGGGCTGACGGGGCTCGTCGCGGCGCTCGAGGCGGCGGCCGTCGTCGGGCTGCTGCTCGCCTACTCCCAAACGCACCCCGACTGGGACCTCTCCTAGGTCTGGAGGTCCGGCAGCCACCAGCCCTGCGACACCGGCGGGAGCGCGGCGCGCTCGCTGAACCGGAGCCGCCCCTCCCAGATCACGACATGGTCGGTGTGCCACGACTCGCTGTCGTCCGGGTCCTGCTGGAGCTCCGCGAGGAGCCGCTCGAACGCGATCGTGACGCTGCGCTGGGGCGGCTCCGGCGGGCCGTCGACGATCTCGGCGAGGCGCGCGCGGAGGTGGGCGTGCAGGAGCGCGTGCCACTGCTCGGGCGTCAGGTGGAGCTGCTGATCACCACCCCATGCGTCGAGGTCGAGACGCCGCAGGACCTCGGCCGGGCTCGGGAGCGCTGCGTCCAGGGCGGCGTCGTCGAGACCCAGCCTGCGCAGGGCGTGATCCTCGGCGCGCCGGACGTGCTCCCGGTGGATCTGCCCGCGCCAGGCCCGCGTCGCCCAGTCCTCGGCGAGGGCGAACGGGACGGGCGGCGGCAGATCGTCCCGCTTTCCGCGTCGTTGCGCACGGCGCCAGCGCATCTCCGCGCGCCAGAGCCGCTCGGCCCGCCAGGCCACGTCCTCGGGGACGATCAGCGCGACGCTGACCGTGCCGGGGTGCTCGGGCGGGTCCTGCACGACGGCCTCGAGCACCCGCGCGTCGCAGGGGGCCTCGACCGAGCGCCATGACGACCGGCGCACCAGTCCCGGCTCGACGGCTCGCAGCAGTCCCACCTCGACCGCCGCGGCGAAGGCGTCGGCGTCGAGCACGTCCTCGGGGGTCATCGCCGACGGGCCGGCGGGGTGCCGTCGCGGCCCGCGCGCACCAGCACCAGGCTCTGGACGATCAGCAGCGCGCCGACGACGAGGAACGGCCAGCGCCACCCGCCGTCGAAGCGCAGCAGTCCCAGCAGGATCAGGACGGCGCCGTTGAAGACGCCGAGCCAGCGGGACTCCAGGATGCTGCGCACACGGTCGGACATCGGGGCCTCCGAGGGGCGTGGTTCGGCCCGCGGGGGTCGTCGGGCCAGGCCAGCATCCCAGGTGGGCGAGCGATCAGCGGATCGGCACGTCCACCGAGGTCGAGAGCCGCTCGGTGCCGCGCTGCCACAGGTGGCCGGCGCCGCGCGCGTAGTCGAGGTCGACGCCGCGCACCCGCACCGTGCCGGAGCCGCGCGGGCGCACCGAGAGCACGAGGGTGTCTCGGGAGTCGCCGCCGACGCGGTAGCTCAGCCCGTCGCGCACGGGCGCGACCGACGAGCACCAGCGGCTCAGCGGGCCCGTCACCGAGCCGATGGGCATGTCGCGGTAGCGGCAGCGCACCAGCGTCAGCTCGGCGGGCGCGCTGCCTCCGGCCAGGACCGGACGCCAGCCTCGCAGCGTCAGCTGCTCCTCACCGTCGCGATCCAGCAGCGGGAGGGCCACGCCGAAGGACGCGACGAAGGGCTCGGAGCGGGCGGCGAACGAGCCGGTCATGCCGCCGCTGCCGCTCTCGAAGACCTGCGGGTGACGCCACCAGCGCACCCCCAGCCCGAGGCAGACGACGAGCCCGAGCACGACGAGCGCGACGATCAGCCGCACCAGCGGACGACGCCGGAGCGCGTCGGGCGCGTCGGAGGCGTGGGGGCCGACCGGGGCGGTGGTCACAGCGGCAGGCTGCCACGCCGAGCGGCGTCGAGGTCGGAGATCGCGGGCGCCTCGGCGGGCGAGGGCCGCTCCCCCACGACGACGTCGTCGTGCGGGGCCCGCTCGCTCAGCCAGGCGGCGGTCTGCTCGGGGGTCGGGGCGTCGGCGTCGACGATGAGGTGCGGGACGACGCGGCTGTAGTAGTCGGTGACGACGCCGTCGGACTCGCGCACCAGCAGGCCCGCGGCCTCGCCGTCGATCACCCACGAGCCGAGGACGGTGTGGTTGCCGTCGAGCAGGGTCGGTGGCGCATAGGCCTGGTAGACCCAGCCCTCCTCGCCGTAGGCGCCCTCGCGCACGGTCTCGGTGCCGTCGGCCAGGTGGACGGTGACGTTGTCGCCCTCGCGACCGCGGAGCGGCTTGGCCACCCAGGCCTCGAGGTCGCCGGGGCCGTCGAAGTAGGCCGGCAGCAGGAGCCGGTGGCCGGGGTTGCGCTGCCACAGCACGGGCAGCAGGGCCTTGGTGGAGAACAGCATCCGCCAGGCCGGCTCCACCCAGCGCGTGGGCGTGCGCTCGCGGCGATGCAGCAGGTGCTCGCCGAACTCCTCGCCGAGCATCGCCTCCCAGGGGTAGAGCTTGAAGGCGGCACGCAGCGGCTACTCGTAGACGTCGCGGAACTCCGCGGCGCCGGGGTTCCACCCCACCTGGCCCATCTCGAAGCGGCGCGTCGGCCAGCCGGCCTCGGCGGCGGTGTCCTGCAGGTAGGCGCAGGTCATGAACTCCTCGCCGCTGGTGTCGGCGTCGGAGTAGAGGAAGCAGAGCGTCTCGGCGTCGAGGCGTCCCTCCGCGCGCAGCCGGGCCCAGGCCGCGACCAGGCGCTCGTGGACGGAGTTGAGCTGGTCGCGCTCGGGGAAGAGGTCCTGCAGCCAGTGCCACTGCACGACGGCGGTCTCGACCAGACCGGTGGCGGTGTCGCCGTTGAGCTCGTACATCGAGACGGCGTGCTCGCCGGCGTCGGGGTCGAAGCGCAGGTCGAAGCGGGCGTAGACGCTGGGGTCGTCGCGGCGCAGCGACTCGCGGATCAGCTCGAGGGTGCCGGCGGGGAGCCCGAGACGCCGGTCGTCGAGGTCGGTGGCCATCGCGCCGGCGGCGTCGAGGCACAGGGCCCACAGCTCCTCGGTGTCGGCCTCGATCCGCAGCGCCTCGGCCAGCGTCAGCTCGACGTAGGCCGACTCGTTCCAGTACGCCGTGGTGCGGCCGTCGTCGTGCTCGGTGAGCGGGTAGACCAGGCCCTGACCCTCGACGATGGCCTGCCAGCCCTCGCGCGGGGCGATCGGGACGCGACGCACGACGACCTCAGGCGATGGAGGCGACGACGACCAGGGACACCGCCACGACGAGCGCGGCGGTGAGCACGGCCACCGGCTGGGCCGGCCCGGGCTCGCAGAGGATCTGACGCAGCCGGCCCGGCGTGAGCAGGTCGACGGCGAGCACCACGACGCTCTTGAGCACCAGCCCGAACACGGCGAAGCTCGTCGTCCAGGCGAGCTCGGACCACGACGCGCCCTCGGCGTTGGTCCAGATCGCGGTGAAGACGATCGCCGCGGAGGAGAGCACCCAGGCCACGGTGACGACGGTGGCCGACCACGACGGCGCCCGGCCGGCGTCGGCGTCGCCGGTGAGGTGCGTGCCGAGGTGCCCGGGGGTCTGCAGGTCGAGCACCAGGTAGGAGACCAGCAGCAGCGCCGTCATCGGCACCGCGAAGGTGGCGGCGTCGAGCAGCGCGGGGAGGAGGTCGGAGTAGTCGTGCACGCGGGGGTCCTTCGGACTGGGGTGACGGGGATGCGAGGTGGGGCGCTCAGGCGCGGGAGACGCCCTTGGAGGAGCCGAAGCCGCCGCTCTTGGTGAACTCCGAGAGCGACGAGCCGCCCTTCGCGGGCAGGCCGCCACGCTGGACGGCGCGGCCGCCGGAGACCAGCGAGCGTCCGGCCCAGGTGCCCTGCGTGGGGTCGATGCGAGAGCCGACGCCGGGGATCCGGTAGCGCGATCCGGTCGAGAGGTAGAACCAGTGCGGGCCGGCGGTGGTGCCGTCGTAGTCGTCGGGGTCGTCGTCGCCGGGGCAGGCGTCGTCGCCGAGGCGCTGCATGGTCTGCGGGTCGGCGCACACCGCGACGTACTCCGGCTCGGTCGAGCAGCCGGCGAGGAAGGTGGCCGCGAGCGCCGTGGTGAGCGGGACGGCGACGGTGCGCGAGGACAGGCGCGGGGTCGGGGACACGATCGGCCTTCGGGGTCGGGTGGTGCGGCGGCCGGCACCCGCTGCGGGACCCGCGGGCGCGACGCCCGCCGAGTCGGGCGGGGCCAGCATCGCACGCGGCCGCGTTCACCCGCCGGTCCCCCGCACTGCGACTGCTCGTCACCCGCGGCGGCCAGGGGGCGCCCCAGGCAGCGTCGTCGAGGTGAGCCAGACGTGCGGGACCTGCGTCACGACCTGACCGATTCCGCCGCGCGGGCCTGCGAGCCGCGCCTACCCTCGCGCCAGGATCGACGCGCTCGGGCGTCCCGAGCGAGGAGTCACCATGGGCGCATCCGGCCGGCTGAGCGCGGTCGCGCTGACGGCCGTGCTGACGGCAGCGGGCATGGGCGGTGCGCACGCCGGCGACGACGCGGACGCGCGGAACGGCGCGGTCGCGCTGGCGCGCACGGGCTCGACGCTGCAGGTGCTCGTGGACCGGTGCGCGGTGCAGCCGACGCGGGTGGTGCTGCTGGGCCGCCCGGCCGCGGGCGGGTACGCGCGCATCGCCCGGTGGCGGCTGGGCTCCCTGGTGCTCGGCGAGGGCGTCACCGACCTCGCCGACCCGGGCAGCGGTCTGCCGCCGAGCGACGCCGCGCTGCCGCTGACGCTGCCCGACGTCGTCGTCACCGTGCGGGCCACCGACGGCTCCCGGGAGCTGACCGCGCCGACCGCCGATCCGGCCCAGCTCGCGGCGCTCGGGCCGGCGCAGGTGCTGGTGGACGACGGACACGGGGGCGCCGTCGCGATCGACCGCAGCCGGTTCCTCGCCGCGCACTGCGCCGACCTGCCGACCGGCTGAGCCCGACCGCAGGCGGTCTCACTCCGCTGCTGTCGCACCCGCCCGTCGGACGACGCCGACCAGCACCTCGGGCTCGGCGCGGAAGACGATGCCGGCGACCCGACCCGCCACCACCGTGAAGTCGAAGGCCACCCGGGCCTGCCCGTGCTGGATCCAGGCGGCACCCGGCCGCTCCCCCACCAGCACCGGGAAGGCGGCCCTGGCGGCGCCGTCGAAGAACGCCGCCACCGCCTCGCGGCCCTCGATGCGCGAGGGCGTGCCCAGCCGCAGCGCCGCGGCGTCGGCCGTGACGACGGCGTCCGGCGCCAGCAGCGTCAGGAGCCGCGCCAGGTCTCCGCCCCGGGCCGCGGCGAGGAACGCGTCGACGACCTCCCAGTCGGCCAGGGCGTCCTCCGGGGCGGGCTGAGCCACCTTCGCCCGGGCACGCGAGGCCAGCTTGCGCGCCGCCGCGGCGTTGGTGTCGAGCACCCCGGCGATGGTCTCGAACCCGAAGCCGAAGCTGTCGTGCAGCACGAACGCGACCCGCTCGCGCGGGGAGAGGCGGTCGAGCACCACCTGGAGCGCGGCGCCGACCGTGTCGGCGAGCGCGACGTCATCAGCGGGATCGGGCCCGCCCGCGAGGTCTGCGAGCTCGGCGTCGAGGTCGGCGTCCGGCACCGGGAGGCGCAGCCGGAGGCGGTCGAGGCACAGGCGGGTCGTCGCGGTGGTGAGCCAGCCGGGCGGGTTCTCGATCGCGGCCACCTCGGGGACCGCGTGCCAGCGCAGCCACGCCTGCTGGACGACGTCCTCGGCCTCGCTCGGATCGCCCAGCACGTGGGCGGCGATCCGGGTCAGCCGCGCTCGCTCGGCCTCGAACACGGCGGTGGGATCGGTCATGTGGTCACACTTCCATCTCGGCATCCGTCACCGGGATGACGCACGCCGAGCGGCGTGTGTGACCACCCGACGAAGGAGCCCCCCATGAAGACCATGACCTGCCTCGACCTCGGCGGTCCCTGCACGCTGCCCCACGCCGGCGCGAGCGCCGACGACGTCATCAAGGCCCCGGACCGGCACCTCAAGGACGCCGTCGCGGCCGGCGACACCGCGCACGTCGCGGCGCGTGAGGAGATGAAGGGCCGCTGGCGGCACCCGAGGCGGTCGATGGACTGGTACCGCGGGGTGAAGGAGCGCTTCGCGGCGCTCCCGGAGCGGTGAGCGCGCCTCGCCCGACCGCGCCTAGGGCTCCTCGCGCCAGCGCTGCTCGAGCAGCGGAGCGTGGCGGCCCAGGCCGAGCCAGCCGGAGGGCAGCAGGAGGCTGACGAGGATCACCAGCGGGAAGCCACCGCTGATCCAGCTGACGACCATCCCGAAGTACGCCCCGTAGACCCCTCCGACGACGCCACCGACGACGGCGCTGCTGAGCATCGTCAGCAGCGCCACCACCCAGCCGGTGAAGGAGCGCTGTCCGACGGCGAAGAGCCGCTGGTCGAGCGGGGTGCGCTCCAGCAGCGCCTGGCACAGCAGGGTCAGGACGACGGTGAGCAGGGCGGTCGCGCCGGTGACGGCGGCGGCCTCGTCGAGCTGCTCGACCCAGGTCTGGTCCGGCGAGCGCAGCCACAGCCCGAGGGTCAGCCAGGCGACGATCGCCGGCAGGCCGACGGTGACGACCGTCGGGCGGACGCCGGCGAGCAGCGGGGCGACGCGCATCGGCTCGCCCTCAGCCCTGGCGGGTCTCGTCGGTGAAGGCCTCGACGACCACCGACCCGTCGTCCTCGACCTGCACGGTTGCCTGCAGGCCGTCGAGGTCGGTGCAGGAGGAGAGCCCGGGCGAGCCGGCCGATCGGCAGTCCCAGCGCGTCGACAGGGCGGCGCTGAGCGCGCGGCGCTCCAGCGTCGAGCGGGCGCGGACGAGGGGCCACGGGCCGTCCTCGCAGCGGCCCTGCACCTCGACGTCGCCGGTGCGGCCGGGAAGGTCGGCGCGGACGGCGTCGGCGGCCTGCTCGGCCTGGTCGCGCACCTGCGCGGAGCACTGGTCGTCGAGGACGACGTCGAGCACGTCGTCGGCCTCGATGCGGCCGGTGGCCAGCAACGCGCCGGTGACCAGGAGCGCCGCGACCAGCGCCGCGGCGAGGACGCCGGCGGTCACGAGGAGGAGGCGTCCCGCGCCACGTCGTCGCCCTGCCGTCTCCGAGCCCATGGCGCGAGCCTAGGGCTCCGGAGCCCGACGCGGCGCGAGAACGCTCAGCCCTGGAGCGCCGGCGTGGGGTCGACGCCGGACTGCTCCACCGACTCCTCCCACAGGCGGCGCGCGGCAGCGGCGTCGCGGGCGCGGCGGCTGGGGGTCTCGACGACCGGAGTGCGGCCGCGGACGACGAAGCGCGGGCCGACGAACGCGCCCGGCCTCAGCGAGCGGTCGGTGGCGGCGCGCAGCGCGGGGCGGGCGCCGTCGGAGGCCGACTGGGTGACGAACGGGCCGAGCAGGCGCGTAGCCCGGTTGGCCAGGCCGCTGCCCTCGTGACCGAGGTCGGTGTTGGAGCCGCCGGGGTGCGCGGTGATGACGGAGAGCCGCGAGCCGGCCTCGGTGGCACGGCGCTGCAGCTCTGCGGTGAAGAGCAGGTTGTCGAGCTTGGAGTGGAAGTAGGCGTTCCAGCGGTCGTAGCGGCGCTGCAGGGTCGGGTCGGCCTGCCCGCGGGCGCCGCGGTGGCCCATGCTGGAGATGTTGACGACGCGCGCGAGCTCGGAGGCCTGGAGCAGCGGCAGCAGGAGCCCGGTGAGCGCGAAGTGGCCGAGGTGGTTGACGCCGTACTGCATCTCCAGGCCCTGCGCGGTGCGGGCCTCGTCGATGGCCATGAGGCCCGCGTTGTTGACCAGCAGGTCGATCGGACGGCCCTCGGCGAGCAGGGTGTCGGCCAGCGCGGTGACCGACGCGAGGTCGGCGAGGTCGAGGGCGAGCACGCGGAAGGTGGCCTGCGGGTGCTCGGCGGTCAGCGTGGCGACGGCGGCGTCGGCCTTCGCGCGGTTGCGGCAGGCCAGCCAGACCTCGGCGCCGGCGCCGGCCAGGCCGCGGGCGGTCTCGAGGCCGAGGCCGGCGTTGGCGCCGGTGATCAGCGCGACGCGGCCGGTGAGGTCGGGGATGTCGGCGGTGCTCCAGCTCATGGGTTCCTCCAGTTCGGCACTAACGTGAACGTACGCTCACCTTAGCCTACAAGGTGAACGATGGTTCATGATGGGCCGGTGAGAGCCGACGCCACCCGCAACGCCGACGCGATCCTGCAGGCCGCGCGCGACGTCGTCGCGGAGCAGGGCATCGACGCCCCCATGAGCGTCATCGCCTCGCGCGCGGGCCTCGCCGTCGGCACGCTCTACCGCCACCACCCGAGCAAGGAGCACCTCGTCGCCGCGGTGGTCGAGGACGCCACCCGCCGCATGGTCGCGCTGCTCGAGGACGCCCTCGCGGCCGAGGACGTCACCGACCTCGAGGTCGTGCTGCGCGAGGTGGCGGAGATCTACGCCTCCGACCGCGCCTTCAAGGAGAGCCGCGCCCGCGGCGGCTCCCTCATCGACCTCGAGGACGAGCTCGCCGCCCGCGGCTGGGCGGCCTTCGAGCGGCTCCTCGCCGACGCGCAGGCCGCCGGCGCCCTGCGCGCGGACGTCGTCGCGGAGGACGTCGTCGAGCTGCTGGCGGGCGTGCCCGTCGACGCAGCCCGACGCGGCCCGTACCTCTCGGTCGTGCTGCGCGGGCTGCGACCGGCCTGATCGACCCGGACGAGCCCGGCGTCAGCGGACCGTGAACGCCCCCGACATGGTGGCGTAGCCGCGTCCGGCGATGTTGACCCTGCTCGTGGCCCGGGCCGCAGCAGACGGGCCGGTGCTTAGGGCGTCGTCGTAGGAGATGGTCTCGCCGCGGACCCCGCCGGGCTTGCTGACCGGGAAGATGCCCCAGGTCTCGGCGCCGGCGCGGATCTGCGTCGGGTCGCCCAGGCAGGCCAGCGGCACGCGCACGACGACGCCGGGGTCGACGCGGTAGGCACGGCCGCCCTCGCAGGTGGTGGTGCGGCTGCCCTTGCGGACGATGCGGAAGTGGTCGTCCAAGGTGTCGGTGGTGAGGACGTAGCCGACGTGGTAGACCCGACCCGCCGCGGTGGTGATGCGCACCCAGGCGTCGAAGTCCTCGACGGTGTCGACGCGGGTGGTGATGTTCGCCTGGAGGGTCGTGCCGTCGGAGACGATCGTCAGGCGGCTGAGGTCCTCGCCGACGCCGCGGGTGGTCACCGACGACGTGCCGTCGTCGTAGTCGGTGCGGCCGTAGGCGTCACGCCGGGCGTCGACGTGGGTGTAGACCACCTGGCGGCCGGTGACGCCCTCCCTCTGCGCGACCTGCGCGGCCTGCGCGACCGGGACGCCGGCCAGCGGCGCGGCCAGGGCGGCCAGGGCCGCGGCGGAGAGGGCGAGCTGACGCGTGCGCGATGCCGAGATCATGCTCGAGGCTCTCACGCATGGACGGCATGGGCCACGGTCCGAGGCCAGCGCATGCCGTGGGGCTCGGCCTCACCCTCGCGCGCGATCGGCCCCGGATCGCGTCGAGGTCCTCCTATGATCCCGCCGTGCGCCTGCTCATCATCGAGGACGACGTGCAGCTCGGCGGGGTCCTCGCGCAGGCGCTGCGCCAACGCGGTCACGACGTCACCGTCGCCGCCACCGGGCGGGAGGGGCTCGACGCGGCGTCCGAGGGCTTCGACGTGATCATCGCCGACCTGGGCCTTCCCGACCTCGCCGGCCTCGAGGTCATCCGACGCATCCGCGGCAGCTCCCAGGTGCCCGTGGTCGTGCTGAGCGGACGCCCCGAGCTCGAGGCCGTCGTGAAGGCGCTCGACGCGGGAGCCGACGACTTCGTGCACAAGCCGTTCAAGCTGGTCGACCTGGAGGCACGGCTGCGGGCCGCGCTGCGCCGGCCGAACCTGGCGGCGCCGCGGCATGCCGTCACCGCGGGCGAGCGGACGATCGACCTGGAGCGCCGCACCATCGAGGGCGGTCCCTCGCCGGTGCGCCTGACGCCGACGGAGTGGAAGGTGCTCACGACCCTCGCCACGGCCCACGGACGCGCGGTCACCTACGCGACGCTGGGACGCGCGGTGTGGGGCGACACCGCCTACGTCCAGGCCCGCGAGAGCCTGCGGGTCCACGTGGCGGCGCTGCGGGCCAAGCTGGGCGAGGGGTGCATCGCCACCGAGAGCGGCATCGGCTACCGCTGGGTCGGCGAGCCGTCCGAGGGCGGCTCCTCCGTCTCCCGCCAGGAGATCGCGGGGGCGGACCAGGCCGTCGAGGCGCCGGTCCGCGCGCCGGCCGCCCCGCCGAGCGACCCCGGTGCCGATCCGCAGGCGGACCGGGTGCTGCGTCACGAGCTCAACAACGCGGTCGCGACGCTCAGCGTCATCACCGGCATGCTCGACCCGACCGTCGAGCTCAGCGAGGCGGCGCGCGCCGAGGCCCAGGCCCGACTGGCCAGCGGCGTCGAGCGGCTCCGCGGCGTCGCCCGCGACGTCAGCCGCCGCCTCGGCGGGGCCTGACCGGGCCGGGCGGGGCTGGACGGGGCGCCTGCCCTCAGGCGCCGACGCCGAGCGTGGGACACCCGCTCGCCAGGGGCAGCCGCACCGTCATCCGCGTGCCGTCGGAGTCGCTGCGGACCTCGACGCTGCCGTGGTGCTCGGTGACGATCCTGCGCACGAGCGTGAGCCCGAGGCCCACCCCCGGGTCGTGCGCGGTCCGGGAGGCGCGGGTGCGGTAGAAGGGGTCGAAGACCCGGCCGAGCTCGGTCGCCTCGATCCCGCGACCCGCGTCGCGCACGAGCACGAGGGCCTCCCCGCCCTGCGAGCGCACCTCGACGACGACCGAGGCCTGCGGCTGGCAGGCCTGGCAGGCGTTGGCCACCAGGTGCGCGATCGCGCGCTCGAGCTGATGGGCATCGCCGCGCACGATCAGGGCGGGGTCCTGCGGCAGGGCGACCTGGACGCGATCGGCCGCGGGGCTGCCCTCGGCGACGCCGCGTCGCACGATGGCGAGCAGGTCGACCTCGGTGCGCGGCACGCCGCCCCGGGTGGGGCTGGCCGTGTGCAGGACGTCGTCGACCAGCCGCAGCAGGCGCTCGCCGTTGCGGCGCACGATGCGGGTGGTCTCCTGCTGCGCCGGGTCGAGCTCGCCGACGAGCCCGCCGAGCATCGCGTCGCTGTAGCCCAGGATCGTCGCCAGGGGCGTGCGGAGCTCGTGGGTGACCGAGCGCAGCAGATCCTCGCGCAGCCTCACGTAGTCCTCCAGGCGCTCGCGGGCCGCTCGCTCGACCTCGAGGGCCCGCTCCCGCTCCCGGACCGCGAGCGCCAGCGGCGTCGCGAGCCCGATCAGGCAGATGAGATAGACCTGCACCGCCGCGCTCGACATCGTCGAGGTGGCGATGAGGCGGTGGTCGAAGGAGCCGTCGCCGCGCACGGCCCAGGTCGTCGCGAGGGCGGCGTTGACGAGCGCGGTCGCCGCGATCTGACGCGGCGAGAGCACGAACGCGGCGCCGACGAGGATCGCCAGCGGCACGAAGACGAACACGCCGTCGCCGGGGTGGAGCAGCATGAGGACGGTCGTGATCGCGCCGAGGCCGCCCGTGGAGACGCGCAGCCAGCGCGGATGAGGGCGGACGGCCGCCTCGGGCGTCACCAGGACCAGGCAGAGCACGAGCAGGTTCCCCGAGAGGTGCGCGAGCAGCACCGTGGCGCCGACGCTGAGGGCGTCGGCTCCCGCGATCGGCGCGACGACGAGCGCCGAGGCCAGGCCCAGCAGTCCGGAGCCGGCGAGCGAGGCCAGCGCGAGGTCCCCGACGTCGCGGCCGGTCCTCAGCAGCTTGGCGGGACGCCCGCGGGAGAACAGGTAGCCGACGACCGCCGCCTCCACGGTGTTGCCACCGCTCATGAGCACGCTCAGCAGGAGGCCCCGCCCGAGGACGATGTCGGGCACGAGGTTGGCCAGCAGCACCGCGAGCAGCGCCAGCAGGCCGGTGCGGGCGTCGCGCTGGCGCATCACCAGCCAGGTCGAGAGCCCTGCGCCCGGTGCCCACGCCGCGACGGGCAGGCTGCCGGGACGCAGCGCCGCCGCCAGGGCGGTGCTGACCGCGATGGCCGCGACGATGCCGGCCTCGAGCCCGCGGCCCGGCACCCGCGGGTGGCGGGCCTGGGCGGTCTCGGCGGCTGTCTCCACGCAGAGAGGATCGGTGCTCGGGCGCCTACGGCAAGTCCTCTTCACGGCATCTTCACGTCGCGGCGCCGAGGTCGCCCGTGAAGATCGTCCCAAGATCCCGCGCACCGCGGCAGCCGAGCGCCGATGCTCGTGCCAGCGAGGAGAGGAGGCGCCGTGAAGGTCATCGCGCTGCCCATGGACGGGCGACGGCTGCAGGTCGGGGACCGGGTCGAGGTGAGCCACCACGGGCTGGGGCTCGATCGCGGGCTCGAGCCCGGCGAGCGGCTCAGCGCCGCCTGCCTGGACGACCGGCAGTGGATCGTGGAGGTCGAGACCATCGAGTTCGATCTCGCCGACACCCTCTACGGCCTACGCCTGGTGTGGCCCGGCAGCTGCGTCCCCGCGCCTCCGTCCCCCCACGAGCCCGTCACGACCCTCCAGACCGCCTACCTGCTGCGGCTGCTGGGCACCGCCACCCGCCGCGCCCACGCGACACCGAGGTCGGCGCGGTGACCCCCGGGACCCCGGGGAGCCCGAGGAGGCCCGGGAGCCGGGTGCTGCTCGCCGACGACGAGGCCGATCTGCGCAGCCTGATGGTGCTCGTGCTGGAGTCCGGCGGCCACGAGGTCGTCGCCGCGCGCGACGGCGCGGAGGCCATCGCGCTCTCGGCGGCCGGCGAGTTCGACGTCGTGGTGCTCGACGTGATGATGCCGCGCGCCACCGGCATCGAGGTGCTCGGCGAGATCCGGGCCCGGGAGGGTCGGCAGCCGACCGTCCTGATGCTCTCGGCCCTCTGCTCGCGCGCCGACGTCCGGGCCGGCTACATCGCCGGCGCCGACGACTACCTGGCCAAGCCCTTCACGATGTCCGAGCTCCTCGACCGAGTGCAGACCCTCGTCGACGAGCGCACGATCCTCTCCTGATCGGCGCGGCTCCTCCTGCCGTCGGCCCTCCGTCCGAGGGCGGCTGACGGTCAGTCGACGGCCGGCAGCACCACCCGGAAGATCGAGCCGCCCTCGCGTCGGTCGACGTGCAGGG
The DNA here is from genome assembly GCF_055282735.1 of Nocardioides sp. B129/18. Lineage (NCBI taxonomy): Bacteria > Bacillati > Actinomycetota > Actinomycetes > Propionibacteriales > Nocardioidaceae > Nocardioides > Nocardioides sp. B129/18. Next base: position 16,253 of record NZ_JBUZJI010000021.1, on the reverse strand, counting down.
CGTCCCCGCCGTTGGCGCGGGCCAGCTCGCGCACGAGGTGCAGGCCGAGGCCGGTGCCCTCGACGACGTCGGCCGTCTGGGCCGCCCGGGAGAACCGCTCGAAGAGGGAGGCGCGGAAGTCCTCCGGCACGCCGGGGCCCGCGTCCACGACGTCGAGGACGATCCGCGGACCGTCCCGACCCACCTCGACCCGCTCGACGCCGCCGGCGTACTTGCGCGCGTTCCCGGCGAGGTTGGCGACGATCTGCACGAGATGGCCGTGCTGCACGAGGGCGGTGCCGGCCTCCGGGTCGTGGACCGGGACGTCGGGCAGCCCGACCTCGGCGAGCGCCAGTCGGACGACGGAGGTCACGCGGACCGGCTCGGGGCGTGCGGTGAGGTGGGCGGTCTCGGTGGTGACCTGGCGCAGGATGTCGCCGACGGTGCCGCTCAGTCGAGCGGCGCTGCGCTCGACGAGCTCGAGGAACTGGCGCTGCGCCGGCAGGGCGTCGCCGCCCCAGCCCGCGCGGGCGACCTCCGCTGCGATCGAGAGCACCGTGAGCGGGTTCTTGAGCTCGTGTCCCAGCATCCCGATGAGGTCGGACTTGAGGCGGTTCATCGCGTCGAGCTCGTCGAGCCGATCGCGCAGCGCCTGCTCGGCGACGTCGCGGCGGGCCTCGGCCTCGCGGATCTGGGTGAGGTCGATGAGGTGGGAGACGAAGCGGAGCGGGCTGCCGTCGCGGTCTCGCACCAGGCTGGTGGTGTAGAGCACCGAGACGAGTCGGCCGTCGGGCCGCTCGAGCTCGACCTCGGTGCTCCCCGACGCTGCCGTCCCGGACAGCAGGCGCTCGGTGATCTCCACGATCTGGTGCGGCATCTCGCGCCGGTGACGGTCGGGGTCGGCCAGGAGGGCGCCGCCGTCGGCGTAGCCGAGCATCCTGGCCAGGGCCGGGTTCACCGACTCGAAGGTGCCGTCCACCGAGCGCGTGCCCTGACCCACCGCGCTGTGCTCGAACTGGGAGCGGAAGAGCTCCTCGCTCACCACGAGCGCCTCCTCGGTGGCCCGGCGCTCGGTGATGTCGGAGTTGATGGTCAGCACGCCGAAGGGCGTGCCGTCGGGCTCGCGCAGCAGCGCCTTGCGGCTGAGGACCACGAGGCGACGCCCGTCCGCGTGCGCGTGCGCCAGCTCGCCCTCCCAGACGCCGTCGGCGAGGAGGTGTGCGTTGATGACGCCCCGATCGAGTCCCGGGGGGAACTCGGTGCCGAGCACCTCGTCCAGGTCGCGGCCCAGCACCTCCCCCGCAGCGCGGCCGTAGGTGACCTCGGCCCGCGGGTTCCAGTAGGTGATCCGGCCGTCGAGGTCACGGGCGAGGACGGCGTCGTTGACGTGCTCGAGGAGGCTGGTGCGCTCGGCGAGTCGACGCGCCGTCACCGCCGAGCCCGCGCCGTGCTGCGCGAGCGCGAGCGCGGCGACGTCGGCGAGCAGGTCGAGGAGGTCCTCGACCTGCTGGGCCTGGTCGGTCGGCTCCGCCGTGCGCTGCCACGGCTCGACGACGAGGTCGGCGACGTGGCGGTGGGCGAGCCGCACCTGACGCGTGGGCTGGGCGACGGAGCCGGGCTCGAGGACGACGACCCTGACGCGTCCGGGGCCCACGGCGCTCAGGGCCGCACTGAAGGGCGGCCACTCGGCTCCGAGCGGCGGGACCGCCTCGAGGACCGCTGCGCGCGCACGACGCACGGCGTCGAGCACGGACCCTTCCCCACTGACCACCGTGCCATCCTCCCGAACGGATCCGCGGTCCTTCGCCGCACCACCTCTCCTCGACCGCGGCACGCAGCCGCGGCAGGAGTCTTCATACAACCTTCACACCTGCTCCGGAGCGGCCCGATCTCCTCGGTGCCGCCGGTCGGCGCCCGACCGGGGAGGGCGAGGGGCGCCGACCGACGGGCCGCCCGATACCAGTCCGAGGACGGGCGCGGCGGGGGAGGCTCACGGGCACACGACGAGGCGGGCCTGGGCCAGGCGTCGCTGCTGGGCGCCCCACACGACGCCGAGCGCGGCCATCTCCTGGCGGGAGAGGACCGGTCCCAGAGTCGCGCGACAGGTGCCGTCGGCGCCGATGCCGGAGATCACGGCCCCGCGACAGGCGCCGTCGCTGCCCCGGACGACGACGATCTGGGCCAGGCGCAGGCCCGAGACGTGAGCGGGGACCGCCGGGGCGAGGTCGATGACCTCGCCCGCGGCGGCGTCGGCGACCGGCGCCCAGCACTCCAGCAGCGTCGGACGGAGGATCATCGACGACGCCCCGCGATCGGCTCGGCGTCCCCGCGTCGGGAGACGCGCTGCTGGCGGCCCAGGGCGTGCAGCAGCGCGGCGGTGTCGGCGGTCGTCAGCATGCGGCCGGCGTCGGGCAGTCGCGAGCGATCCGCATCCGGCGCGGGCCGCTCCGCGGTGAGGAGGTAGCGGGTGTCGACGAGCCCGAACTCGAGGTCCTCGACGCACATCAGCCAGACCGCGCCGTCGAGGCAGCGGGCGAGCACCTGCTCGCCGAGGTCGAGACCTCGATCGAGGTGCAGGTGGTGGTGGCCGACGTCGACGAGCGTGCCGGGCCTCCACCGCCGACCGTCGGCCGGCAGATCCAGCGTGATCATGGGCCCCTCCTGCCCTCGGGGGCCGAGCTCGAGGAGCCCGGCCGATGAGGATCACTCTGCGCCGCCGGGGCCGCGGGGGACCGTGCTCTTTCATCGGTTCTTAACGCACCCGGCGCGATCGTGAAGAACCGATCAAGATCCGAGCGGCCCCTCGCGCGCGTGCATGACCCTGGGGGCATGCCGACCTGGGGATGGCGCTCGACCCGCAGCGCCTGGACGATCGACGTCCTCCTGTGGTCGCTGCTGTTCGTCGCGGCGTCGAGCGCGGTGGCGCTGCGTCCGGCCGGCTCGGAGGTGGCGGCGTGGTGGCCGGCCTCCGGCGTGGCCGCCTGGGGCGTGCTGCGTCGGCGCTCGCGGCGGGGTCGGCTCGCCGCAGGCCTGATGACCGTCGTCGTGACGACCGCCGCCAACCTCGTCGCGGGCCATGGGCTGGCCCTCGCCGTGCCCTTCGGCGTGGCGAACGGGGCCGAGGCGCTCGTCGTCGCCCAGGCCCTGAGCCCGTCGCCGACGCGTGCCTTCCGCCTCCGCGCGCTGGAGCAGTACGGCCGGGTGGTCCTGGCCTGCCTGGCCGGTGCGGCCGTCCTGGCGGTGCTGGCGGCGACGACCGTGGCCCTCGCGACCACCTCGTCGCCGTGGCCGGTGCTGGTCAGCTCGCTGCCGGCGCACCTCTCGGGCTCGCTGGTGGTGCTGGGGATCGTCCTCGCGCCCCCGCGGGCGCGATCGCACCGCACGCCGCCGGGCGTCGTGCTGCCGACCGCGGCCCTGCTCGCCGGAGGAGCCGCGATGTTCGCGCTCACCCGCGGTCAGCCGGTCGGCTTCGTCCCGCTGGCGGGCATGGTGCTCGCCGCCTTCGTGCTCGCGCCCCGGGCCACCGCCTGGGTCGCGCTCGGCCTGGCCCTGACGGCGACGGTGGCGACGGCGCGCGGGAGCGGGCCCTTCGTCACCGTCCCGGCCCTCGATCCGGCGCGGGTGGCGGCGATGGTGCAGCTGTTCATCGTCTGCGCGAGCGCCCTGGCCACACCCCTCTCCCTCGCGATCCGCGACCGCCACCTGGCCCTCGAGCACGAGCGGGAGGCCTTGGTCGACCAGATCGAGTTCGGCCGGATGCGCGGCACGCTGCTCTCGACGGTCACCCACGAGCTGCGCACGCCGCTGACCGTCATCCTCGGCTACAGCGAGGTGCTGCGTCAGCGCCTGGACGCCGCGGGGATGACCGACCTCCATGACCAGGCCGACGCCGTGCACCGCAACGGCGAGCGCCTCGTGCGTCTCGTCGACGACCTCATCGCGGCGAACAGCGTCCACGAGCAGGCGGAGACGGCGCAGGACGTGGTGGTGCTCGCCGACCTGCTCGAGCGATCCGCCCGAGCCGTCCCGCCCGACGGCGAGGTCGTCGCGGTCATCGCCCCGGAGGCCCGCACCGGCCTGGTGAGCGGGGACCCCGCCCAGCTGGGGCGGGTCGTCGAGGAGCTGGTGTCCAACGCCCGCCGGGCCAGCGACGGCCAGGCGCCGGTGGTGCTCAGCCTCAGCCCCTCGCCGGGGGATCCCGCCCGCGCGTGCGTCCAGGTGACCAACACCGGCCAGCCCCTCTCGGCCGCCGAGCGCCGCCACGTCTTCGACGCCTTCTTCCGCACCGAGGCCTCCCGCCGCGAGGGGCGTCCCGGCGTCGGGCTGGGCCTGACGCTCGCACGTCACATCGTCCGGGCCCACGGCGGCGACATCCACGTCACCAGCGGCCCGGGACGCACCACCGTCACGGCCACGCTGCCCTGGGCGTGCACCGGAGGCGAGTAGGTTCGCCCCGTGATGCACGGGGTGCTCGACGCCATCCGCTCGGTGCCGCCCGCGGCGGCCTACGCGATCATCGGCCTGCTGGTCTTCGGGGAGGCGGCGGTGTTCGTCGGGTTCGTCCTGCCGGGCGAGACCGCGGTGCTGCTCGGCGGGTTCCTGGCCAGCCAGGCGAACCTGCAGATCGTGCCGCTGGTGGTGCTCGTGGTGGTGTGCGCCGTCGTCGGCGACACCGTCGGCTTCGAGGTCGGCAAGCGCTACGGGCCGCGGGTGCTGCAGATCGGCGTCGTCCGCAAGCACGAGCACCGCATCGACAAGGCCCGCGAGACGCTGCGCCGCCGCGGCGGGCCGGCCGTGTTCCTTGCTCGCTGGACGGCGTTCTTCCGCGCCGTCATGCCCGGCCTGGCCGGGCTGAGCCGGATGCCGTACCGCACCTTCCTGGCCTGGAACGCGCTCGGCGGCCTCGCCTGGGGCGTCACGTTCTGCCTCGTCGGCTACTTCGCGGGCGCCTCCTACGAGAAGGTCGCCTCGCGCATCGGCACCGGCTCGGCGGTGGTGGTCGCGCTCGCGGTCGTCGTCGCGCTGGTGGTGTGGAAGGTGCGGCGGGAGCGGTCGGAGGACGACGAGGCCACGACGCCGACCGCCTGAGCCGTCCGGATCAGCGCTCGGGGTCGACCTCGAGCCGCACCTCGACCTCGTCGCCCGCGCCGCGACCGGTGCGCTTGCGGGTCTCGGCGTTGAACGACACCAGGTAGCGACCGCCCATCACGCCGATGGTGGTGCGGTACTCGTAGTCGCCGTCGATGGTGACGACCACCGGCACCCGCTTGCCGCGCTCGAAGGCAAGCACCACGTCCTCCGGCACGACGATCCCGACGTTGTTGCCGCCCGTGGCCTCGAGGACCGTGCGGAAGGTGGCCATGACACTCCTCGTGATGCGTCGACGCTGCCGATCGAGCGGTGCATCGCACCGCTGCGTGTCAGCCAAGCAGGTCGGAGGCGGCCCCGGGTCGGGTTCGGGAAGGCTCAGCCGACGATGCTCCTCAGCACGCCGGGCACCGCCTCGGAGGCGCGCTGCTGTTCCCCGGCCAGCGCGCTGACCACCACGAGGGCGCCGGTCAGCCCGGGGACCACCCACTAGTCCAGCGGTCCCAGCCGGTGTTCGCCACGGCGCCACGGGACGAGGAGGAGTCCGCCTGACCGGACGCGGGGTTGAGGGCGATGGCGTTGGCCAGCGTCCCGCCGAACCAGGCGGCGAGGCCGACGTCGTGCAGCGAGCGGGTGAGCGAGTGGCGGGTCATGGATCCTCCAGGTGCGATGGGCGCCGTCGTCGGCCGTGACGACCGGTGACCCGCGGGCCTGGAGCGCACACCTCGCGTCAGGGTGCTTCCGGATCGCCGAGGCGCCGGTGGTCCTCGAGCCGCCGCACCACGCCCGCAGCGACGCCGAAGCGCGCGGCGAAGGCCTGGGAGAACCAGGCGGTGGAGGTGAAGCCGCAGCGGGCGGCGACGTCGACGGTGCGCAAGGCGGGGTCGGCGGCGTCGCGGAGCAGCACGTAGGCGCGGTCGAGGCGGCGGGCCAGCACGTGGCGCGGCAGCGTCGTGCCGGCGTCGGCGAGCAAGCGGGAGAGGTGCCGCTCGGAGACGCCCGCGCCGGCAGCGACGCCGGCGGCGCCGAGGGCGGGGTCGGCGAGGTGGTCGTCGACGAAGGCGCGCACGGCGGCGCGGTGCCGCGTCGAGGGGGCGACGTCGCCGCCCGCGGCGAGGATGGAGACGAGCTCGACGACGGCCTGACGGTCGGCGGGCAGCGCGCCGTCGGAGGGTCCGGCGAGCGCGCGGGAGACCAGCCGCACCAGGGCGCGGGCATGTGGGTCGGCGTGCGCGCCGGTGGAGTCGACGACGAGCGGCTCGACGACGGCCGAGGCCGAGAGTCCGGTGAGCGAGGCGACGGCCGCCTTCGGCACCCGCACCGCCAGCTCGTGCAGGCCGCGGCCGAAGCCGCGCAGCAGCGGACGGTCGAGGTCGCAGACCAGCAGCTGCCCGGGGCGGACGACGAGGCGGCCGGCGTCGGTCTCGACGAGGGCCTCGCCGCGCAGCGCCGCGTACACGGCGATCGCCTCGGCGGGCGCGGTGCCGGCGTCGCGCTCGACGACGTGGGCGGTGCCGCGCACCGCGGCCAGGCGCAGGTCGCCGGCCTCGACGGTGACCTCGCGGGCACGGAACGCGACGCCGTCGGCCACCTGGCAGGTCAGCTCGATGAGGGCCTCGCGGTTGTGCTGCTCCCAGGCCGCGAGCAGCCGCGCACCGGCGTCGACGTCGCCGTGCACCTCGAAGGAGCGCGGCCGGGCGGGGGCCTCCACGTTCCCATCGTGACACGCGTCACCAGGGGCGGGGGCGAGCGTGCTCACGCCTCCGAAGGCGCCAGCACGACGTCGAACCGGGTGCGGCTCCAGGTGCCGTCGACGGCGCGGCCGTCGGGGGTGGGCGTGCCGGCCGGCTGCTGCTCGAACCGCTTGACCAGGGAGTCCTTGACGCCGAAGACGCTGTCGGCCTCGAGCAGGGGGTCGCCCTCGACGAAGATGTGGGTCACCAGCGTGCGGCAGCCCGGGTGGGACACCATGAAGTGCAGGTGGCTGGCGCGCATCGGCGAGCGGCCCACCGCGTCGAGCATCCGGCCGACGGGACCGTCGTCGGGGATCGGGTACGGCGTGGGCGTGATGCCCCAGAACCGGTAGCCGCCGTCGTCGTCGGTGCGCAGGTGGGCGCGGGCGGCGGTGCGGCCGTCGCCGTACTGGACGTCGTAGCGACCGTCCTCGTCGGCCTCCCAGACCTCCAGCAGCGCACCGGCCAGCGGGCGTCCCTCGTGGTCGCGGACGGTGCCCTCGACCCAGCACGGCTCGCCGGTGGCGCCGAAGGCCATGTCGCCGCCGAGCTCGATCTCCGGGGAGCCCTCCACGAAGAACGGCCCGAACACGGTGGCCTCGGTGGCGTCGCCGTAGGCCTCGTTGTTGACCGCGATGGTCTGCATCGAGGCGCCGAGCACGTCGGAGAGCAGGATGAACTCCTGGCGCTGGTCGTCGGTGATGTGGCCGGCAGCGGTGAGGAACGCGATGGCCTCGCCCCACTCCTCCTCGGTCAGCCGGGTCTCGCGGATGAAGGCGTGGACGTGGCGCGTCAGGCCGGTCATCAGCTCCTTCAGCCGCGGGTCGGGGCAGGCGTCGAAGGAGGCGACGACGCGCTCGAGGAGCTCCTCCTCGCGCTGCTGCTGGTCGGCGGAGACGGGGCTGTCGGAGGTGCTGGACGTGCTCGGGGACGTGCTCATCGGGGCTCGCTTCCTTCCCAGGCCGCCCGGAGCAGGGCGGCGATGCGGTCGGCGTCGACGGGGACGGGGTTGTGCGGGGGCACCGCGGCCAGGATCGGCGCGACGGCGTCGGGCAGGCGCTCCTCGGGCAGGCCGAGCTCGCGCAGGGAGCGGGGCGCGTCGAGGGCGCGGTAGAGGCACGCCAGGCCGCTCCTGGCGTCCTCCGCGCCCAGCGCCGCGGCGATCCGCCGCTCGGCCTCGGGCGCGGCCGGGGCGTTGAGGGCCAGCACGTGCGGCAGGACGACGGCGTGCGTCTGGGCGTGCGGGAGGTCGAACAGGCCGCCGAGGACGTGGCAGATCTTGTGGTGCAGACCGGAGCCGGCCGAGGCGAAGGCGACCGCCGCGAGGTGGGCGCCGTAGAGCGTCTGCTCGCGTCCGGGCAGCGCGGACGGGTCGGCGACGACGTCCGGCAGGCCGGCGGCGAGCGCGGCGATCGCCTCCCCGGCCAGGGCGCGGTCGATCGGGTCGGCCCGCGGGCCCCACATCGCGTCGACGCAGTGGGCCAGGGCGTTGAGGCAGCTGGCCACGGAGAGCTCGACCGGGAGGCTGGTGAGCAGGGCGGCGTCGTAGACCACCGTGCGGGGCAGCACCCGGGCGTCGACGCCGGTGGTCTTGACGCCGCCCTCGGTCAGGCCCCACACGTCGGTGGCCTCGGAGCCGGCGTAGGTGGTGGGCACGGCGAGGATTACCAGGCCGGTGGTGAGCGCGACCGCCTTGGCCAGGCCCGTCGTCGAGCCTCCGCCGACGCACACCAGCGCGTCGGCGTCCGCGTCGGCGGCCACTTTGCGAGCGCGCTCGGCGACCTCCACCGGCACGTGCATGACGACCTCGTCGTGGTGCACCGCCACCGGCAGGCCGTCGGCGATCCGCGCCGCCAGCGCGGCCTCCGCTCCCGCGGCGAGGAGCATGACGCGGCGCGCGCCGAGGCGCTCGGCCTCCGCGGCGGTGGCCGCGGCCGCCTCGCCCGGCGCGAAGACCACGCGCTGGGCGCGGGTCTCGTGCTCGAAGCGCAGGGCGGTGGTCACGGCCTCACGCCCGTCCGAGCAGCTGGGCCAGCGCGGCGCGCAGCGCCTGCTCGGGCGCCTCGGGCAGGTTGATCGCCCGCCACGCGACGTGCTTGTCGGGGCGCACCAGCAGCGCGCCGGACTCCTCGACCTCGCGCAGTCGCTCCCAGTCGAAGTAGAGGTCGGTGACCTCCCGACCGGGGCCGATGACGACGGCCTCCAACGGCACGCCGAGCTCGGCCGACACCGCCGCCGCGGCCTGCTCCCAGGCCTCCCCCGCGACGCCGGTGATCAGCGTCCAGCGGTCGTAGGGGGCGAGGTCCATCATCGCCAGCCGGGTGGTGTTGTCGCCGACCCACGCGTGCGGCAGGTGGGCGCCGGGGCTGGTGGAGACCGCGTGGTAGAGGTCGGCGTCCTCCTTGCCCGGTGGCTGCACCGGCCGCGTCCCGTCGCCGAGGATCGCGCCGGACTCGTAGAACTGCCCGAGCTCGACGCCGTGGGCGTTGAACTCGTAGTTCTTCTTCTCCATCGCCTTCACCAGCGCCGCCCGCTTGGCCGCGCCCTCGGGCGTGCTGGCCTTGCGCTCCTCGATCGCCGCGGCCATCGCCTCGCCCTCCAGCCCGACGACGCCGAGCGCCTCGAAGAGGTCGGCGAACTCGCGCGCGGAGGTGTTGGCGCGCGTCACGATGCGCTGCGCCACCGGCGCTCGCTCCTCGGTGTAGCTCTCCAGCAGGCCCGGCGCCGCCTGGCCCTTGAGCACCGCGGCGAGCTTCCAGGCCAGGTTGTAGGAGTCCTGCACCGAGGTGTTCGAGCCCAGGCCGTTGCTCGGCGGGTGGCGGTGCACGGCGTCGCCGGCGCAGAACACGCGGCCGTGCTGCAGGCGGGTCGCGTACATCTCGTTGACGCCCCACAGGCTGTAGCCGGTGATCTCCGGCTCGAGGTCGGGCATGCCGAGCAGGTCGCGGACGATCTTGGTGGCCGCGGCGTCGTCGAGCACCGGCGGCTCCTCGGCGATGTCGTAGCCCCACACGATCAGCCACTCGTCCCAGGGGCGCACCATGCGCACCAGGCCGGTGCCGATGCCGCCGACGTTCGAGCCCGGCTGGATCACCCAGTAGAGGACCGACGGGCGGTGGTCGACGAGCTCGGAGATGTCGGCCTTGAAGGTGATGTTCATCGAGCCCGCGATGTCCATCGCGCCCTCGTAGGGCAGGTCGACGTCGGCGGCCACCTGCGAGCGGGCCCCGTCGGCGCCGATGAGGTACTTCGCGCGGATCGCGTACTCGTGGCCGGTCAGCCGGTCGCGCACCTCCACGGTGACGCCGTCGTCGTCCTGCCGGTGGCGAAGGTACTCGGTGGAGAAGCGCGTCTGCGCGCCGCGCTCGGTGGCCGTCCGCACCAGGATCGGCTCGAGGTAGGTCTGCGGGATGTCGACGGTGAGGCACGGGCTGGCCAGCTGGTAGTCGGCCTCGCGGTCGGGCCGGGTGCCCCACGTGCGGATGCGGCCGATCTCCTCCCCCGCCAGCGAGGTGCAGAACACCGTGTCGCCGACGAGGTGGTGCGGCGTCGCGTCGGCCAGCACCTGCTCCTCGATGCCGAGGTCGCGGAAGATCTCCATCGCCCGCTGGTTGGTGATGTGCGCCCGCGGGGTGTTCGCCGTCCAGCGGTACTTGGTGATCATGATCGTCGCCACGCCCAGCTCGGCCAGGAACAGCGCCGCCGACGCACCCGCCGGGCCCGACCCGACGACGAGCACGTCGGTCTCCACCATCGCGCCGCTGGGCGGCACGGTCTCGGCCAGGCCGTCGTCGAACGTCGTCATCTGCGCACCTCTCGTCGGGTCCTGAGCGGTTCTCGGGGGGTCTCGGGGGTCCTCGGGTGCGTCGAGTCTCAGCGGCCGGCTCGGGGCCGGCCAAGGGTCGGGGTGGTCGATGGCGGAAATGCGAACGCCGACGAACGCAGGTCGCCGAGCCGACGCCGTGACGTGTCTCGCAGGTTCTGAGG
>NZ_JBUZJI010000021.1:0-5456 GCF_055282735.1 Nocardioides sp. B129/18 | reverse complement strand
TCCGCGAACCTGCGAGACACGCCGCGCGGCGGTCAGTTACCCGGTCAGCCGGGTAATGGGGGCCTCCTCGAGCCGGCAGACGCGCGGCTCGACTTGCCAACCCCCCAGGGGGTTGCTTCAATGGGATCGGAAACCCCCCGGGGGGGTTAGAGCGAACGCCGAGACGAGAGGCCGCACCATGACCACCGACACCGTCCCCCAGCCCGCCCAGCAGACCAGCCACGGCTCGCACGGCAAGGCCGTCCTCGACGCCCTCTCCCCGCTGCACCGCGAGCTGCGCCGCAGCATCCCCGACGTCTACCAGGGCTTCGGCGCCCTGCACCGCGCCGCGTTCGCCGACGGCGCCCTCGACGTGCGCACCAAGGAGCTCATCGCCCTGGCGATCGGCGTGGTCGAGGGCTGCGACGGCTGCATCGCCTCGCACGCCCAGGCCGCCGTCCGTGCCGGCGCGACCCGCCAGGAGGCCGCGGAGGCCATCGGCGTCACGTTCCTGATGAAGGGCGGCCCGGCCACCATCCACGGCCCCCGCGCCTACGAGGCGTTCTGCGAGTTCGCGGACGCCCAGGGCTCGTCCGCCCCGGAGGCCTGAGCCATGTGCCGTCCCAAGACCTGCCGCACCTGCGGCCTCACCACGTGGGCCGGCTGCGGCATGCACGTCGACCAGGTGCGCGCCCGCGTCCCCGCGGGCCAGTGGTGCGACGGACACCCCGCGGAGCCTCGCGACGCCGGCCCGCTCGCCCGGCTGCTCGGACGCCGCCGAGGCGACGCCCAGCCCGGCTGAGCCGAGGCCTCAGGACGCCGACGGCCCCACGAGCCGACGCACCAGCGCCAGCCCGCGCGGCGGACCCTGCCAGTGCCGGTCCAGCGCCTCCGGGCAGCCTGGCACTGCTTCACGGGCGACCGAGCCCAGTCGGGCGGCCCTGTGGGCCGATCGTCGCACCGGACTGGATGTACACCGGACTGACAAGCACGGGGCTAGCGTCCCGGCGGGGCTTCTGCTCAGGGCTCCTTCTAGAGTTCCCCCTGGAGTCCTCTCCACGCCCGGGCCCTTGGGCTATGGAAAGAACTCCCTTGACCTGCGGAAACCTTCTCGAACCCGCTGATGCGGCCGAGCGATCTCAGGACGCACCCGACCCTGATCTGGAACGCGACCGGGGCGGTCGTGGAACGCTGAGATGGGCGCCTCGCCGAGCCGAAGCTCACCGAGCGTCCTAAGTCAGGACACCTCTCTGTATCGCGGAGCCGTTGCAGCGGCGTCCGCGTCCTCGATGATCCGTACCGCCACGGACGGTGCAATCACCACTGGCTCCGTTCTGGTCGGGACCGCGTGTCGGCGGACTGACCCACCCGGTCGCCCCTGGGCGGTCTCGACCGAGGGCCCGTTCGTCGGGCGTCGAGCCCATCGACGACATCGAACTGCGCTTCCGCACCGAGAGAACCTGGCAGGCCGCCGCCTTGACCCTTCCTGCCGCGGAGCGACCTGCAGATCACCGAGCCAGCACTCTCGACATCGATTGAGCTCGACCAATGCGTCGCCAACCAACGGGCCAGCGGCCAGGCCAGCGGGGGGATCTACCCGTGCTTCGGCTAGTGCCGCGCCCTGAGACTTGGCGCGCCACTAGTCGTTGTGGTTGTACGCAGCGTGAAGATCGGCGAAGTCGGAAGCGTCACCGTCCACTTCAGTTCCGAGGTCGATCCCGGTGCGCATACACGAGGAGGCGCCGGATCCTCGCTCACCCAGGCTCAGGGTGTGGCCCATCTCGTGGCAAACCAGCTCGGTGCGAGCTGAAAGACCCCGGTTCCGGCACTCTGAATCGACCTCGGACGTCATGCTGTTAGCGATGATGTGCCCGGTGGACGGGTTGTAGGAGAACTGGGTGAGACCGACGGTGCTGGTAGCCGCGTTGCAACCGGCATAGCCCATATTGCGCTCGGAGTACGGAATACAGTGGCCGGACGTGCACGTACCGGTGGTGTAAAGCAGATCGAGGCGCGCCTCAGAGTCCCAATCGACCGCTGCCGTGTACACCGGCGCCCAGGAGCCCGTCAGGTCATGAATGTACGCGTAGCCGCGCGGAAAGGTCGGGGCATTATTGGCCCAATGCGCCTGGATATCGGCCGAAGCCGCACCGACCCCCACAAAGCCAAAGATGAAGGCCGCAATAGCTACCGCTGTCGACCGCATCGTCGCCTACCCCCCGCTCGCGAACTCGACGCGAAGACCGTCGAACTTCGGCTGGTCGCCTTCGCAAACGACCTCTGAGGTTTTCTCGCCGACCCGCCCAGTTACGTAAGTCACCTGTAGGCACCACTTCTCGCCTTGCTGTACGGCCTCAGCGCCCAGGATCTTGGCTTCAGCGGCACACAGCTCGCCCGTGATCCCTTTCGCGGCGTGCACATTCACCACGTCGCAGACGACACCTGGCGCCGGACCTGCGGGCTCAAGCTTCTCGTCGGAGACGATAGGAACCTGGCCGTCCTCTGGAAACGGGTCGCACGGACCCACGGGGATCTTGGCTTCTTTCAACTTCGCCACGGTGTCAGCCTCGGGGCACGGCGGGGCCGCGTCGCCTGGTTGACCGACGCTCGCCTTTCCGATCTCCTCGAGAGTCATGCCCGGGGCGTAGTAGTCCTTCGCCGTGACGGGCTCGCGTTGCGCAGGCGCCGACGTCGCAAAGGCTGCCCCAGCGACCGCCCCGGCGACCAGGAGGACAAGAGCCGGCGCTGCATGCCTGCGGCGGATTCGGATCATGAGCGACTTCCAAGAGAAGAGTACGAAATTGCCGGCCAATGTGACATTGATTGTCTCTAGCCCTCGGGAGATGTCAAGGGGACTGCTGAAGGTCTAGTTGTCACGCTGGACTTGACCCGCTCCGGTGGACACGGTTTTTCAGGCCGAGGCCTGGTCTTCGAACTCTGCGGTTGAACGGTAGCCGAGCCGCTGCTTGATTCGGGTGGTGTTGTAGAAGCCCTCGACGTAGTCGAAGATCGCCGAGCGCAGGAGGTCCCTGGTTCGCCAGGTGTGCTGGCCGTGGATCCAGGCCAGTTCCCGCTTCAACACCGACCAGGTCGACTCGACCGCGGCGTTATCGAAGGCGTCTCCGGTCGATCCGAACGAGGCGGCGATCCCGAACCGTTCGAGCTGATGCCCGAACGCCAAGGAGGTGTAGGCCGCGCCGCGGTCGGCGTGGTGGATGATCCGCTCGTCGGGCCGCCGGCGTTCAAAGGCCATCACGAGTGCATCGATGACGAGGTCGGCGTCAGGTGTGGTGCCCATGGCCCAGCCCACGACCCGACGGAGTAGAGATCGATGACTCCGGCGAAGTGGAGCCAGCCCTCGTCGGTTCGGAACTGGCTGACATCAGCAGCCCAGAGCTGGTCGCGGCCGGCGGGGTTGAAGTCGCGTTCGACGAGGTCGGGTGCCCAGGCGGTGTTCGGCTTCCCCGTGCGCCACCATCGGCGGGAGTGCGCGCCGACCAGGCCGTGCTCACGCATCAGACGGGCGACGCGCTTGCGTCCGGCGCGGTGCCCGAGGCGGCCGAGTTCGGCGTGTACCCGCGGCGAGCCGTAGGTGCGCCGCGAACGGCTGTGAACCTCGGTGACGAATGCTGCCAACTCAGCGTCGCGCCGAGCGTGGGTGGACGGGCCGCGAGTGGTCCAGGCGTAGTAGCCCGACCGGGAGACACCCAGCACCTGGCACGGCCGCTTGATCCCGTAGGACTCGTGGTGCTCGGAGACGAACCGGAAGCGGCTCACCGGGTCGTCTCCTTGGCGAAATACGCGGCTGCTTTGCGGAGGATCTCGCGCTCGACCTTGAGGTCGGCGACCTCCTTGCGCAGCCGCTTGAGCTCGAGCCGCTCGTGCTCACTGAGCGCGCCCGGCAGAGCGTCGAGGGTCTGCTGTTCGCGTTCCTTGCGGACCCACGCGCCGAGGGTCTTGTAGTTGATCCCGAGGTCGCGGGCGACCTCGGCCATCGGCTTGTCGGTCGTGAGCACGAGGCGCACTGCCTCGGTCTGAAACTCCGCTGGGTACTTCGACGGACGGCCCATAACGGACTCCCTTCGTGAGCCTGCGGCTCACAATCTGGTGTCCATCAGAGCGGGTCAAGTCCAACCGTCGACCTCGCCCGAGCCAAGCGAGTCGATGATCGACTCCAGCCGCGACTCGAGCGCGTAGACCGCCTCGCGCTCTTCGCTCGTGCCGAACGCGTCGTCGCTCAACGCGTAGTGGATCACCACGGCCTGATCGACCGGCGGCGCCGCCCTCTTCCTCCTGAACCAGCTCACGGCCAGCAGCCTGGCACGGCTCAGCGTCCGCCGGGAGTCAGTCGTTCGGCCCTGTGCACACGTCCTTCTCCCACGCCTCCCGGTCCTTCACGACGGCGTCCCCGGACGCGTCACCGCCGACGACCAGGACCTGGCCGGGCCCGAGAGAGGCGATCTGCCCTGGCGTCACCCGGAGGTCGAGCAGGGTGTCGTAGTCCTTGCGGGCCGCCGAGATCAGGACGCGCTGATCGGGCAGCGGGATCGAGGCCGATCCCTCCGAGAGCGGAATCTGCGACGCCGTCAGATCGGTGACGCCCTTCTTCAGGTCGCCGCGCTCCGGCGCCCACCGCGCCAGCATCCGCGAGCGCGCCTGAGCGGGGATGGTGCGGACCTCGACGTCGTCGGGCACCACCTTGCAGACGCCCACCAACACGGTCATCTCCTCGCCGGTGGGTGCGACGGCCAGCGAGCCCGACGAGATCGGTCCGATGTCGCCGGATTCGGCGTACGCGCAGCCGGCCGTCAGAAGCAGGAGGGCGACCGCCGCAGCCGTCCGCGACGCCGTGGGCGCCGTGAGGTCCGAGATCACGAGATTCCTTGGGGTTGGTCGATGCCGACCGGCTCCCGCGCGCAGGCCGCCCGCTACTCCTCTGCGTCCAGGAGCATTTGAAGTTCCAGGCCGGGTGGCCTGCTCACGCGGCCGGTGATGAACTTCCTTCGGTTCGCCCACGACAGGTCGGTTCGGTCGACTTCCTGAACGGGTTCGTCGTACCAAGGGTCGTCAACCATCGGTGCGATCGCGTCAAACGTGGACTGCTCGAACTCAGGCGACAACTCCCAGTTCCCAGCGCTTCCCCTAGCGCTGGAGATACGCGACGCCAACACCGAGACCTTCACCTCGCCCGACTCAACCAGGTTCGCGACGGCTTCCTTTAGCGCATCGTGGTCGTACCTCAGCGCAAAGTTCATCTGGTACCCGACACCGAAGTTGGTCTCTGCGTCGTCACCCGCCTTCAGGTTCTCCAGGAAGTCGGCGGCCGCCTCTTGGGCAAGAGTCTGGCCAACCACCGCGAACCACTCCGGTTGGTTGTCTCGGTAGGTACGACTCACCCACCGTTCTACCTTGGTCCACAACCTGAACCGCCCCGGAGTTTCCGGAGACTGTTTTTCTTGGCTCAGCCGGTTGGCATG
>NZ_JBUZJI010000020.1:75354-78283 GCF_055282735.1 Nocardioides sp. B129/18 | reverse complement strand
GTGAGCACCAGCAGGGCCGGGTGGGCCTGTCCGGGCCGCAGCGTCAGGGACGTGGCGGCCGACGCGCGGCCCCGCCGCCGGGCGCGCAGGCGCACCGGCCCCGCGTGCAGACCGCCGACCACGACGACGCCCTGGCCGTCGGCGCGGGCGGTGCGGTGCGAGCCGTCGGCCAGCAGGACGTCCACCTCGGCGAACCGGGCCGGAGCGCCGCGCTGGTCGCGCACCTCGGCGCGCACGCTGGCGCCCCGGCGGAGGACGAGGAGGACGTCGTGGCGCTCACCGGCCCGGGCCTGCACGATCCTGCGGGCCGGCGCCTGCCGGCGAGGATCGTGCGGTGCGCGCTCGTCGAGCAGCTCGACGACGACCCGGCCCGGGGGGACGTGCAGCACCGCGAGGTCGCCGAGCAGGCGACGCTCGCCGAGCACGCGTCCCTCGTGCGTCCAGCGCAGTCGCAGCAGCGACGGCCCCGGCCGCACGGCCCTCACCCTGATCTCCACCGATGGTGCGTCCACGACGCCTCCCCCCTCAGGCGGGACTCCCCACGTCGCCCCGCACACCGGCCGCGGCCGGTGGTGCGAACCTAGGCGGCGACCCGCCGCCCGCGCGCCCGTCGATGCGACGGACCCGCCCGGCGCGGCCGGGCCACCCCGCATGGTCCGAACGGAGGGGGTCCGGCCTCGACCGGACGAACGGCTCAGGCGGCGGGCGGGGTCATCGCCCAGCGGATCGTGCCGACGGCCGCCGAGCCGAGCACCCGCACCACGGTGCGCTCGGAGACCGGCAGCAGCGGCAGGCGCAGGCCCGCGCGGCTCCACCACGGCATCAGGCCGACGGCGGCCGCCGCCAGCACGCCGTACGCGGGCCGGGCCGGCAGCGGCAGGGGCGGGCGCCACAGCACGAAGCCGATGGCCTCGCGGGCCTCGGGGGTGGCCCGCAGCTCGGGGCGGTAGGCGGCGAGACGCTCCTGGAGCGCGGCGTAGGTGGTGGGCGGGTCGATCGCCCCGAGACGACGCGCGACCTCGGCGGTCTGCGCGAGGTACTCGTCGCGGCGGGCGTCGTCGAGGGGCCGGGCGCCGTAGGTCTGGTGGGCCAGCAGGAAGCTGTCGACCTCCGCGCAGTGCACCCACGTGAGCAGGTGGGGGTCGTCGGCGCGGTAGGGGGTGCCGTCGGGCATGGTGCCGGTGACGCGGCTGTGGATGCGGCGCACGGCGTCGACGGCCGCCTGCGCGTCGTCCTCGTGGCCGAAGGTCGTGACGGCGAGGAAGGTGCTGGTGCGGGCCAGGCGGCCCCACATGTCGCCGCGGTAGCCGGAGTGCTCGGCGACCGCGCGCATCGCCATGGGGTGCAGCGACTGCAGCATCAGCGCGCGGATGCCGCCGACGAACATCGAGGCGTCGCCGTGGACCTGCGCGATCGCGCTGTCGGGGGCGAACCAGCGGGGTCCGGGGCGGCCGTGGATGCGGTCGCGCTGGCGCGGCCCGTCGGGGCCGGCGACGCGCTCGAACAGCGCCGCGCCCAGACGGTCGCGGACGCCGCCCAGCCCGGGGACGCTCACCTTCGGCACGCCGACCACCGTGACCTCACGCCGACCAGGTGCGGACCCACAGGCACTGCTCGTCGGCGGCGAGCTCGGCCAGGGAGGCCTCGGAGAGCGGCTCGGTGGCGTCGGTGACGACGTAGCCCTGCTCGCCGGACGTGGCGAGGTACTGGCCGGTGATGTTGGCGCCGGAGGCCGCCAGCAGCTGGTTGACGCGGGCCAGCACGCCGGGGACGTTGACGTGCAGGAAGCCGATGCGGTGACCCTCGGCGAGCGCGGGGGCGAGCACGGCCGGCAGGTTCACCGACAGCTCGGTGCGGCCCTCGAGCGCGAAGCCGCCGAGCTTGCCGGCCACGAAGTAGCCGATCTCCTCCTGGGCCTCCTGGGTGGAGCCGCCCACGTGCGGGGTCAGGATGACGTTGTCCAGGCCCCGCAGCGGCGACTCGAACGCGTCGCCCTGGGCCTTCGGCTCGATCGGGAAGACGTCGAGCGCGGCGCCGGCGATGTGGCCGGAGAGGATGTGCTGGCGCAGGGCCTCGGTGTCGACGACCATGCCGCGCGCGGCGTTGATGAAGAACGCCCGCGGCTTCATCGCCGCGAACTGCTCGGCGCCGAAGAGGCCGGCGTTGCCGGGGCGGCCGTCGACGTGGAGGCTGACGACGTCGGCCTTCGCGAGCAGCTCCTCGAGGGTGCGCATGCGCTGGGCGTTGCCGTGGGCCAGGCGGTCGGCGGAGTCGAAGAAGATCACCCGCATGCCGAGCGCCTCGGCGAGGTTCGAGAGCTGGGTGCCGATGTTGCCGTAGCCGACGATGCCCAGCGTCCGGCCGCGGACCTCGTGGCTGCCCTTGGCCGACTTGTCCCACACGCCGGCGTGCATCTTGTCGGACTTCTCGTGGAGGCGACGGGCCAGCGCGATGATCTCGCCGATCACCAGCTCCACGACGCTGCGGGTGTTGGAGTAGGGCGCGTTGAAGACCGCGACGCCGCGGGCGGCGGCGGCCTTGAGGTCGACCTGGTTGGTGCCGATGCAGAAGCAGCCGACGGCCAGCAGCTCCGGCGCCGACTCCAGGACGCGCTCGGTGACGGTGGTGTTGGAGCGGATGCCGAGCAGGCTGACGCCGGGCAGGCGCGCGATCAGCTCGTCCTCCGAGAGGGAGCCCGACAGCAGCTCGACCTCGAAGCCGCGGGCCTCCAGGACCTCGACGGCGACCGGGTGGATGTTCTCCAGCAGCAGCACCTTCACGTCTCCCAGCCTAGAGAGGTCGCGGTCGTCGGCCCGCATCGCTGGTCTCGCGTGGACAGGGCCGGTGCCGGCGCGGGCAGGCCCCGATTACCCGGCTGACCGGGTAACTGACCCCGGTGCGGCGTGTCTCGCAGGTTCGCGGCGCTCCA
>NZ_JBUZJI010000020.1:65044-75344 GCF_055282735.1 Nocardioides sp. B129/18 | reverse complement strand
CCCCCCCCCCCCCCCCCCCCCCCCCCCCCCCGCCCCGGCGTCGTCAGGAGGACCTGCACGACCCTGGCGGACGGGCCCGCGAGGTGCGAGGGTCACCGGGACGCCGGACGCAACCGATTGCGGGCGGGCGGCGTCAGTAGGAGCAGTGACCCCACGAAGGACGGACTCCCGATGCACCTGCCCGCCACCCGCGGCCTCCTCGCCGTCGCCGCCAGCGCGGCCTGCCTCGTCGCCACCCTGCCCGCCCAGGCGGCGTCGCCGGCGACCTCCACCGTCGCGAGCGCGCCGTCCGTGTCGGCCCCCCACGGCCGCTGGACGGTCCGGGCCGACGGCCCCGGCCGCTGGGAGGTCTCCTGGACGAGTCCGAGCCGGCTCCCGATGGGCTCGGACCGGCCGACGGTCCGGCTGAGCGCCGATGCCGCCGCCGACGCCACGGTGGGCGTGACGACGCTGGCCGGCGACGGTCGGCGCGTCCGGGCCCTGGTGTCCGGAGCCCGACCTCGCGTGGGAGATCTCGACGTCCTCCTGTCGGGCGACCGGCTCGACGAGCCCGGCGACGACCTCGCCGCCGCCGCGGAGGCCGCGACGAGCGCGCGCCGCACGGCCACCCCGCCGTCGGGCCGGCGCGAGGCCGCGCCCGGAGCGCAGGCCGGGACGCTGGCCGGCCTGCCGTCCGACCCCGGCACGCCCGGCTCCTTCGAGGTGGCGACGAGCGACTACACGCTGCCGTCGGTGAAGGTCGCCGGCATGCCCGAGCCGATCGAGATGGTCGGCCACGTCGTCGAGCCGACCGCCGACGCGGCCACCGGACCGCGACCGCTGGTGCTGTTCCTGCACGGCCGGCACGGCGTGTGCTTCGACCCCGACGACCCCGAGGCCTACTCCGACGCGTGGCCCTGCCGTGCGCCCTTCCAGGAGATCCAGAGCCACCTCGGCTACGACTACGTCCAGCGCCTCCTGGCCAGCCAGGGCCTCACGACGGTCTCGATCCGCGTCAACGGCATCAACGCCCAGGACTACGCGCTCGACGACGGCGGCGCCGACGCCCGCGCGCAGATCGTCCGCGCCCACCTCGACCACTGGGCCTCGATCGCCGCCGACCACCAGGTCGACCTCTCGAAGGTCGTGCTGGTCGGCCACAGCCGCGGCGGCGAGGGCGTCGACCGCGCCGCGCTGCAGATCCCGCTGTCCGCGCCGTACCGCATCGTCGGGCAGGTGCTCATCGCGCCCACCGACTTCGCCGCGCACACCGCCCCCTACATCCCCACCGAGGTGCTGCTGCCGGCCTGCGACGGCGACGTCTCCGACCTGCAGGGCCAGAAGTTCGTCGACGTCGCCCGCGACCCGCTGCGCGACGACACCGCCCTGCGGTCCTCGGTGCTGGTGATGGGCGCGAACCACAACTACTTCAACACCGAGTGGACGCCGGGGGAGACCACGGCGCCCGCGAACGACGACTGGGGCGGCGAGGCGGACGCGTCGTGCGGCACCGACTCCCCGACGCGCCTCACCGCCGCGCAGCAGCGGGCGGTGGGCGCCACCTACGTCGCCGGCGCGGTGCGCCTGTTCACCGGTGAGGGCGACCTCCTGCCGCTCCTCGACGGCAGCCCGGTGACGGTGCCGTCGATCGGCGGCGCCACGGTGCACGTCGCGGCCATCGGTGGCGGGCGCGACGTCCGTCGTCCCGGCTCCGACGCCGGCCGCAGCCTCACCGCCGGCAACGCGCGCACCTCCCTGTGCGCCGGCGTCGCCACCTCCGCGACGACCTCACGCACCAAGTGCGGTCTGGGCCTGGAGTGGCAGGCGGTGCCGCACTGGACCGCCGACGGCAGCCCCGAGGTGGCCCGCACCTTCCTGCAGATGGACTGGAGTCGGCCCGGTGCCACGGGCGGCCTCGCACTGGAGCGCCCGCTCGACCTCACCGGGCGCCGCCTCGAGCTGCGCACCCTGGTCGACCCCCGCGTCGGGTACGCCGACCTCGACGTCCGGATCACCGACGGCGAGGGCCACCGCGCCACCGTTCGTCCTGAGGGCGGCGCGCTGCCGGCCCTCGCCGACGGCCTGACGCAGCTGTGGGGCCAGGCGCTGGTCGTCGACCCCTCCGGCGCCGCCGGCGTCGATCTCGCCGACGTCACCGCCGTCGACCTCGTGGCCCGCTCCAGCCGGGGCCGGGTGTGGGTGGCCGACCTCTCCTCCGCCCCCGACGCCCTCGCTCCCGTGCCGACGCGACGAGCCGGCCTGGTGTCGGTCGGCGCGGTGCGCGTCAAGGAGGGCGACGGGAGCCCGAGCGTGCGGCACCTGCGGGTGCCGGTGCAGGTCAGCGGCCTGACGCGGCCCGCGCGCGTCGTCGTCCAGCTCTACGGCGCCCGCCCCGGCACGAACGAGCGCTTCCCGCTCGACCTCGCCCCCGGCCAGAGCGAGGCCACGATCACCGTGCCCTACGAGTCGAACCGCATCGACGACGAGACCCTGCTCGCGACGCAGGTGTCGATCTGGCCGGTCACCGGGGCCACCACCGACCGCTACGTCGCCCTGGCCACCGTCGTCGACGACGACCCGACGCCGCGGATGACCGTCCGGGCGCTGCGCTCGCGGGTCACCGAGGGGCAGTCGATCGTCTTCGAGCTGCGGGCCGACCGCACGAGTCGGGTCCTCTACGACTGGAACATCACCGTGGTCGCCGGTCGGGGCACCCCGCTGCGCGGCAACGACGTCCCGCGGCCGTGGCTCCTCGAGCGCACCGAGAAGGCCGACGTCCGCCGGTCGCTGGCCAGCATCGGCCCGTACCTCTCGCTCTACCTCGAGCCCGGCCGGCGCACCGCGCGCCTGGAGATCCCGACCCGGCGCGACACGCTGCGCGAGGGCGTCGAGCAGCTGACGGTGCGGTTCTCCCGCGGCAGCCGCGTCTTCACGATCCCCGTGCAGGTGCGCGACGCCCGCTGAGCCTGCTGAGCACGGGGCGGACCGCGGTCCGCTTCCGACGCTCTGACGTGTCTCGCAGGTTCTGGAGCCTCAAGACCTGCGAGACACGCCGCGCCGCGGTCAATTACCCGGTCAGCCGGGTAATTGGGGGCCGGCGTCAGACGGCGAGGTCGTCGGCGTCGACGATGCGGTAGGCGTAGCCCTGCTCGGCGAGGAACCGCTGGCGGTGGGCGGCGAAGTCGGCGTCGACGGTGTCGCGGGCGACGACGGTGTAGAAGCGGGCGACCTTGCCGTCGCGGCCCGGGCGGAGGAGCCGGCCCAGGCGCTGGGCCTCCTCCTGGCGCGAGCCGTAGGAGCCGGAGACCTGGATGGCCACCTCGGCGGCCGGGAGGTCGATGGAGAAGTTGGCGACCTTGGAGACGACGAGGCGGGTGATCTCGCCGGTGCGGAAGGCGTCGAAGAGCCGCTGCCGCTCGGCCACCTTGGTCTCGCCGGTGATGACGGGGGCGTCGAGGGCGGTGGCGAGCTCGTCGAGCTGGTCGAGGTACTGGCCGATCACCAGGGTCGGGGCGTCGCCGTGCCGGGCCACCAGGGAGCGGACGACGTCGACCTTGTGGTGGGTGCAGGAGGCGAGGCGGTAGCGCTCGTCGGGCTCCGCGGTGGCGTAGGTGAGTCGCTCGGCGTTCGGCAGCGTCACCCGCACCTCGACGCAGTCGGCGGGCGCGATCCAGCCCTGCGCCTCGATGTCCTTCCAGGGCGCGTCGTAGCGCTTGGGGCCGATGAGGGAGAAGACGTCGCCCTCGCGGCCGTCCTCGCGCACGAGCGTGGCGGTGAGGCCCAGGCGCCGGCGGGCCTGCAGATCGGCGGTCATCCGGAAGATCGGCGCGGGCAGCAGGTGCACCTCGTCGTAGACGATGAGGCCCCAGTCGCGGGCGTCGAGCAGCTCCAGGTGCGGGTAGACGCCCTTGCGGCGGGTCGTGAGCACCTGGTACGTGGCGATCGTGACCGGCCGGATCTCCTTGACGGTGCCGGAGTACTCGCCGATCTCGTCCTCGGTGAGCGAGGTGCGCCGCACCAGCTCGTCCTTCCACTGCCGCGCGGAGACGGTGTTGGTGACGAGGATCAGCGTGGTGGCGCGGGCCTGGGCCATGGCCGCGGCGCCGACGAGGGTCTTCCCGGCGCCGCACGGCAGGACGACGACGCCCGAGCCGCCGTGCCAGAACGACTCGACGGCCTCGCTCTGGTAGGGCCGCAGCGACCAGCCCTCGGGGTCGAGGTCGATGGCGTGGGCCTCGCCGTCGACGTAGCCGGCGAAGTCCTCGGCCGGCCAGCCCAGCTTGAGCAGGGCCTGCTTGAGGTTGCCGCGCTCGGAGGGGTGCACGGCGACGGTGTCGTCGTCGAGCCGGGTGCCGAGCATGCCGGCGACCTTCTTGGCGCGCAGCACCTCCTCGAGCACCGGCCGGTCGGAGGAGGCCAGCACGAGCCCGTGGACGGGGTGCTTCTCCAGGCGCAGCCGGCCGTAGCGGGCCATGGTCTCGGCGACGTCGACGAGCAGCGCGTGCGGCACGGCGTAGCGGCTGAAGGTGAGCAGGGTGTCGACGACCTGCTCGGCGTCGTGGCCGGCGGCGCGGGCGTTCCACAGGCCCAGCGGCGTGAGCCGGTAGGTGTGCACGTGCTCGGGGCTGCGCTCGAGCTCGGCGAAGGGGGCGATCGCCTTGCGGCACTCGGCCGCCTGCGGGTGGTCGACCTCCAGCAGCAGGGTCTTGTCCGACTGGACGATGAGGGGGCCGTCGTTCACGAGGGCCCAGCCTACGGAGCGGGCGAAGCGGGCCGCACGCTGACGACGCGGTGCAGGGCGAAGGAGCGCAGGTCCTCGCTGCGGTGGTCGTGGGCGACGAGCCGTCCGCCCTCCACCGAGCGCGGCTCGACGACGCGCTCGTCGCGCACGCCGTCGTCGCCCACCAGGCCGATGACGACGGCATCGCCGCGCTCGACGGCCTCGCGCAGGGCCGCCGAGGTGCCGGCCGGGCTCTGCGGCACGGGCGGGGCGCCGGGGGTCGGACGCACGGGGGCGACGCGGTCGCCGGAGCGCAGGCCGGCGATGACCGCCGAGACTCGCGCGGCCTCGCGGGCGCGGCGGTGGGAGGGGCCGCGGGAGTCGCGCACGTCCCGTGGCACCCGGGCGCGCAGGGCGTCGGGCCGGGCGACGTGGACGGTGCCGTCGGGCGCCTCGACGACCGGCGCCGCGCCGAGCTCGCGCAGCCGCGGCAGCAGGACGTCGACGGGCGTGGTGCTGACCAGCACGGTGGGGGCGAGGCGGCGCAGGCCGAGCGGCCCGGCCTTGGGGTGATGCAGCAGCTCGGCGAGCGCGGCCTCGTCGTCGGCGCGCAGGTAGGCCTCGGCGTGGCCGACGCGGATGCTGCCGAAGGTGCGGGCGATGTCGTCGACGAGGTAGGTGAGCGGCTGGGGCACCGGGGTGCGCGAGACCGTGTCGAGGAAGGCGTGGATCTCGACCGCCGACCAGCCGACGTCCAGGCCGCGGCGCACCGAGCCGGGGGTGAACCGGTAGACGGTGGCGCCGCCGCGCGACTCCACGTCGGCGAGCAGCTGCAGGCGTCGGGCCAGGCCGTTCTCGAGGGGGCCGGGCGCGACGGCGGTGAGGTCGGCCTGCAGCAGCACGTGGTCGACGGGGTCGGGCAGCAGCCCGGCGAGCGTCTCGACGACGGCCTCCGCGTCGCCGTCGAGCAGCGGGCGCAGGTAGGACGCCGGACCGTCGAGGCCGGTGATCCCGAGCAGCGCCGCCTCGGAGACCGCCCAGCCGACCTGGTCGGCGCGGGTGCGCGGGCGACGCGGACGCAGCCAGGCGAGCCGGGCCACCAGCGAGGGCAGGCCGGTGCCGGTGGCGAGGGTGACGCCGGCGGGCAGCGCCGCGAGCTCCTCGAGGGTCATCCGGCGGGTCTCGACCTGGTGGACGCCGGTGAGCTCGGGGGCGAGCGCGTTCCAGGTCTTGCCCGCGGTGTCGCGTCGCCCGACGAGTCCGGGCAGCCGCGGGCTCTCCAGCCAGGCCTGCGCGAGCGCGAGCCAGCGCTCGGCCGGCGGCAGCTCGCTCCAGGCGTCGACGCGGTCGGTGGGCAGCCAGGCGACGTCGCCGTCGGGGCCGAGCCCGGTGTTGAGCATCCCGGCGGCGTGGGCCAGCTCGACCCACAGCGCCGCGGCGGACTCGTCGGTCTGCAGCAGCGCGGCGGTGGCCTTGAGGTCGCGGACGGCCAGGCCGCCGCTGCGCAGCACCGACGGCGGGCGCAGGCCCCACTCGTCGAGGAGCAGCTCGACGCGGCGCAGCGCCTCGAAGGCCGCGCCGGCGGCGGTGCGGTCGACGAGGGTGGCCGCGCGCTCGGAGGTGGCGAGCTCGGGCAGGTCGTCGACGGGCTCGAGGGTGGTGCGACCGCCGCGCAGCGCGAGGCCGACCTCGCCGGGCAGGACGACGGTGCCCGAGCCGCGGGGCTGGAGCAGGCGGCGGCCCAGCAGCTCCTCGGCGGGCGTGCGGGCCTCGTCGGGATGCAGCGGGACGCGGGCCTCGGTGGTGGCCTGCCCGCCCTGCTCGAGCACGTGGTCGAGCAGGGCCCGGGCCGGCTCGGAGAGCGCCTCGACGCGGGCGACGATGTCGTCGGCCGGCGCCGGGTCGGCCGAGGCCGGACGCAGGCCGCTGGTGCCCGGCCCGCCCGCGAGCGCCTCCACGACGCCGGTGAGCGGACGCAGCCCGGTCTCGGCCTCCCAGGCCAGCGCGAGGTCGACGAGGCGCTCCAGGGCGGCCTCGACGGCGGCCTCGTCGGCGTGCACCATCCCCAGGACGTCGGATCGCAGGGTTGAGCCGGCGACGACGAGGGCATCGAGGACGAAGAGCTCCAGACGCGTCAGCTGGTCGAGTGCCCGCAGCACCGACGACCGGGTCGCCGCGCGGGAGGCCAGCTGAGCAGAGTCCTGAGGAGCAGGCGTGGCGAGATCGGAACGGACGCGGAGCAGGTGGGCGAGCCGCTCGTCCGGCCAGCTGCGCAGCTGGTCGGCGAGCGAGCGGTGTCCCACGGTGGTCATCCCCTCAACGCTAGCGGGCGCGGCATGAGCCTCGAGGCGGCTCTCGTGGTCGCGCACCCGCGGGCCGTCCTGCTGCTGCCGGCGACCGCCCGGGCCGCCGGGGCCGCGGCCTGGGAGGCCCTGCACGACGGCGCGACCGCGGCGGAGAGCGGACCGGTGCTGCTCGAGCGGCTCCTCGACGCCGTGCTCGCGGCGTCGGGCCCGCGGCCGCTGCAGGCGCTGGCCGACCTCGCCGTCGCCGTGCGCGACGGCGACGAGGTGCGGGTGCTCGTCCGCGGCGGGGTCCCCGTCGGCTGGGAGCCCGGCCCCGAGGAGACGCTGACGTCCGCGCCGGGCGAGCCGTGGGCCGTCCACCGGCGGCGGGGGCCCGGACGCGTCGTGCTCGGGCGGCCCGCGCCGTCCTCGCCGATCACGCCGACGGGTCCGTCCGCCCCGGTGCTGGCCTCGGCCGACGGCGTCGTGCTCGAGGTGCCCGGAGCCGTGCTCGATCCCACCGGCCCGCTGGTGGCGGCGCGCCCGGACGTCCCGGTCGAGCCGCCGCCGGTGCCGGCCGCGCTCCCGGCCCCCGCGATCCGACTGCCCGACGGCTCGCGTCACGGGCTCGAGGGGCCGATCGTGCTCGGGCGCGCGCCGCTGGCCACCGGGGGAGCCCGGGCGGTGGCCGTCGCGAGCCCGCGCCAGCAGATCTCGGCCACCCACCTCGAGCTGCGCGCCGACCCCCTGGCCGACGCCGTCCTGGCCACCGACCTCGGCTCCACCAACGGCACCGTGCTGGTGGGGCCGCCGGCCCGCAGCCTGCTGCCCGGCGAGCCGGTGGTCGTCGCGGTCGGCGACCGGCTCGACCTCGGCGAGGGCGTGGTCGTCGAGGTGGTGGCGGGGGAGGCGACGTGAGCGCGCCGCGGCCCGCGTCCCCGCAGCGACGTCGGACGGGCGAGGTGGTCGACGTCCTGCTGCTCGGCGGCCCGCCGGCCGGCCTCGCCGTCGCCGCCGGTGCTGGGCCGCTGCTCGCGGCGGTCCTGTCGCTGCTGGCGGCGGTGGCCGGCCGCGCGGTGCTCGTGCCGCTCGGCGCCTCGCCCGGCGGCGTGATGCTGCGCCTGCGCGTCGTGGCCGAGGGCGGCGCGCGACCCGGCGCCGGGCAGGTGGCCCTCCTCGCGCTGGGCGATCTCGGCCTCGTGGTGCTGAGCCTGGGCCTCGCGGCGCCGCGGCTGCTGCTCGACGCCGCGCCGGACCCGTGGCGCCGCACCCCGCTCGACCGACTCGTGGGGCTGGTGGTGCTCGACGCCCGCCGCCCGGCCCGGGCCCGCCCGGCCCCGCCGCGCCCGACCCCGCCCGTCGACGTCACCGCCGAGCTCGCCGTGCGGCTGCGCGAGCGGCGCCGCCCGTGGCTGCTCGAGGGGCCGGCCGGCAGCACGCCCGTCGGCGAGGGCGTGGCGCTGGCGGGTCTGCGCTGGCGGGTCGACGGCGACCTGCTGGTGGCCCTGCCCGACGTCGACGGCGTCACCTTGGTGCGCGGCGCGGCCGAGCGTCCCGCGCCGCGCGGCCGGGCCGTCGCGGTGCTGCCCGGCGACGCCGTGCGCGGACCGGAGGGCGTGCTGCGCGTGCGGCGCGACGAGAACGTGTTCTAGTCTGCGGACCATGACCTTCGAGCACCGCGGCGAGATCGTCGTCCCGGCCCCGCCCGCGGCCGTCTGGCGGCTGTGGAGCGACGTCGCCACCTGGCCGCGGTGGGACCCGCCCGTCGACGCCGTCGACCTGCCCGGCCCCTTCGTGGCCGGCGCCACCGGCACCCTGACGCTGGCCGGCGGCATCGTCGCGCCGGTCGAGCTCACGGTCGTCGAGCCCGGCTCCCGCTACGTCGACGAGCTGCGGATGGGCGAGCTCGTCATCGCCATCGACCACCGCGTCGAGGAGCACCCCGACGGGGCGCTGGTCGTCGTCGAGGCCCGCATCGAGGGGCCCGGCGCCGCCGACATCGGGCCGATGGTCACCGCCGACGCGCCGAGGGCGCTCGAGGCGCTGGCCGCGCTGGCCGCCGCCTCCGGCTGAGGTCGCTCAGCCCGTCCCGCAGCCCGTCCCTCAGCCCGTCCCGCAGCCCGTCCCTCAGCCCGTCCCTCAGGCCGGCACCGGCGCGGCGTCGAGGCAGAACCGCGCGGCCGCCTCGGCGTGCGCGGCCATCGAGTCCAGCAGGGGCACGCGGACGTCGTCGGGCCCGAGCAGCAGCTGGATCTCGGTGCAGCCGAGCACCACGGCGCCCGCGCCCTCGGCCTCGAGGCCCTCGGTGATGCGCCGGTAGGTCGCCGCGCTGGCGGCGTCGACGACGCCCTGCGTCAGCTCGGCGAAGATGATCCGGTCGACCTCGGCGCGGTCGGCGGCGTCGGGCACGACGACCTCGAGGCCGCGGGCGCGCAGCCGGCCGACGTAGAAGTCCTCCTCCATGGTCCACCGGGTGCCGAGCAGGCCGAGGCGCTCGACGCCGCGTGCGGCGGCGGCGTCGGCCACGGCGTCGGTGATCCGCAGCAGCGGCACGTCGAGGGCGTCCTCGACGGCGTCGGCCACGCGGTGCATGAGGTTGGTGCAGATCAGCACCGTCTCGGCGCCGGCGTCCTGGCAGCGCAGGGCGGCGTCGGTGAGCAGGCGCCCTGCGCCGTCCCAGTCCTCGGCGACCTGCAGGGCCCGCACCTGCGCGAAGTCCAGCGACTGCAGCGTCAGGGGCGCCGACGCGTGGCCGCCGAGCCGCTCCTGCACCGCGGTGTTGATCAGGCGGTAGTAGTCCACCGTCGAGTACCAGCTCATGCCGCCCACCAGGCCGATCGTCCTCATGGATCCAGTCTCGGCGAGGCGGGAGCCCTTAGGAATCCCCCATCTCCTGACGAGGGGCATCAGCATTGCTGATGGCCTTGGAGCGCGATCGGTGGCACGCTGGGAGCGTGAGCCTCGATCCCCGACGCGTGCTGGTCTTCCGCGCCGCGGTGCGCGCGGGCTCGCTGACCGCCGCCGCCCGCGAGCTCGGCTGGACCCAGTCGGCGGTCAGCCAGCATCTCCAGGCCCTCGAGCGTGCGGCCGGCTGCCCGCTGCTGCTGCGCGGCCCCGCCGGCGTCACCCCCACCGAGGCCGGCCGGGCGCTGATGGTGCGCGCCGACGCGATCGCCGCCGCCCTGCACATGGCCGAGGAGGAGCTGGCCGGGCTCACCCAGCTGCGACGCGGCCGGGTCCGCCTGGCGGCCCACCCCTCGGCCGCCGCCACCCTCGTGCCGCGGGCCGTCGCCGCGCTCGAGCGCGACCACCCCGG
>NZ_JBUZJI010000020.1:48108-65034 GCF_055282735.1 Nocardioides sp. B129/18 | reverse complement strand
TCGACGTCGAGCTCACCGAGGCCGAGCCCCCGGAGGCCATCGCCCTGGTCGCCGACGGCGAGGTCGACCTCGCCGTGGCCTTCGAGTACGCCGACGCCACCGGCTCGCCGCCGGCGTCGGTGCGCTGGACGCCGCTGGCCGACGAGCCGGTCGACCTCGTGCTGCCGCCGGGCCACCGCCTGGCCGGACGCATCCGCATCGGCCTGGCCGAGCTCGCCGACGACGCCTGGGTGATGGGCTGCGAGCGCTGCCGCGACCACGTCGTGCGGCGCTGCGCCGAGGCCGGGTTCGCGCCGCGGGTGCGCCACGTCAGCGACGACTACGTCGTCGTCCAGCACCTCCTGGCCCAGGGCCTGGGCGTCGCGCTGCTGCCGCGCTCGGCGCTGGAGGCCTACCGGCACCCCGACGTCGTCGTGCACGAGGCACGGTCGCTGGGCACCCGCACCTGGGGCACGGTGCACCGCGAGGGCGCCGAGCTGGTGCCGGCGACGGCCGCGGTGCTCGCGCAGATCCGGGCGCTCGCGGGGCCGCGGCGGCGCGTCAGCGCCCGACGATGACCGGCAGCCGGGTCTCGGTGCCGGTGGCGCCGCGCCACAGCATCCAGCCGTCGTCGCTGCCGCTGCCCGAGAGCAGGCGCAGGGTGACGGTGGCCGACTCGCCGGACGCGAGCCGCAGGGCGGCCGGCGTGACGAGCACCCGGTGGCGGTCGAACCCGCCGGCGGAGGAGGAGAAGTACAGCGAGCGGTCCGAGACGTTCGTGACGGTGCGCCGCGCGATGCGCGCGCCGCGCTGCAGGCTGATCGTCGGGGTGTTGAGCACCCGCTGCTCGCCGTCGAGCCAGCGGCGGTAGGACGACGTCGGCGTCAGCACCGCGAGCCCAGGGCGCGCCGCTCGGGTGGGGTCGAGGACGCCGGCGCCCTGCTGCTCGGCGGCAGCGTCACGGGCCGGGCGTGCGGAGGTGACCAGCGCCGAGCGCACGATCTCGGGGGAGAGCCCGCGGCCGAGGAGGCCGGCCGCGGTGCCGGCGGTGGCGGCGGTGGCCGCGGAGGTGCCGCCCAGGTAGGTCCAGCGCGGGGCGCCGGGGCCGGCGCCGAGCACGCCGCTGCCGGGGGCGACGAGGTCGGGCTTGAGCACCGGCGAGGTGGGGTCGCCGGGCGCGGAGATCGGCAGCACGCGCGTCGGGGTGCGGGCCGGGCCGGTGGGCCGCAGCGTCGCGGTGACGGTGCGCTCGGCGAGCAGGCGCATCAGCGAGCGGCCGGCGCGGGCCGGCACGTGGACGGTCGGGACGCTGTGGACGTCGACCTCCAGCGGCTGACGCTCGGTGGCGTTGACGAGCACCAGGCCGACGCCGCCCGCGCGGGCCACGGCCGCGGACATGTCGACGCGACCGGTGGCGCCGCGCACGCAGGCCACGATGCGGCCGCGCACCCGGGCGGCGTCCAGCGAGCCGGGCACGCAGCGGGCTGCCTCGGCGCGCTCGGCGCCGGGCGCGGGCACCGACGAGCCGGCGACGACGCGGGCCGGTCCGGTGCCGACGGTGGCGGTCATGACGCCGCGCAGGGTGGTGCCCGAGCCGAGGCGCACCTCGCCGCGCTGGACGACGCCGCTGCTGGCGCCCACGGTCAGCGCCCACGGCACCGGGTGGGCCGCGACGTCGGATCGACCGCCGTTGCCGGCCGAGGCGACGACCACCACCCCGCGCTCGGTCGCGCCGAGCAGGGCGCGGTCGAGGGCGTCGAGCCGGTCGCCGGGGCCGCCGACGGCCAGCGAGAGCACGTCGACGCCGTCGGCGACGGCGGTGTCGACGGCGGTGACGAGATCGGCGGTGGAGCAGCCGTCGTCGGCGGGGTCGGGAGCGGTCCAGCAGGCCTTGTACGCGGCCAGGCGCGCGAGCGGGGCGTAGCCGGCGTAGCGGGTGGGACGGGCGTGGGGCAGGCGCACCGAGATGCCGGCGTTGCCCGCGATCACCGAGGCCATCGCGGTGCCGTGGCCGTCGTCGTCGGCGGGGGAGAGGGAGCTGCCGGTGCGCAGCCGGTCCTCGCCGAAGCCGTCGACGAACCAGTCGCCGCCGACGACCTTGCCGGTGCAGGCGGCCGGGCCCCAGCCGTCGTCGGGGCTGCAGGAGCCGCGGAAGTCCGGACGCGGCCCGAGCCCGGGCGTCGAGGCGAAGAGCGGGTCGTCGGCGTCGAGGCCGGAGTCGACGACGCCGACCACGACGCCGCGTCCGCCGTGGCCGCGCACGACCCGGCCGGGCGGGGCGAGGTCGGGCTGCAGGCCGGGCGCGGTGCCGGACGCGTCGGCGGTGAGGTCGGGCGCGGCGGTGAGCCGACGCACGGAGTCCTCCTCGACGCCGGCCACCCGCGGGTCGGCGGCCACGGCGACGGCCTGGGCGTCGGTGAGCCGCACGGCGACGCCGTCGAGCGCGGTGGTCCAGCGGTAGACGGGGTCAGGCGCACCGACCCGGGCCAGGACGTCGTCCTGCTCGAGGACGAGGTCGAGGGCCCCGAAGGCGCGGGGCAGCACCTGCGAGGCCGCGGCGGTGCCCGGACGCTCGAGGGTGACGAGGTGGAGGGTGGCGTCGTCCGGTGCGGCCGGGCCGTCGACGGCGCTCCGGGCCGGGGTCGCGAGCGCGCCGAGCGCCAGGGCGGCCGCGAGCGCGGGCACGACGAGGACGCCGGACGTGCGGCGGATGCGTCCCATGTCCGACCTCCCTCGGCTCGCGGACGAGCGACCATCATGACCGACGCCGCCTGACGGCGGGCCGAAGTGGGGTCGATCGACGCCCGTACCCTTCCCGCATGACCGCTGGAGCCGCTCCGCTCGTCGTCGGCTTCGACCTCGACATGACCCTCATCGACACCGCACCCGGGTTCCGCGCCGTGCTGCTGGCCCTGGGCGAGCGGCTCGACGTCGAGCTGCCGGTCGAGCGGCTCACCGAGCGCCTCGGCCCGCCGCTGGACCTCATGCTCGAGCCCTACCTGCCGCCCGAGCAGGTGCCGGCGGCCATCGACCTCTTCCGCGAGCTCTACCCGCCGCTGTGCGTCCCGGCCACCCCGGCGCTGCCCGGCGCGCACGCCGCCCTCGACGCCGTGCGCGACCGCGGCGGCCGGGTGCTGGTGGTCACGGGCAAGTTCGCCCCGAACGCCCGCCGCCACCTCGACCACCTCGGCCTGCACGCCGACCTGCTCGCCGGCGAGGTGTGGGGCGTCGGCAAGGCCGGGGTGCTGCGCCAGGAGGGCGCGAGCGTCTACGTCGGCGACCACGTCCACGACGTCGAGGGCGCTCGCGCCGCCGGCGCCCTCAGCGTCTCGGTGCTCACCGGCGGCGGCGGTCGCGCCGAGCTCCTCGACGCCGGCACCGACGTCGTCCTCGACGACCTGCGGGAGTTCCCCGACTGGCTGGCCGACCACCTGGGCTCCGCGGCCGGTCCGGGGGCCTAGCCCCATGGCCCTCGACGTCGGCGCGGTGCTGCGCCGCATCGGCGACGACCTCGTCGCCTCGGTGCCGGTGCCGGCCACCGAGCGCGTCCTGCTGCCCGGCCTGGTCGCGCTCGCCCTGGTGCTGGCGCCGGCCACCTGGCCGCGGGTGCGCCTGGGCGTCACGGTCGTCCACGAGGCCGGGCACGCCCTCGCCGCGGTGCTCGTCGGCCGCCGCCTCCAGGGCCTGCGGGTGCACACCGACACCTCGGGCGTGACGCTCTCCCGCGGACGACCCCGCGGGCCCGGCATGGTGCTGATGCTCGCCGCGGGCTACCTCGCTCCCGCGCTGCTCGGCCTGCTGGCCGCCACCGCGCTCGCGTCGGGACGCCCGCTGGCCCTGCTGTGGGGCCTGGTGCTGCTGGGCCTCGCGCTCCTGGTGCTGGTGCGCAACCTCTACGGGGCCCTCGTGGTCTGCGGGCTCACGGCGGCCGTGGCGGCCGTGGCCTGGGCGGCGCCGCTGCGCTGGCAGGTCACCGTCGCCTACCTGCTGGCCTGGCTCCTGCTGCTGGCGGCCCCGCGTCCGGTGGTCGAGCTGGCGCAGGCAGGACGCCTTCGCTCGCGCACCTCCGACGTCGACCAGCTCGCCGGGCTGACGCCGCTGCCGGCCGGCGCCTGGATCGTGCTGCTGCTCCTCGCGAGCCTCGCCGGGCTGGCGCTCGGCGTCTCGACCCTGGCCCCGACGCTCCTGGCCCGGCTGGGCTGAGCCCGGCGGGCGGATTCGAGTGGTCCCGCCTCGGGCCCGCCTCTATCCTGACTCGGCCCACAGCCCAGCGATCAGGATCAGGTGAGTCCCAGTGCCGACAGGCAAGGTGAAGTGGTACGACGCCGACAAGGGCTTCGGCTTCCTCTCCCAGGACGACGGCCCGGACGTCTACGTCCGCGCCGAGGCGCTGCCCGAGGGCGTCACCTCGCTGAAGAACGGCGCCCGCGTCGAGTTCGGGATCGCCCAGGGCCGCCGCGGCGAGCAGGCGCTCCAGGTGCGGCTGCTGGACTCCCAGCCGTCGGTCTCGCGTCAGCAGTCGGCCGCGCGCCGCAAGAAGCCGGACGAGATGGTCCCGATCGTCGAGGACCTCATCCGGGTGCTCGACGGCGTCGGCGAGGCCTACCGGCACGGCCGCTACCCCGACCGCACCACCGCGAAGCCGGTCGCCAAGCTGCTGCGCGCGCTGGCCGACGAGCTCGAGCTCTGAGCCCCGACGTCTGAGCCCGCCTCAGACGACCCGCGGCGCCGCGGGAACGCCGCGGCGGCCGGTGCCGCGCGCGTTGCCGAGCACGTAGACCGTCCAGGCGCCGAGCACGACGGCGGCGGTGCCCAGGCCGACACGGGCGGGGTCGAGCGGCAGCAGGATGCCGACGAACCCGCCGGTGACCCACGCCAGCTGCAGCAGGGTGTCGCTGCGGGCGAAGGCGCTGGCCTGCACCCGCTCGGGCACGTCGCGCTGGATGGTGGCGTCGAGGCAGAACTTCGCGAGCGACTGCGCCATGCCCGCGCCGAGGCCGAGGAGGGCGAGCGTGGGCACGCCGTAGAAGGCGGCGGCCAGCACCGCGAGCCCGAGGTCGACGACGAGCGCGGCCACGACGGTGACGCGCGGGTCGATGCGGCGCAGCAGCGACGCGGCCGCGACGCCGCAGGCGTTGCCCAGGCCGGCCGCGCCGATCACGACGCCGACCATCAGCTCGGAGCTGAGGCTGGTCTCGGGCGGGTTCTCCCGCAGCAGGAACGCCAGGTACATCAGGGCGAAGCCGGTCAGCCAGCGCGGCCCGCAGTTGGCCCGCAGCGCGAACGCGACGGCCGGGGGGATGCGCACCCGCGGGCTCGGACCGGGGGTGACGTCGTCGACGGCGGTGACGACGACGTCCTGCGCGCTGGGGCCCGGCAGGAGCGCCAGCGGCTCCTCGCCCTGGGCGGAGTCGACGCGGCCGGGCAGGCGGATCGCGCAGACGGTGGCGATGACGAAGAGCACGAAGGCGTAGCGCAGCGACCACTGCGCGCCGATGAGGGAGGCCAGCCCCGCCAGCGGCGCCGACGCCGCGGTGCCGACGATGCCCGAGAGCGAGACCCGGCCGTTGGCCTTGACCAGCGTGAGCCCCTCGGGCAGGAGTCGGGGCACGGCCGCCGCGCGGGTGACGCCGTAGGCCTTGGAGGAGATGAGCACGCCGAGGGCGGCGGCGAAGAGCCACGGCGAGTCGCCGGCGTCGACCTGGCTGGCCAGGGCCCAGGCGAGGAACGCGCGGGCGGCCATGGTGGCGCCGATGGCCCAGCGGCGGCCGTGGCTGAAGCGGTCGAGGAAGGGGCCGAGCAGGGGCGCGACGATCGCGAAGGGCAGCATCGTCAGACCGAGGAAGAGCGCCACCTGGCCGCGGGCCTCGCCCGAGGGCACCTGGAAGAACAGGCTGCCGGCCAGGGAGATCGCCACGGCGGCGTCGCCGGCGGTGTTGAAGAAGTGCAGGTAGATCAGCCGGTTGAGGCCCGAGCGGTCGGCGCCCTGGGCGCCGGCGGCCCGGCGGGCCT
Source organism: Nocardioides sp. B129/18 (assembly GCF_055282735.1). Lineage (NCBI taxonomy): Bacteria > Bacillati > Actinomycetota > Actinomycetes > Propionibacteriales > Nocardioidaceae > Nocardioides > Nocardioides sp. B129/18. Next base: position 59,043 of record NZ_JBUZJI010000020.1, on the reverse strand, counting down.
GGACGCTGACGAACCGCGACGCGCGTCCGGTGGCCCGGGCGGCGCCCGCGACCCCGCGGGCGGTGGCGCGGGCCCCGCTGCCGAGGCGGGTCCCGGTGCCGGTCGGCGTGGTCCGTTCCTCGGCGTCGGGCTGGGTCATGGGGGCCATCCTCCCCGATGACCCCCGTCCGCACGCCACCAGGACACGAGCCCACCCCGAGGAAGGGGGCCGAGGCCGCCGAGGTCCGGACCCCGTCTGGCGACCGGTGGGGTGACCAGGCAGGATGGGCCCCGTGACGACCTCCCCGATCGCCCTCGACCCCGACGCCGTCGCCGCGTCCGCCGTCGACCTCGCCCGGGACGCGCTGCTGGTCGACGTCGACCCCGCCGACCTCGGCGAGCACCTCGGCGTCCGCGCCGAGGAGCCCCTGGTCGTCACCCACCGCTTCGCCTGCACCCGCCGCGGCTACCGCGGCTGGCAGTGGTCGGTCACCGTCGTCCGGGCCGAGGGCCAGGACGACGTCACCGTCGACGAGGTCGTCCTGCTCCCCGGCGACGACGCCATCGTCGCGCCGCCGTGGGTGCCCTACCGCGAGCGCATCCGCCCCGGCGACCTCGGCCCCGGCGACCTCCTGCCGGTCGACGACGACGACCCGCGCCTGGTGCCCACCTGGTCCTTCGGCGACGACCCCCTCGACGCCGACGAGCAGGCGCAGGTGCGCCGCGTCGCGCAGGAGCTGGGCCTGGGTCGGGTCCGCACGCTCAGCCCCGAGGGCCGCGCCGCCGCGGCCCAGCGCTGGCACGACGGCTCCTCGGGGCCGTCGGCCCCGATCGCGCAGGCCGCTCCCGACAGCTGCTGGTCGTGCGGCTTCCTCGTGCGCCTCGCGGGTCCGCTCTCGGAGAGCTTCGGCGTCTGCGCCAACGGCGACGCCAACGACGACGCCCGCGTGGTCTCCCTCGACCACGGCTGCGGCGCGCACTCCGAGGTGCGCCTGGCCAAGCGCTACGAGCCGGTGCCGCTCGCGCCGCCGGTGCTCGACACCCTCACCGACGACGTCGTCCTCGGCCTCTAGGCCGATCGGCGGCCTCGCGAGGGCTCAGCCGCGGGGCTCGTCCTCGCGGGTGCGGCGCGCCCGCGCGCGCCGCGTGCAGTACTCCAGGCCGAGCAGCCCGAGGCCGGCGCCGGTGAGGCAGGTCCACAGCCACCAGCCGCGGCCGTCGTCCTGCAGCGTCCCGTAGAAGGGGAGCAGGGCGAGGAAGCCCAGGAAGAACAGGGCGGTGCCCACCTGCACGGTGCGCACGCCGTCGACGTCGAGCGGCTCGACCTCGGCCACGACGTAGGTGCGGCCGGCGATCTCGCGTCGTCCGGGCTGATCCTCACGCAGGTCCACGCCGCCACCCTAGTCGCCGGGTGCGCGCGCGGCGACGGTCGGCGTCCTCGTCGTTTTTACTTAGCAAGGGTAATGACCTAGGCTAAACGACATGCCCACCGTCGAGAAGGTCGCCCGCACCGACGCCGGGCTCGCCTCCGAGCTGCGCACCTCCGTCATGCGGCTGCGTCGCCGCCTCGCGCTGCAGCGCCAGCCCGACAACGACCTCTCCCTGAGCGCGATGTCGGTGCTCGGGGTGCTGCTGCGCCGCGGCGATCTCACCGTCGGCGAGCTCGCCGCCCACGAGCGGGTGCAGCCGCCGTCGATGACCCGCACGGTCTCCTGCCTGCAGGAGGCCGGCCTCGTCGAGCGGCTCCCGCACCCCACCGACGGCCGCCAGGTCGTCGTCCACCTCACCGACGAGGGCCACGCCCGGGTCGTCGCCGACCGTCGCCGCCGCGACGAGTGGCTGGCCCGGAGGCTGGCCGCCCTCACCCCCGACGAGCGCGAGCTGCTGCGCCGCGCCGCCCCCATCCTCGATCGACTCTCCCAGGAGGACTGACCCCGGTTTGAGCCCCACGTTCCGCTCCCTCGCCAACCCCAACTACCGCCGCTACGCCGCCGGCGGCCTGGTCTCCAACGTCGGCACCTGGCTGCAGCGCGTCGCGCAGGACTGGCTGGTCCTGCTGCTCACCGGGAGCGGAGCCGCGATCGGCATCACCACGGGCCTGCAGTTCCTGCCCTTCCTCCTGCTCTCGCCCTTCGCGGGCGTCGTGGCCGACCGCATCCCCAAGCGCCGGCTCCTGCAGATCACCAACCTCGGCATGGCGCTGCCCGCGCTCGTGCTGGGCCTGCTCGCCGTCACCGGCACCGTGCAGCTGTGGCACGTCTACGTGCTCGCGCTCGTGCTCGGCACGGCCTCCGCCTTCGACGCCCCCGCCCGCCAGTCGTTCGTCTCCGAGCTGGTCGGCCCCGACGAGCTCACCAACGCCGTCGGGCTGAACTCGGCCAGCTTCAACTCCGCGCGCATCGTCGGCCCCGCGCTGGCGGGCCTGCTCATCGCCGCCTTCGGCAACGACGTCTCGGGCACCGGCTGGGTCATCCTGCTCAACGCGATCAGCTACGCCGCCCCGATCGCGTCCCTGGCGCGCCTCGACGTCTCCAGCCTGCGGCCCACCCGCCCGCTGGCCCGCTCGCGAGGTCAGATCCGCGAGGGCTTCGCCTACCTGCGCAGCCGGCGCGACCTCAGCCTGGTGCTCGGCGTCGTCTTCTTCACCGGCACCTTCGGCCTGAACTTCCAGCTCACCAGCGCGCTCATGGCCACCGAGGTCTTCGGCAAGGGCCCCACCGAGTACGGCCTGCTCGGCACCGTCATGGCCGTCGGCTCGCTCACCGGCTCGCTGATGGCCGCCCGCCGCGTGGAGGTCACCCAGCGGCTGGTCGTCGGGGCGGCCCTGGTCTTCGGCGCCGTCGAGCTGGTGGCCGGCGCGATGCCGTCCTACGCCCTCTACGCCCTCGTCTGCCCGCTGCTGGGCCTGAGCGCGCTGACGATGATCACCAGCGCCAACGCCTTCATGCAGCTCAGCGCCGCGCCTGAGATGCGCGGCCGGGTCATGGCCATCTACCTGATGATCTTCACCGGCGGCACCCCGCTCGGGTCGCCGTTCATCGGCTGGGTGGGGGAGGCCTTCGGCGCCCGCTGGACGCTGTTCGTCGGCGGCGCGCTCACCCTGGGGGGCACTCTGCTCTCGGTGGCCCTCGCCCGGCGGGGTTCAACGGTTTTGACCGGCCCCACCGCCCCGGGTAGCCTCTCCACTCGTGTCTGGGACGACCAGGCGCTTGCGCGTGCTCGGAAGTGAGCGGCGGGACGTGACCGCCGATCGATCGAGCACGTCGCTCCTCCCCACCGCCCGCGGTGAGGCCTGAGATCGGGCGACACGCCCGGGTGCGGGGGTCGAGGAGCGCAGCGTGAGCGGCGGTCGAGATGCACCACCGAGACACCACAGGATCGTGCAGGGCAAGGCGCCCCGTACTGAGAGTCGAACAGAAGGGGAACCACCCGGTGCCCACCATCAACCAGCTGGTCCGCAAGGGCCGCCAGGACAAGGTGTCGAAGACCAAGACGCCTGCCCTGAAGGGGTCGCCGCAGCGCCGAGGCGTCTGCACCCGCGTCTACACCACCACGCCCAAGAAGCCGAACTCCGCCCTCCGCAAGGTCGCCCGCGTGCGCCTGAGCAGCGGCGTCGAGGTCACCGCCTACATCCCCGGCGTGGGTCACAACCTGCAGGAGCACTCCATCGTGCTCGTCCGCGGCGGTCGTGTGAAGGACCTGCCCGGTGTGCGCTACAAGATCATCCGCGGCACGCTCGACACCCAGGGCGTGAAGAACCGCAAGCAGGCTCGCAGCCGCTACGGCGCGAAGAAGGAGAAGAGCTGACATGCCGCGCAAGGGCCCCGCTCCGAAGCGGCCTGTCGACGTCGACCCGGTCTACGGCTCCCAGCTGGTCTCCCAGCTGGTCAGCAAGATCCTGAAGGACGGCAAGAAGCAGGTCGCCCAGCGCATCGTCTACTCCGCCCTGGAGGGCTGCCGCGAGAAGACCGGCACCGACCCCGTCGTCACGCTCAAGCGCGCGATGGACAACGTCAAGCCGGCCATCGAGGTCAAGTCCCGCCGCGTCGGCGGCGCGACCTACCAGGTCCCCGTCGAGGTCAAGGGCAACCGAGGCACCACCCTCGCGCTGCGCTGGCTCGTCGGCTACGCGCAGGACCGTCGTGAGAAGACGATGTCCGAGCGCCTCATGAACGAGATCCTCGACGCCTCGAACGGTCTCGGCGCCGCGGTGAAGAAGCGCGAGGACACCCACAAGATGGCTGAGTCCAACCGCGCCTTCGCCCACTACCGCTGGTGATCTCCCGGCGGGGGCGGGCCCACCGGACCGCCTCTGCCGCACCGCTCATTCCACCTACCGCAAGGGAACGCTGAATCACAGTGGCCGTCGACATCACCACGGACCTCAAGTCGGTCCGCAACATCGGCATCATGGCGCACATCGATGCTGGCAAGACCACCACCACCGAGCGCATCCTCTTCTACACCGGCATCTCCTACAAGATCGGTGAGGTCCACGACGGCGCTGCCACGATGGACTGGATGGAGCAGGAGCAGGAGCGTGGCATCACGATCACCTCCGCCGCGACCACCTGCTGGTGGAAGAAGCACCAGATCAACATCATCGACACCCCCGGGCACGTCGACTTCACCGTCGAGGTCGAGCGCTCGCTGCGCGTCCTCGACGGCGCCGTCGCGGTGTTCGACGGCGTCGCCGGCGTGGAGCCGCAGTCGCAGACGGTGTGGCGTCAGGCCAACAAGTACGCCGTCCCGCGCATGTGCTTCGTCAACAAGCTCGACCGCACCGGCGCGGACTTCTACCGCGTCGTCGACTCGATCGTCCAGAAGCTCAACTCGACCCCGCTGATCCTGCAGATCCCGATCGGCGCCGAGGGCGACTTCATCGGCGTCGTCGACCTCGTCGAGATGAACGCCAAGGTCTGGCGCGGCGAGACCGCCCAGGGCGAGGACTACGTCGTCGAGGAGATCCCCGCGGACCTGGCCGACAAGGCCGCCGAGTACCGCGAGAAGCTCGTCGAGACCCTGGCCGAGGCCGAGGACGACATCATGGAGGTCTACCTCGAGGACGGCGACACGTTCGACGTGCCGACCCTCAAGGCCGCCATCCGTCGCGCCACCCTGGCCGACAAGCTGAACCCGATCCTCACCGGCACCGCGTTCAAGAACAAGGGCGTCCAGCCCCTGCTCGACGCGATCATCGACTACCTGCCGAGCCCGGTCGACGTCGACGCGATCGTGGGCCACAAGCCCAACGTCGAGGAGACCCCCGAGACCGAGATCGTCCGCAAGCCCTCGGCCGACGAGCCGCTGGCCGCGCTGGCCTTCAAGATCGCCGCCGACCCGCACCTGGGCCGTCTGACCTTCGTCCGCGTCTACTCCGGCAAGCTCGAGGCCGGCGCCACGGTGCTGAACTCGACCAACGGCCGCAAGGAGCGGATCGGCAAGGTCTACCAGATGCACGCCAACAAGCGTGAGGAGATCGCGTCGGTCGGCGCCGGCCAGATCGTGGCCGTCATGGGCCTGAAGGACACCAAGACCGGTCACACGCTGTCGGACAACGCCAGCCCGGTCGTCCTGGAGTCGATGACCTTCCCGGCCCCGGTGATCGAGGTCGCCATCGAGCCGAAGACGAAGTCCGACCAGGAGAAGCTCGGCGTCGCCATCCAGCGTCTCGCCGAGGAGGACCCCACCTTCGTCGTCAAGACCGACGAGGAGACCGGCCAGACGATCATCGCCGGCATGGGCGAGCTCCACCTGGAGATCCTCGTCGACCGCATGCGCCGCGAGTTCAAGGTCGAGGCGACCGTGGGCAAGCCGCAGGTGGCCTACCGCGAGACGATCCGCCAGGCCGTCAAGAACCACGGCTACACCCACAAGAAGCAGACGGGTGGCTCCGGCCAGTTCGCGAAGGTGCTCGTCTCCATCGAGCCGAACATCGACCCCGAGACCGGTCTCGGCGCGGGCTATGAGTTCGTCAACAACGTCACCGGTGGTCGCGTCCCGCGCGAGTACATCCCGTCGGTCGACCAGGGCGGCCAGGACGCCATGGAGTTCGGCGTGCTCGCCGGCTACCCGATGGTCGACGTCAAGTTCAGCCTCGAGGACGGCGCGTACCACGACGTCGACTCCTCGGAGCTGGCGTTCAAGATCGCTGGCAACATGGCCTTCAAGGAGGCCGCCCGCCAGGCCAAGCCGGTCCTGCTGGAGCCGGTGTTCGCCGTGGAGGTGACCACGCCCGAGAACTTCCTCGGCACGGTCATCGGCGACATCAACTCCCGTCGTGGCCAGATCCGCGCGCAGGAGGAGCGTCACGGCGACATCGTCGTGTCGGGCCTCGTGCCGCTGTCCGAGATGTTCGGGTACGTCGGCGACCTGAGGTCCAAGACCTCCGGCCAGGCGTCGTACTCGATGGAGTTCGACTCGTACGCCGAGGTTCCCTCGAACATCGCCGACGAGATCATCAAGAAGGTTCGCGGCGAGTAACCTCTCGCGAGTCCTCGGCACCACCCCTTTCAGTACGAGTCACGTCACAACCCACACCAGGAGGAGCCCCAGTGGCTAAGGCGAAGTTCGAGCGGACCAAGCCGCACGTCAACATCGGCACCATCGGTCACATCGACCACGGCAAGACGACGCTGACCGCGGCCATCACCAAGGTCCTGCACGACAAGCACCCGGACCTCAACGCTGCCTCGGCCTTCGAGGACATCGACAAGGCCCCCGAGGAGCGTCAGCGCGGCATCACGATCTCGATCGCGCACGTCGAGTACCAGACCGAGGGTCGTCACTACGCGCACGTCGACTGCCCCGGTCACGCCGACTACATCAAGAACATGATCACCGGTGCGGCGCAGATGGACGGCGCCATCCTGGTCGTGGCGGCCACCGACGGCCCGATGCCGCAGACCCGCGAGCACGTGCTGCTCGCCCGCCAGGTCGGCGTGCCGGCCCTGGTCGTGGCGCTCAACAAGTGCGACATGGTCGACGACGAGGAGCTCATCGAGCTCGTCGAGATGGAGGTGCGCGAGCTCCTCTCCGAGTACGAGTTCCCGGGCGACGACATCCCGGTCGTGCGCGTGGCGGCCTTCCCGGCGCTGCAGGGCGACGCCAAGTGGGGCGACTCGGTGGCCGAGCTCATGCAGGCCGTCGACGACTACATCCCGACCCCCGAGCGTGAGACGGACAAGCCGTTCCTCATGCCCGTCGAGGACGTCTTCACCATCACCGGTCGTGGCACGGTCATCACCGGCCGCATCGAGCGGGGCATCGTGAAGGTCGGCGAGGAGGTCGAGATCGTCGGCATCCGCGACACCTCGCAGAAGACCACCGTCACCGGTGTCGAGATGTTCCGCAAGCTGCTCGACGAGGGCCAGGCCGGTGAGAACGTCGGTCTGCTCCTCCGTGGCACCAAGCGCGAGGACGTCGAGCGCGGCATGGTCGTCATCAAGCCGGGCACCACCACCCCGCACACCAACTTCGAGGCCTCGGTCTACATCCTCTCGAAGGACGAGGGCGGCCGTCACACGCCGTTCTTCAACAACTACCGTCCGCAGTTCTACTTCCGGACCACGGACGTCACCGGCGTGGTGACCCTCCCCGAGGGCACCGAGATGGTCATGCCGGGCGACAACACCGAGATGTCGGTCGAGCTGATCCAGCCCATCGCCATGGACGAGGGTCTGCGCTTCGCCATCCGCGAGGGTGGCCGCACCGTCGGCGCCGGTCGCGTCACCAAGATCACCAAGTGATCCCCGCCGTCTCCTGACGGCACCAGCAGCACCCGGAGGGGCCCCGCTCGATCGAGCGGGGCCCGTTCGTCATGTCCGGCGCGGGCTCAGCCGACGAGCGCGGCGACGGCCTCGGCGAAGACGGCCGTGTGCCGGTCGACGTCGGCCTCGACGTGGGCGGGGGAGAACAGCGCCATGTTGTGGAACGGCGTCAGGAGCACGCCGCGGTTGAGGCACCACAGGTGCAGCAGCCCCTCGAGCTCCTCGTCGACCGCGGCCGCCGCGGCGGCGCCGTCGCGAGGCGGCGGGCAGAACCAGTACTCCGCGCGGCAGCCCAGGCGCTGCACGTGCCAGGGCAGGCCGGCCTCGGCGATCACCCCGGCGACGCCGGCGGCGAAGCGCGTCGCCAGCGGGAGGCTGAGAGCGAAGTCCTCCTCGCGCAGGCACGTCGAGAGCGTCGCCCGGATCGCCGCGGTGGCCAGCGGGTTCCCGGTGAGGGTGCCGCCCACCCCGGCGACATCGATCTCGTGGCCGAGCATCGGACCCGAGAGCCGAGCGGCCACCTCCGCGCTCAGGCCGTAGGCGGCGGCCGGCACGCCGCCCGCGATCGCCTTGCCGACGACCAGCAGGTCCGGCTCGAGGCCCCAGGCCCGAGTGGCGCCGCCGGGGCCGGCGCACATCGTGTGCGTCTCGTCGACGATCAGCAGGACGCCGTGGCGGCGGGTGATCTCGCGCACGGCCTCGAGGTAGCCCGGCTCGGGCAGCACGATGCCGATGTTGGTGAGGGCCGGCTCGAGGAGCAGGCAGGCGACGTCGCCCTCGGCGAGTCGTCGGTCGAGGGCCTCGGCGTCGTTGAAGGGCACCACCGCGGTGGTGAGGGCGACGTCGACCTGCGGGCCGAGCGCGCCCGGGCGCGGCACCACGCGTCCCTCGTCGAGCACGGCGAGGGTCTCGTCGACCGTGCCGTGGTAGCACCAGTCCATGACCGCGATCCGCGGACGACCGGTGAGGTGGCGGGCGAAGCGCAGCGCGAACCGGTTGGCATCGGTGGCCGACATCGCCAGCTGCCAGGCCGGCAGGCCGAAGCGACGCGTCAGCTCCTCGCCGACCCAGCAGGCGTCCTCGCCGGGCAGCATCGTCGTGACGCCGGTGCGGGCGCGGGCGGCCAGCGCGTCGGCGACCTGCGGCAGGGCGTGTCCGGTCATCGCGCCGGTGTCGCCGAGGCACAGATCGACGTAGACGTGGCCGTCGACGTCGGTGAGCCGCGCCCCCACCGCCTCCTCGACGAAGACCGGGTGCGGGCCGGGCCAGCGGGTCATCCACGGCATCGGGACGCCGGCCAGCAGGGAGCCGCGGGCCCGCTCGGCGAGGCGGGCGGAGGCCGGATGGAGGTCGCGGAATCGCTGCTCCTCCTCGGCGTGGAGTCGGGTCAGGCGCGCGCGGTCGATCATGACGCCGATCATGGCGCCTGCGCCGCCCCGGGGTCGCGGATCGGCGCCGACCGGTGGTCCCGCGGATTCGTGCCCGCCTCGCCGTGGCCGCGATGATGGCGCCCATGTCCGAGCACCCCGTCACCCCGGCGCGTCCGCACCATAGGCTCACCGAGGACGGACGCACGATGCGCGAGGTGCTCTCCTACTCCCGGCGCGGCAACCGGTTCACCCCGCGGCAGGCCGAGGCGTGGGAGGCCCACCACGAGGCGTGGGTGATCCCCGAGGAGGCCGTCGATGAGCCCGGCGTCCGGGTGGCCGACTGGTTCGGTCGCGAGGCGCCGCTGATCGTCGAGATCGGCTCGGGCGTCGGCGAGGCCACCGCGGCGCTGGCCGCCGCGCGCCCGGAGGCGAACGTGCTGGCCCTCGAGGTCTGGCGCCCCGGGGTGGCCGACACGCTGTGGCGGCTGGCCGAGGCCGGCGCCGACAACGTGCGGCTCTGCGGCGTCGACGCCGTCTGGTTCCTCGAGCACCTCATCGCGCCGGACTCCCTCGAGGAGCTCTGGACGTTCTTCCCCGACCCCTGGCGCAAGTCGCGCCACCACAAGCGACGCCTGGTCTCCCCGACCTTCGCCGGCCTCGTCGCGACCCGCCTGCGGCCCGGTGGCACCTGGCGCCTGGCCACCGACTGGGCGAACTACGCCGAGCAGATGCGCGAGGTGCTCGACGCCGAGCCCGGCCTCGAGGGCGGGCCGGTCGAGCGGTGGGCCGAGCGGCCGATCACGAAGTTCGAGCGCAAGGGCCTCGAGGTCGGTCGCGAGATCGCCGACTTCGCCTACCGTCGGGCCCTCTGAGGCTGGCTCCGGAGCGGGCTCAGTGCTGGACGAGGTGCTCGGGCACGCTGCAGACGGCGTCGAGGCCGAGCACGTGGTTGAGGCGGCCGAAGGCGATCCACGAGCCCAGGCACATCGTCAGCTCGGCGATCTCGCGGTCGGTGTAGTGGGCGCGCATCCGCGTCCAGAAGCCGTCGTCGAGGCCGTGGTGGTCGACGGTGTAACGCTCGGCGTACTCCGCGGCCAGCCGGGCGCGCTCGTCGAGCGCGGTGGTGCGCCGCCACTGCTCGACCTCGCGGTCGAAGCCCTCCTCGACGCGCACGCCGTCGCGCTCGGTGCGCCAGTCCAGGCAGAAGAGGCAGCCGTTGAGCTGGGCGACGCGCAGGCGTGCGGCCTCGAACTCGCGCAGGCCGAGCGTGGAGTGCTCGTAGACGGAGGTCGCGAAGGCGGAGGCGGCCGGGCCGATGCCCGGCACCAGGCGACCCCACACGTGCATCAGGGGGTCGGCGCCGTCGGGGACGTCGATGATCATCGGGTCTCCAGGGGGACGGGGGCGGCCAGGCGCCCGGTGGCGGGGGAGAGCGGCACGTCGAGCCCGTCGTGCAGACCGGGCGGAGCGGCCGAGAGCCAGGGCAGGGCGGCCACCAGACGATGCGCGGCGGTGGCGTTGCCGCCGGCCGCGCGGCTCTCGTCGGGGCCGATCGCCTCGATGGTGACCTCCAGGCGGGGGTCGGCGTCGAGGACGATGCGGTGCGCGCCGTCGGCGCCGTCGGGCGGCAGCGGCCAGTCCATCGCGCAGGTGGGGGAGATCCGCGTGACGTGCTCGACCACGACGACCGGACGCCCGGCCACCAGCCCGCGCACCTCGAAGCGCAGCGCCCCCTGGGTGCCGCGGCGGAACACGCCGAGTCGGGTGACGACGTCGCCGTCGAGGGCCTTCCGCTCGGTGTGCTCGTCGAGGGCGTC
>NZ_JBUZJI010000020.1:0-48098 GCF_055282735.1 Nocardioides sp. B129/18 | reverse complement strand
CCCCCCCCGCGCCCGGGCCAGCAGCCGCACCTGCCCGCCCCACACGCTCGTCGGCACGCCCGGGGCCACCATCGGCGGCACGGCGTCCATCGGCTCGCCCATGCCGACCAGGCGTCGCACGGTGGCCTCGGCGTCGTAGTCGGAGTAGTCGAAGATCTCCTGGCAGCGCACCTCGCGCAGCTCGCCGACCAGGCCGGAGAGCAGGTAGGGCAGCACGTCGTTGGCCCATCCGGGGTCGATGCCGGTGACCAGCAGCGACGACCCGCCGGCGCGGCAGGCCGCCTCCATCGGCTCGCGGCTGGCGGGACTCGCGCCGCGGGGGTCGTAGAGGTCGTAGAGCGCGGGGGTGACGACGTCGGCCCCGGCCCGCAGCGCCCGCTCGACGTCGGCGCGCGCCTCGGCGGGACGCAGGTCGCCGGACGCCGCGTAGACCAGGCCGTGTCCGGCCGCCTGGGCCAGCACGCCGGCGACGTCGTCGGTGGCCCGGACGCCGAGCTCGCGGTCGAGCCCGGCGAGGTCGCCGGCGTCGAGCCCGACCTTGGCGGGGTCGGAGACCAGCACCGCGGCGAGGGCGAGCCCGGGGTGGGCGGCGACGGCGCGCAGGGCGGCGCGGCCCACGTTGCCCGTGCCCCAGACGATCACCGGCAGTGCCGCGCCGGATGAGAACGTGTTCTCGTCGGGCATGGACGGGCACCCTAGTCGACCGACGGCGCCCCTGCCTATGGCCCGGGCGTCGCGGTCCGGTCCACAGGCGGTGCCCTCAGTGGCCCCCAGTGGCCCCCAGTGGCCCTCAGCGGCCCTCAGCGGCCGGTCAGCCGCCGTCGCAGCTCGCCCTGGCGGGCCAGGCGCGCGCTCTCGCGGGTGTTCCGCTCGGCCAGCACCGCCGCCAGGACGACGACCGGCGGTGCGCCGGGCGGCGGCGGGGGCGCGACGTGGTCGGCGAGCGAGCCGAGCAGGCGCTCGCCGACGATCCGGGCGGTGGCCGGCACCAGGGTGTGGCCGCGCTCGACGTAGTGCCGCATCGCCAGGGCGAGGTCGGCGGTCAGCGGACGCAGGTCGATGCTCGCGGCCCAGGCGCCCATCCCCGGCGGCATCGCAGGCGGCGGGGAGGGGTCCCACGACACCCGGTCGCGCACGACGTAGGTGCCGGCGGCGTGGTCGCCCAGGCGTCGACCCCGGCCGTCGAGCGACGCGGCGATCGCGGCCGGCGTCCCGCTGAGGGCGTAGATCTCCACCACGCCCACCAGCGAGCGCACGAAGGCGTGCTGGAAGGAGATCGTGCCGCCGTCCTCGCGCACCACCCGCAGCCCGGTGAGGAGCTTGCCGAGGCTCTTGCCGCGGGTGAGGGTCTCGACGGTCGTCGGCAGGCCGATTAGCACGGCGGCGGTCGCGAGGATCGCGACGGCCTGCCCGAGGGCGTCGTCGAGGAGCGAGGAGGTCAGCACGACCAGCAGGAACAGCGCGATCAGCGCCAGGTAGGTGGTGACGAGGTCCACCAGCGTGCCGACGGCCCGCAACGGCATCGAGGCCGGCGGCAGGTCGAGCACGACGGCCTCGCCGGTGACGACCTCGGCGGTCGCGGCGGCACCGCCGTGGGCGTAGGAGCTCGTCGCGGACACGGGAGCAGCCTAGGGTGTGCGCGTGGACGTCGACGCCTACGCCGCGGCCCATCGCGAGGAGTGGGACCGCCTGCGCGAGCTCGTCGGTCGCTCGCGCCTCGACGGCGCGGCCGCCGACGAGCTGCTCGACCTCTACCGTCGCACCGCCACGCACCTCTCGGTGCTGCGCTCCTCGGCGCCCGACCCGCAGCTGGTGCAGTACCTCTCCTGGCTGCTGGGCCGGGCCCGCACCCGCGCGGGCGCGCCGCGCCCCTCGACCTGGGCCGGGGTGCGGGGCTTCGTCCTCGAGCGCTTCCCGGCCGCGCTCTACCGGCTGCGCCGCTGGTGGCTGGCGACGCTGGCCGCCAACGTCGCCGTCACGGGGATCATGATGGTCTGGCTGCTGCGCAACCCGGCGGTCGAGCAGAGCCTGCTCGGCGAGCGCGAGGTCGACCGGCTGGTCTCCTCCGACGTCGAGGGCTACTACCACGAGGCGGCGGCGAGCCACTTCGCCACGCAGGTGTGGGTCAACAACTCCTGGGTCAGCGCGCTGTGCCTGGCCCTCGGCGTGCTCGGCGTCCCGGTGGTGCTGCTGCTGTTCAGCAACATCGCGAACCTGGCGATCATCGGCTCGCTGATGATCCGGCACGACCGCGGCGGGCTCTTCTGGGGGCTGATCCTCCCGCACGGGCTGCTGGAGCTGACGGCGGTCTTCGTGGCCGGCGGGGTGGGCCTGCGGCTGTTCTGGTCGTGGATCGAGCCCGGACGCCTGACGCGCTCGCAGTCGCTCGGGCAGGAGGGTCGCACCGCCGGCACGGTGGCGATCGGCCTGGTGCTGGTGCTCGCGATCTCGGGAGCCATCGAGGGCTTCGTGACGCCGTCGGGCCTGCCCACCTGGGCGCGGGTCGGCATCGGCGTGCTCGCCGAGGCGGCGTTCTTCGCCTACGTCTTCGTGCTCGGCCGGGCGGCGCACGCCCGCGGCGCGACCGGCGACGTCGACGCCGCCCTCCTCGGCGACCGCGTCGCCACCAGCGCCTGACCCGCGCCTGACCCGCGCCTCAGAGCAGCCCGGCGGCCTTGAGCGCCAGGTAGTGGTCGCCGAGGGCGACCGCCAGCCCACCGGGCTCGGCGTCCACCACGTCGACCCCCAGGCCGCGCAGCAGGGCGGCCGTGGCCCGGCGGCGCTCGAGCGCCTGCTCGGCGGCCGCCGCGGCGTAGGCGTCGACGAGGCTCTCGCGCCGCCCGGCCAGCGCGGTCAGCTCGGGCTCGCGGACGCCGGCCAGCACGACCCGGTGACGTGCGGTGAGCGCGGGCAGCAGCGGCAGCAGGCCCTCCTCGAGCGGGGCCTCGTCGAGGGAGGTCAGCAGCACGAGCAGCGCCCGCTGACGGCCGAGGTCGGCGACGGCGCCCGCGAGCAGCGGCCAGTCGGCCTCGGCCAGCACCGGCTCGACGCCGGCGAGCAGGTCGTCGAAGCGGCCGACGACGTCGCGCGCCGAGCCGCTGCGTCCGCGGGCGCGCACCAGGCGGTCTCCGGCGAGCAGGTCGACGCGGTCGCCGGCCCGGCTGGCGAGCGCGGTGAGGAAGAGCGCGGCGTCCAGCGAGGAGTCCAGCCGCGGCGCGTCGGCCACGCGCGCGGCGCTGGTGCGTCCGGTGTCGACGACGAGGACGACGCGGCGGTCGCGCTCGGGCTGCCAGGTGCGCACCACCGGGTTGCGCGTGCGCGCGGTGGCGCGCCAGTCGATCGAGCGGACGTCGTCGCCGCGCACGTACTCGCGCAGGGAGTCGAACTCGGTGCCGGCTCCGCGCACCCGCACCGCGGCGCGGCCGTCGAGGTCGCGCAGCCGCGCCAGGCGGGAGGGCAGCGCGCGCCGCGACGGGAAGGCCGGCAGCACGCGGACGACGCCGGGCAGGGCGAGGGTGCGCTGGCGGGCCGCCAGACCGAGGGGGCCGCGCAGCCGGACGGTGAGCCCGGCGGTGGTGAGGTCGCCGCGCCGCTGCGGCGCGAGCGCGGTGACGACGACCTGGGGACGTCCCGCGGCCAGCCTCAGGCGGTGCCGCTCGCCGGTGGCGCCGGCGGTGGGCTGCCAGGCGTCGCGCAGCAGGCCCCGGGCCGAGCGGGCGCAGGTGACGCGGACCGTCGTGTGCGTGGGCTCCCCGAGCCGCACCGGCTCCAGCCGGGCGGGATCGCGCTGCAGGGCGAGCCGCTCGGGCCGCGGCGCCACCAGCCAGTCGACGCCGACGGCGAGCAGCACCACCAGCGTCCACACCAGCACCGTCGAGGCCTGCGGGCGCAGCACGACCAGCGCCACCCCGGCCAGCAGGAACAGCGGGACGCGCCCGGTGAGCACCATGGTCGGCCTCAGCGGGGCACGGGGACGCTGGCGACCGCGGCCGCCAGCACCGCCTCGACGCGCGTGCCCTCGAGCTCGGCCTCGGGACGCAGGCCCAGGCGGTGCGCGAAGGTGGAGGTGACCAGCGCCTTGACGTCGTCGGGCGTCACGAAGTCGCGGCCCGAGAGCCAGGCCCAGGCGCGAGCGGTGCGCAGCAGCGCGGTCGCGGCACGGGGGCTGGCGCCCATGGAGAGCGAGGGCGCGGTGCGGGTGGCCCGCGCCAGGTCGACGACGTAGCCGGCCACCTCGGCCGAGACCTCGACGCCGCCGACCGCGGCCCGCGCCACCAGGACGTCCTCGGCCCCGGCCACCGGGGTGACGCCGGCGCCGGCGACGTCGCGGGGGTCGAAGCCCGCGGCGTGGCGGCGCAGGATCTCCAGCTCGGCGTCCCGGTCGGGCACCGGGAGGATCACCTTGAGCAGGAACCGGTCGAGCTGCGCCTCGGGCAGCGGGTAGGTGCCCTCCATCTCGACGGGGTTCTGCGTCGCGGCCACGAGGAACGGGTCGGGGAGCCGGTGGGTGGTGCCGTCGACCGACACCTGGCCCTCCTCCATGGCCTCCAGGAGCGCCGACTGGGTCTTCGGGGGCGTGCGGTTGATCTCGTCGGCGAGCAGGAGGCCGGTGAAGACCGGTCCGGGCCGGAAGGCGAGCGCGCCGGCGCCGGGGTCGAGCACCAGCGAGCCTGTGAGGTCGCCGGGCATGAGGTCGGGGGTGAACTGCACGCGGCGGCTCTCGACGCTGAGCGCGGCGGCCAGCGAGCGCACCAGCAGGGTCTTGGCCGTGCCGGGCACGCCCTCGAGCAGGACGTGCCCGCGGCACAGGAGCGCGACGAGGAGGCCCGAGACGGCAGCGTCCTGGCCGACGACGGCCTTGGCGACCTCGGTGCGCACCGCGGCCAGCCGGGTGCGGGCGGCCTCGACGGCGGCGGGGTCGGGCCGCTGCGGCGGGGCGGGGGCGTGGTCGGGACGGTCGGTCACAGGTCACCTGCTTCGTCGAGGGCGGCCAGGTCGGCGGCCAGGGTCACGAGGGCGTGGTCGTCGGGCGGGGGTGCGTCGAGGAGGAGGTCGGCGACCTCCGCGACGGGGCGCTGGGCGTGCGCGGCGACGAGCTCGACGAGCGTCGCGTCGGGCACCTCGGGGCCCACCGAGAGCCGGCTGCGCCAGCGGCGTCGTCCGGCGGAGCGCAGGGCCGCCGCGGCGTGGCCGCGGTCGCCCGCGCGCTGGTAGAGCCGCCCCAGGCTCTCCACCGACTCCGCGGCACGCACCGAGACCGGCAGCGGCTCGCGCACGAGCGGCCCGAGGCGCCGGGCGCGCCAGACCACGAGGGCGACGACGGCCAGCGCGCCGAGCGCGAGCGAGGGCAGCAGCCACGGCGGCAGCAGCGAGCGCAGCGTGACGGCGTCGTCGGCGCCCTGCTCGGCGGGGTCGGGGACGTACCAGACCAGCCGCTCGCGGCCGCCGAGCAGCCGCAGGGCGAGGCCGGCGTTGTCGCCGCGCAGGACGTCGCGGTTGGAGAGCGCCTGTCCGGCGCCGAGGAGCGCGAGGTCGGTGCGGCGCAGCAGCGAGCTGTCGAAGCAGCGGCCGCCCTGGTAGGCGAGGCGCTCGTCGACGTCGAGCTCGAGGTCGCTCACGAGGGAGTCCGAGCAGCCGGCGTCGATCGGGCCGTCGTCGCTGCGCCGCTCGGGGTCGGCCTCGACCCCGAGCAGCCGCAGCACGCTGGGGCCGGCGTCGACGACGACGATCGACGCCCGCAGGCGCAGCAGGTCGGTGGCCGTGGCGCGGCCCAGCCCCGAGGGCTGCACGACGACGATGGTGGTGCGGGGGCCGGTGCCGTCGGGGACGGCCTCGCGGAGGGCGGCCGAGGAGCGGGCGACCGTGACGTCGACGCCCTGCGCAGCCAGCACCCGCGCCACCGCGCGGCCGCCGGTCGGCGAGGCGCTGCCGGGGTCGAGGGGGCCGTCGTCGCCGGGCGCGGGGGAGAGCCAGACCATCACCGCGACGAGGGCCGCCAGCACCAGGCCGAGGGTCGCCGGCAGCCGCCAGCGCCGCACCCGCCCGGGACGCACCCCGCTCATCGGCGGGCTCCGGCCAGGCGCAGGTCGAGGTCGAGCACGGCGCGGGCCTGCTCGGCGGTGGCCGGGCGGTGGCCGTAGAGCACGGCCTCGAAGCGGCGGGCGGCGTCGTCGATCGCGGCGACGAGCGTCGGGTGGGCCTGGCCGAGCGCCGTGGCCACCTCGGCCGCAGTGGCCGAGGCGACGGCGTCGACGCGCCCCTCGCGGGCCTCGCGCAGCGCGAGGGCGCGGAAGCCCTCGACGACGGCGTCGTCGTGGCGGCCCTCGGCGTAGGCGGCCTCGGCGCGGCGTCGCACCTCGCGGGGGTCCTCGGCGGCGGCGTCCCCGACCATCGCGCGCGCTCGCACCTCGCGCGGGTCGCGGCGCAGCCGGGAGAGCAGCCAGCCGATCGCGAGGAGCAGCAGGAGGACGATCACCGCGACGGCCACGAGGCTGACCACGCTGAGCCCGCCGGCGGCCTGGGCCGCGGAGCTCAGCGTCCGGTCCAGCCAGTCCAGGAGCCGGCGGATCGGGTTCTGCTCCTGGTACTCCGGGCGCAGCAGCTCGCGACGCAGCAGCTCGTGGGCGCGCTCGGGGCTCGGGACCAGCGGCGGTCCGTCGAGGGGCAGGAGCCTCATGCCTCAGGCCCCGGGCGCGCCCGGCAGCCCCGCGAGCAGCTCGACGTCGTAGGCCTCGCGACGGATCCGCTGGTCGACGTACTGCAGGCTGCGCACCGCCCCGGTGAAGGGGGCCGCGAGCGCCGAGGACACCAGCTGGCTGCCGACCTGGCCGATGACGAGCGCGACGATGGCGTTCTCGGGGGAGAGGCCCGCGACGACCTGGGAGCCGATGGAGAACGGCGAGGCGATGACGCCCGAGGCGATCCCGGCCACGATGCCGGTGAGCAGCGCGATGCCGAACAGCCGCCAGAACGAGCCCTTCGACAGCGCGTGGGAGCGGCGCAGGGCGGCGAGCACGCCGAGGCCCTCGACGACGAGCGCGGGGACCGCCAGCAGGTAGACCCGGGTGTAGACGTAGATCCAGGCGACGATGAAGGTCGGCACGAGCACGACGCCGGCCAGCACCCCCAGCCCGGTGGACGCCGAGGCCAGCACCACCACGACGACGATGAGCAGCGTGATGGCGAGGATCAGCGCCAGGGTCAGCAGGAGCAGCAGGCCCACCACGCGCCAGCGTCGACCCCGGGTGGCCGCCCACGCCTGCGGCAGCCGGAACACCTCGCCGCGGGCGGCGCCCACGCTGACCCGCGCGATCATGCCGGTGACGAACGCGGCGCCGATGCCCTGGACGAGCAGGCCGACGAGCACGGTGACGCCGAGGACCCCCAGGGCGATCAGCTGGGAGTCGCTGGGGGCGTCGGAGGACTCCAGGTCGATGCCGGAGAGGGTGCCGCCGAGGATCAGCGCCGCGAGGAGGGGCAGCACCCCGGCCGCCGCGGAGACCATCACCGAGGCGCCGACGGTGGCGCCGAGGTTGCGTCGGAGCACGGCGAAGGCGCCGTTGTAGAGGTCGCCCAGGCCGAGGGGGCGCAGCGGGACGGCGCCCGGCTGCAGGGCCGGCGGACGCCAGCCCGGCGGCGGCGCCTCGTAGCCGGGCGCCGGCTGGCCCGGCCAGCCCTGCTGCGGGCCCTTCTGCCAGCCCTGCTGCTGTCCCGGCCATCCGGGCTGCTGGCCGGGGGCCGCGCCGGGGTCGGCCGGGTAGGGCGTCGTCGGGTAGGACGGCGGCGCCGGGCTCGGGGGCATCGCGGAGCCCGGGGCCGGATAGGAGGGCGGCGGGGGCGGCGCGCCCTGCTCAGGGGTGCGGTCCTCGTCAGGGGTCGACATCGCGGCCCCTCCTCTCGCTGCTGGCCCGGATCCCGGAGCGTCCGGTGGCGCACATCCTGCCGTCCCGGGAGCGTCCGGGGCGAGGCGCCCGGCCGCGGCCGTCCCGAATTTGGCGAGCACCGGCAGGTCTGCCAAGATAGCCAGGTTGCTCCGGCGGGTCCGCCGGGGTGCGGCACATCTTGACTCCTGAATCGCGTCTCCCGTGAGCTCGGTGGTCGGCGTGCGCCGCGCCAGCTCCGCCTCGGCTCCGTCCGAGCGCGGAGGGGGACCCGATCAGCCCGACGAACCGTCGGGCGCCACCGAGGCAGCCGGCATGGACCCCTGGTCTCAGCGTGTGCCACACAGGCGACACGCCCGACCGCGGGGGTCGCTGGCTCCGGGGGTGGGCAGCAGGACGGATCCGACTCAAGCCCGAGGACGAGCCGAACACGCAGGCGGTACGACAAGTGAGGACGAGAGAGACCTATGGCGGGACAGAAGATCCGCATCAGGCTCAAGGCCTATGACCACGAGGTGATCGACACCTCGGCGCGCAAGATCGTGGACACGGTCACCCGCACGGGTGCCAAGGTCGCCGGCCCGGTGCCGCTGCCGACCGAGAAGAACGTGTACTGCGTCATTCGCTCGCCCCACAAGTACAAGGACTCCCGCGAGCACTTCGAGATGCGCACCCACAAGCGCCTCATCGACATCATCGACCCCACCCCGAAGACCGTCGACTCGCTCATGCGCCTCGACCTTCCCGCGGGCGTGGACATCGAGATCAAGCTCTGAGGTTGGAGAGATGACTTTCGAACGCAACGCCAAGGGCCTGCTGGGCACCAAGCTCGGCATGACCCAGCTCTGGGACGAGAACAACCGCGTCGTCCCCGTGACCGTGGTCGCCGCCGCGACCAACGTCGTCACCCAGGTCCGCACCCCGGACGTCGACGGCTACAACGCCGTGCAGATCGGCTTCGGCGAGATCGAGGCCCGCAAGGTGAACAAGCCGGAGGCCGGGCACTTCGCCAAGGCCGGCGTCACCCCGCGTCGCCACGTCGTCGAGATCCGCACCGCCGCCGCCGCCGACTACACCGTCGGCCAGGAGCTCTCCGTCGAGACCTTCGCCGCCGGCGAGCAGATCGACGTCACGGGCACCAGCAAGGGCAAGGGCTTCGCCGGAACGATGAAGCGTCACGGCTTCGCCGGCGTCTCCGCCTCCCACGGTGCGCACCGCAACCACCGCAAGCCGGGCTCGATCGGCGCCTGCGCCACCCCCGGTCGCGTCTTCAAGGGCGTGCGGATGGCCGGCCGGATGGGCACCGACACCGTCACCACCCAGAACGTCACGGTGCACGCCGTCGACGCCGAGAAGGGCCTGATCCTCATCAAGGGCGCCGTCCCCGGCCCCAAGGGTGGTCTCGTGGTCCTGCGCTCGGCCGCCAAGCTCACCGGCAAGGAGGCCTGACCATGGCTGTCAAGACCGTCAAGGTCGACCTGCCCGCGGAGATCTTCGAGGCGAAGGTCAACGTCCCGCTGATCCACCAGGTCGTCGTCGCCCAGCAGGCTGCCGCCCGCCAGGGCACCCACGCCACCAAGACCCGCGGCGAGGTCCGCGGTGGTGGCAAGAAGCCCTACAAGCAGAAGGGCACCGGCCGCGCCCGTCAGGGCTCGACCCGCGCCCCGCAGTTCGCCGGCGGTGGCACCGTCCACGGCCCGCAGCCGCGCAGCTACGACCAGCGCACCCCCAAGAAGATGAAGGCCGCCGCCCTGCGCGGTGCCCTCTCCGACCGGGCCGCCAACGGTCGCATCCACGTCGTCGAGGGCCTGGTCGAGGGCGACGCTCCCTCCACCAAGGCCGCCCTGGCCTCGCTGGCCACGCTCGTCGCCGACCGCGCCAACTTCCTGGTCGTGCTCGAGCGCTCGGACGTCGTCACCTGGCTGTCGCTGCGCAACGCGCCGCAGGTGCACCTGGTCGCCGTCGACCAGGTCAACACCTACGACGTGCTCGCCGCCGACGACATCGTCTTCAGCAAGGGCGCGTTCGACGCGTTCGTGAGCAGCAAGGAGGCCGCCCAGTGAGCACCCTGCACAAGGACCACCGCGACGTCCTGCTCGCGCCGGTCGTGTCGGAGAAGAGCTACGGCCTCCTCGACGCCAACAAGTACACGTTCATCGTGCGCCCGGACGCGAACAAGACCGAGATCAAGATCGCGGTCGAGAAGATCTTCGGCGTCAAGGTCACCTCGGTGAACACCCTGAACCGCCAGGGCAAGGCCCGTCGCACCCGCAACGGCATCGGCAAGCGCAAGGACACCAAGCGCGCGATCGTCAGCCTGGCCGAGGGTCACCGCATCGACATCTTCGGAGGTCCGGTCTCCTGACCGGGCGAGTAGAGGACTGAACTGATGGCTATCCGCAAGTACAAGCCGACGACGCCCGGGCGTCGTGGCGCGTCGGTCGCCGACTTCGTCGAGATCACCCGCACCACGCCGGAGAAGTCCCTGACGGTGCCGCTGCCCAAGAAGGGCGGCCGCAACAACCAGGGCCGGATCACCACCCGTCACCAGGGCGGCGGTCACAAGCGTGCGTACCGCATCATCGACTTCCGTCGCTATGACAAGGACGGCGTGCCGGCCAAGGTCGCTCACATCGAGTACGACCCCAACCGCACCGCCCGCATCGCGCTGCTGCACTACGCCGACGGCGAGAAGCGCTACATCGTGGCGCCCAAGGGTCTGACCCAGGGCACTCCGGTGGAGTCCGGCGTCGGCGCCGACATCAAGGTCGGCAACAACCTGCCGCTGCGCAACATCCCCGTCGGCACCACGATCCACTGCGTGGAGCTGCGTCCGGGCGGCGGCGCCAAGCTGGCCCGCTCGGCCGGCAACAGCGCCCAGCTCGTCGCCCGCGAGGGCTCGCGCGCCACGCTGCGTCTGCCCTCCGGCGAGATGCGCTTCGTCGACGTGCGCTGCCGCGCCACGATCGGCGAGGTCGGCAACGCCGAGCAGTCGAACATCAACTGGGGCAAGGCCGGCCGCATGCGCTGGAAGGGCAAGCGCCCGACCGTCCGCGGTGTCGTCATGAACCCGGTCGACCACCCGCACGGTGGTGGAGAGGGCAAGACCTCCGGTGGTCGCCACCCGGTCTCCCCGTGGGGCAAGCCCGAGGGTCGCACGCGCAAGCGCAAGGCCTCGGACGCCCAGATCATCCGTCGCCGCAAGTCCGGAAAGGGCCGTAAGTAATGCCTCGCAGCCTGAAGAAGGGCCCCTTCGTCGACGACCACCTGCAGAAGAAGGTGGACGCGGAGAACGAGAAGGGCACCCACAACGTCATCAAGACCTGGTCGCGCCGCTCGATGATCGTGCCCGACATGATCGGCCACACCATCGCGGTGCACGACGGTCGCAAGCACGTCCCGGTCTTCGTGTCCGACTCCATGGTCGGCCACAAGCTGGGCGAGTTCGCCCCCACCCGCACCTACCGCGGGCACGTGAAGGAAGACCGGAAGGGACGTCGTCGATGAGCACCACCGAGCGTCAGCGCGTCAGCGCCCGTCGCGAGTCGCTGCTCGGCGACCAGCCGGGTGCGTTCGCCAGCGCGCGCTTCGTCCGCATCACGCCGATGAAGGCCCGCCGGGTCGTCGACCTCGTCCGCGGCCTGCCCGTGGACGACGCCCTCGCCCTGCTGCAGTTCGCCCCGCAGGCCGCCTCCGAGACCGTCTACAAGATCCTCGAGAGCGCGATCGCCAACGCCGAGACCACCGAGGGCCTGGGCCGCGACGACCTCGTCGTCAGCGTCGCCATGGTCGACGAGGGTCCGACGATGAAGCGGTGGCGTCCGCGTGCGCAGGGTCGCGCGACCCGCATCAACAAGCGCACGAGCCACATCACGCTGGCCGTCCAGCCGGCCTCCGTCGTGGCCGCCAAGAAGGGGAAGGGTGCCTGATGGGCCAGAAGATCAACCCGAACGGCTTCCGTCTCGGCATCTCCACCGACCACAAGTCGCGCTGGTACGCCGACAAGCTGTACAAGTCCTACGTCGGCGAGGACGTCGCGATCCGCAAGCTGCTCTCCAAGGGCATGGAGCGGGCCGGCATCTCGAAGGTGGAGATCGAGCGCACGCGTGACCGCGTCCGCGTCGACATCCACACCGCGCGTCCGGGCATCGTCATCGGCCGCCGCGGCGCCGAGGCCGACCGCATCCGCACCGAGCTCGAGAAGCTGACCGGCAAGCAGGTCCAGCTGAACATCCTCGAGGTCAAGAGCCCCGAGGTCGACGCCCAGCTCGTCGCCCAGGGCGTCGCGGAGCAGCTCGCCGGTCGCGTGCAGTTCCGTCGCGCGATGCGCAAGGCCATGCAGACCACGATGCGCTCGGGTGCCAAGGGCATCCGGATCCAGTGCTCGGGCCGCCTCAACGGCGCCGAGATGTCGCGCACCGAGTTCTACCGCGAGGGCCGCGTCCCGCTGCACACGCTGCGTGCCGACATCGACTACGGCTTCTACGAGGCCAAGACCACCTTCGGCCGCATCGGCGTGAAGGTCTGGATCTACAAGGGCGAGGTCGCCGGCTCCCGTGCCGAGCGTCAGGCCCAGGCCGCTGCCCGCGCCGGCGTCCCCGGCCGCTCGGGTCGCCCGACCCGCGGTGGCGACCGTCCCGGTCGCTCCTCGCGCGGCGAGCGTCCCGGTCGTGCCGACCGCACCGAGGCCACCGAGGCTCCGGCCGAGGCCACCGCGGCGGCCCCCGCTGAGAACACCGCAGGATCGGAGGCCTGACCATGCTGATGCCTCGTCGCGTCAAGCACCGCAAGCAGCACCACCCCAAGCGCACCGGCGCTGCCAAGGGTGGCACCAAGCTGGCCTTCGGTGACTTCGGCATCCAGGCGGTGGAGGGTCACTACGTGACCAACCGCCAGATCGAGTCCGCTCGTATCGCCATGACCCGTCACATCAAGCGTGGCGGCAAGGTCTGGATCAACATCTACCCCGACCGTCCGCTCACGAAGAAGCCCGCCGAGACCCGCATGGGCTCGGGCAAGGGCTCGCCGGAGTGGTGGGTCGCCAACGTCAAGCCCGGTCGCGTCATGTTCGAGCTGTCCGGCGTCCCGGAGGACATCGCCCGTGAGGCGATGCGCCGTGCGATGCACAAGCTCCCCATGAAGTGCCGGTTCGTCACGCGAGAGGCGGGTGAGTTCTGATGGCGACGGGTACCCCCGCCCACGAGCTCGACGATCTGAACGACGTCGACCTGGAGTCCAAGCTCCGTGAGGCCAAGGAGGAGCTGTTCAACCTCCGCTTCCAGGCCGCCACGGGTCAGCTGGAGAGCCACGGCCGACTGAGCTCGGTCAAGAAGGACATCGCCCGGATCTACACCGTGGTGCGTGAGCGCGAGCTCGGCATCCGGACCGCCCCGGGCCAGAGCAACGAGGACGGTGCCGCATGAGCGAGCAGGTCGAGACCACCGACGAGCGCAACGCTCGCAAGACCCGCGAGGGCCTGGTCGTGAGCGACAAGATGGACAAGACCATCGTCGTGAGCGTCGAGGACCGCGTGAAGCACCCGCTCTACGGCAAGGTCCTGCGTCGCACCAGCAAGCTCAAGGCCCACGACGAGCAGAACTCGTGCGGCATCGGCGACCGCGTCCTGATCATGGAGACGCGTCCGCTGTCGGCCACCAAGCGCTGGCGCGTCGTCGAGATCCTCGAGAAGGCCAAGTAGCACCCTCCCTGAGGCCCCGGTCCGCCGGGGCCTCAGGGGAGTCCACCACCAGTTCGGCCAGGCTCGCCGTCCGCTGAGACGACGAGAACCGGCTCGACAACCAGGAGATATTCAATGATCCAGCAGGAGTCGCGACTCAAGGTCGCCGACAACACCGGTGCGAAGGAGATCCTCTGCATCCGCGTGCTCGGTGGCTCGGGTCGGCGCTACGCCGGCATCGGCGACGTCATCGTCGCCACCGTGAAGGACGCGATCCCCGGCGGCAACGTCAAGAAGGGTGACGTCGTCAAGGCGGTCGTCGTGCGCACCGTCAAGGAGCGCCGTCGTCCCGACGGCTCGTACATCCGCTTCGACGAGAACGCCGCGGTGATCCTCAAGAACGACGGCGAGCCGCGCGGTACCCGCATCTTCGGCCCCGTCGGCCGCGAGCTGCGCGAGAAGAAGTTCATGAAGATCATCTCGCTCGCCCCGGAGGTGCTGTGATGTCGAAGAAGAACCCGTCGGTGAACATCAAGAAGGGCGACACCGTCAAGGTCATCGCCGGCAAGGACAAGGGCGCCGAGGGTAAGGTCATCCAGGTGCTCCGTGAGGAGCAGCGGGTGGTCGTCGAGGGCGTCAACCGCATCAAGAAGCACACCAAGGTCGTCAACCAGGGCCAGGGCAACACCGGCGGCATCATCACCGCCGAGGCGCCCATCCACGTCTCGAACGTGATGCTGGTCGACGGCGACGGCGTCACCCGCGTCGGCTTCCGCCGCGAGGAGGTCACCAAGCGTCGCCCCGACGGCTCGGAGTACACCGCGGAGCGCAGCGTCCGCATCTCGCGCAAGACCGGTAAGGACATCTGATGACCGAGACCCAGCTCCCCGCCGTCCCGCGGCTCAAGACCCGCTACCGCGAGGAGATCCTCCCCGCGCTCCGGTCGGAGTTCGAGATCGCCAACGTCATGCAGGTGCCCGGCCTGACCAAGATCGTGGTCAACATGGGCGTCGGCGAGGCGGCTCGCGACTCCAAGCTGATCGAGGGCGCGGTCCGCGACCTCACCGCGATCACCGGCCAGAAGCCCACCGTCACCAAGGCCCGCAAGTCCATCGCGCAGTTCAAGCTGCGCGAGGGCATGCCGATCGGCGCGCACGTCACCCTGCGCGGCGACCGCATGTGGGAGTTCCTCGACCGTCTGCTCTCGCTGGCGCTTCCGCGCATCCGCGACTTCCGGGGCCTCTCGCCCAAGCAGTTCGACGGCCAGGGCAACTACACCTTCGGTCTGACCGAGCAGGTCATGTTCCACGAGATCGACCAGGACAAGATCGACCGCTCGCGGGGCATGGACATCACCATCGTGACCACGGCCACCACCGACGACCAGGGCCGCGCGCTGCTCAAGCAGCTCGGCTTCCCGTTCAAGGAGAACTGACATGGCGAAGACCGCTCTGAAGGTCAAGGCCGCGCGCAAGCCCAAGTACGCGGTCCGGGCCTACACCCGCTGCCAGCGCTGTGGCCGGCCCAAGGCCGTCTACCGCAAGTTCGGCCTGTGCCGGATCTGCCTGCGCGAGATGGCTCACCGCGGTGAGCTGCCCGGCGTCACCAAGTCCAGCTGGTGACCAGCCCCGATTCCAACCGCTGAAGGTCCCGACGGCCTCGCGCCACGGGAAACCGCAGAAGAGAGAGAACACCCACTCATGACGATGACTGACCCGATCGCAGACATGCTCACGCGTCTGCGCAACGCCAACCAGGCGTACCACGACTCGGTGTCGATGCCCTACAGCAAGCTCAAGCAGGGCGTGGCCGAGATCCTTCAGCAGGAGGGCTACATCACCTCCTTCGCGGTCGCCGAGCCGGCCGAGGGCCAGGTGGGCAAGACGCTCACCATCACCCTCAAGTACGGCCGCAACCGCGAGCGCTCGATCGCCGGCGTCCGCCGCATCAGCAAGCCCGGTCTGCGCGTGTACGCCAAGCACACCGGCCTGCCCAAGGTCCTCGGTGGCCTCGGCGTCGCGATCATCTCCACCAGCCAGGGCCTGCTGACCGACCGTCAGGCCAACTCGAAGGGCGTGGGTGGGGAAGTCCTCGCCTACGTCTGGTGATCAGAGACCGAGAGGAGAACGAGTAATGTCGCGCATTGGCAAGCTCCCCGTCCCGGTCCCGTCCGGTGTGAACGTCGACATCGACGGCGCCACGGTGACCGTCAAGGGGCCCAAGGGCACCCTGAGCCACACCGTCGCCGCACCGATCACGGTCGAGCAGACGGACGGCGTCCTGAACGTCAACCGGCCCGATGACGAGCGTGTGAGCAAGTCGCTCCACGGTCTGACCCGCACGCTGGTCAACAACATGGTCGTCGGCGTCACCGACGGCTACGAGAAGAAGCTCGAGATCGTGGGCGTCGGCTACCGCGTCCTGTCCAAGGGCCCGACCCAGCTGGAGTTCCAGCTCGGCTTCTCGCACCCGGTCGTCATCGACGCTCCGTCGGGCATCACCTTCGCGGTGGAGAGCCCCACGAAGTTCGGCGTCCAGGGCATCGACAAGCAGCTCGTCGGCGAGGTCGCCGCGAACATCCGCAAGCTGCGCAAGCCCGAGCCGTACAAGGGCAAGGGCGTTCGCTACGCGGGCGAGATCGTTCGCAAGAAGGTCGGAAAGGCTGGTAAGTGATGGCCATCTCGCTGTCGAACAACAAGCACACCGCGTCGCGCGTGCGCTCGCGCCTGCGTCGTCAGGCTCGTGGCCGCAAGAAGATCGCGGGCACCGCGGAGCGGCCTCGTCTGGTCGTCACCCGCTCGTCCAAGCACATCACCGCCCAGGTCGTCGACGACCTGGTCGGCAAGACGCTGGTCTCCGCCTCCACCATGGAGGCCGACCTGCGCGGTGCCGAGGGCGACAAGACCGCCAAGGCGAAGAAGGTCGGCGAGCTCGTCGCCTCCCGCGCCAAGGAGCAGGGTGTCGAGTCGGTCGTCTTCGACCGGGCCGGCAACAAGTACCACGGTCGCGTCGCGGCCCTGGCCGACGGCGCCCGCGCGGGCGGCCTGAGCTTCTGATCGCAAGAGCTGCAGAAGAGAGAAGAGGAACAGTCTCATGAGCGGAGCCCAGCGCGGACAGCGCGGTGGCGAGCGCCGAGGTCGCGACAACGGTCGCAACCAGGGCGCGGACAAGACCGCCTACATCGAGCGGGTCGTTGCGATCAACCGTGTCGCCAAGGTCGTGAAGGGCGGTCGTCGCTTCAGCTTCACCGCCCTCGTGGTCGTCGGTGACGGCGACGGACTCGTCGGTGTCGGCTACGGCAAGGCCAAGGAGGTGCCCGCGGCGATCGCCAAGGGCGTCGAGGAGGCCAAGAAGCACTTCTTCCGCGTGCCCCGCATCCAGGGCACCATCCCGCACCCGGTCCAGGGCGAGAAGGCGGCCGGCGTGGTCATGCTGCGCCCCGCTGCCCCCGGTACCGGTGTGATCGCGGGTGGCCCGGTGCGCGCCGTCCTGGAGTGCGCCGGCATCCACGACATCCTGAGCAAGTCGCTCGGGTCGTCCAACCAGATCAACATCGTGCACGCCACGGTGGAGGCCCTGCGGCTGCTCGAGCAGCCCGAGGCCGTCGCCGCGCGTCGTGGCCTCCCGGTCGAGGACGTCGCCCCGGCGGCGCTCCTCAAGGCCCGGGCCGAGGTCCCGGCCGGCGTGTCGCAGGAGGTGAGCTCCTGATGGGTCAGCTCAAGGTCCAGCAGACGAAGTCCACGATCGGCTGCAAGGCGAACCAGCGCGAGACCGTGCGCAGCCTCGGTCTCAAGCGGATCGGCGACGTCGTCGTGAAGGAGGACCGCCCGGAGATCCGCGGCATGGTCCACACCGTCCGTCACCTCGTGACGGTCGAGGAGGTCGACTGACATGACGCTCAAGCTCCACCACCTGCGTCCCGCCCCGGGCGCCAAGACCGCCAAGACCCGCGTGGGTCGCGGTGAGGGCTCCAAGGGCAAGACCGCGGGCCGCGGTACCAAGGGAACCAAGGCTCGCTACCAGGTCCCGGTCGCCTTCGAGGGTGGCCAGATGCCGATCCACATGCGGCTGCCGAAGCTCAAGGGCTTCAAGAACCCGTTCAAGGTCGAGTTCCAGGTCGTGAACCTGGACAAGATCGGCGAGCTCTTCCCCGAGGGTGGCTCCGTCACCGTCGACGAGCTCGTCGCCCGGGGCGCGGTCCGCAAGAACCAGCCGGTCAAGGTGCTCGCCCAGGGCGAGCTCTCCGTGAAGGTCGACGTGTCCGCGAACGCGGTCTCGAACGCCGCCAAGGAGAAGATCGAGGCCGCCGGCGGCTCGGTCACCCTGGTCTGAGGCCAGTCGAACGACGAGTGAAGGGCGCGGGAGCGCCGCCGAGAGGCGGGCCCCCGCGCCCTTCGCGTCACCGGGACCCGGTCGTCGTCGTGTGGCCCGGCCTCTCGGAGCACCGCGCAGCGAACCTGCAGCGTCGCTCCTGTTAGGCTTCCCGAGGCTCCCAGCCGGGCAAGACCCAGGGGGCTTCTCACTCGTGTGGAGAAAGAGGATCTGCTCGTGCTAGGCGCCTTCGCCAACGCTTTCCGGACGCCCGACCTGCGGCGCAAGCTGCTGTTCGTCCTGCTGATCATCGTCATCTTCCGGGCGGGCTCGCAGATCCCCGCGCCCGGCGTGAACGTCGGCAACGTCCAGGCGTGTCTCGACATCACCAAGAACGGCGACAACGCCGGGCTCTACAACCTGGTGAACCTGTTCTCCGGCGGCGCTCTGCTCCAGCTGACGATCTTCGCGCTCGGCATCATGCCGTACATCACCGCGAGCATCATCCTGCAGCTGCTGGTGGTCGTGATCCCGCGCCTGGAGGCCCTGAAGAACGAGGGCCAGGCCGGTCAGACCAAGATCACGCAGTACACCCGCTACCTCACCCTCGGCCTCGCGCTCCTGCAGGCCACGGGCATCGTCGCGCTCGCTCGCGTCCCCGGACGCCTGCTGCAGGGCTGCGACCGCCCTCTGCTGCACTCCGAGGGCACCGAGACCTTCCTCGTCATGGTCGTCACCATGACCGCCGGCACCGCCGTGATCATGTGGCTCGGCGAGCTCATCACCGAGCGCGGCATCGGCAACGGCATGTCGCTGCTGATCTTCACCCAGGTCGTCGCGACCTTCCCCTCCGCCATGTGGCAGGTGGCCCAGCAGGAGGGCTGGTGGACCTTCGGCGTCGTCATCGCCATCGGCCTGGTCATCATCGGCGCGGTCATCTTCATCGAGCAGGCCCAGCGCCGCATCCCGGTGCAGTACGCCCGCCGCATGGTCGGGCGCCGCATGTTCGGCGGCAGCTCCACCTACATCCCGCTCAAGGTCAACCAGGCCGGCGTCATCCCGGTCATCTTCGCCAGCTCGCTGCTGTACCTGCCGGCGATGGCGGTGCAGTTCAACCAGAGCTCGACCAACCCGCCGGGCTGGGTCGACTGGATCAGCAAGTACTTCGTGCGCGGCGACCACCCGCTCTACATGATCGCCTTCTTCCTGCTGATCGTGTTCTTCTCCTACTTCTACGTGTCGATCACCTTCAACCCGCAAGAGGTGGCAGACAACATGAAGAAGTACGGCGGCTTCATCCCCGGGATCCGGGCGGGCAAGCCGACCGAGGACTACCTGTCCTACGTCCTGTCCCGCATCACGCTGCCCGGATCGCTCTACCTCGGCATCATCGCGCTGATCCCCCTCATCGCGTTCGTGCTGGTCGGTGCCAACCAGAACTTCCCGTTCGGCGGCACCTCCATCCTGATCATGGTCGGTGTCGCACTCGACACCGTGAAGCAGGTCGAGAGCCAGCTCCAGCAGCGCAACTACGAAGGATTCCTTCGCTGACAATGAGACTGATCTTCATGGGCCCGCCTGGCGCGGGCAAGGGCACCCAGGCCACCTTCGTCGCCGAGCACTTCGGCATCCCCGCGATCTCCACCGGCGACATCTTCCGTGCCAACGTCGGGCAGGGAACGCCGCTGGGCATCGAGGCCCAGCGCTACATGGACGCCGGCGAGTACGTGCCCGACGAGGTCACCAACCGCATGGTCCGCAACCGCATCGACGAGCCCGACGCCGAGAAGGGCTTCCTCCTCGACGGCTACCCGCGCACCCTCGCGCAGGTCGAGGAGCTGGACGGGATGATCGCCTTCACCGGCCACCGTCTCGACGCCGTCGTCGTGCTGACGGTCGACGAGGACGCCATCGTCCAGCGTCTGCTGCAGCGCGCCGTCACCGAGGGTCGCGCTGACGACACCGAGGACGTCATCCGCCGGCGCCAGGAGATCTACGCCGAGCAGACCGAGCCGCTCATCGAGGTCTACCGCGAGCGCGGCCTCCTCCACGAGGTCGACGGCCTCGGCGAGGTCGCCGAGGTCAGCCAGCGCATCTTCGACGCGCTCGACGGACTCTCGGAGAGCTGACCCGACGTGGGCTGGCGTGACCGCGGTCTGGAGATCAAGTCTCCCGACCAGCTGCTGCTGATGCGGCGCGCCGGCCTCGTCGTGGGCCGCACCCTCGAGCTCCTGCGCGGGCAGGTGCGGGCCGGCGTCAGCACCGCCGAGCTCGACGCCCTCGCCGAGGAGTCGATCCGCTCCTCGGGCGCGACGCCCTCCTTCCTCGGCTACCACGGCTTCCCGGCGAGCATCTGCGCCTCGGTCAACGACGAGGTCGTCCACGGCATCCCCGGCGGACGCGTGCTCGAGCCGGGCGACGTCATCTCCATCGACTGCGGCGCGATCGTCGAGGGCTACCACGGCGACGCCGCCATCACCGTCGGCGTCGGCGAGGTGCGCCCCGAGGTCGCCACGCTCATCGAGGTCACCGAGGACGCCCTGTGGCACGGCATCGCCGCCGCGCGCGTCGGCGGCCGGGTCACCGACATCGGCCACGCCGTCGAGACCCACGTCCGCGGCCGCGGCGAGTACGGCATCCTCGAGGACTACACCGGCCACGGCATCGGCACCGCGATGCACCTCGAGCCGTCGGTGCCCAACTACGGCAAGCCGGGCCGCGGCCCGCGCCTGGTGCAGGGCCTCGCGCTCGCCGTCGAGCCGATGGTCACCCTCGGCACCAAGCACACCGACACCCTCGAGGACGACTGGACGGTCGTCACCACCGACGGCTCCTGGGCCGCCCACAGCGAGCACACCTTCGTGCTCACCGACGCCGGCGCCTGGGTGATGACCGCGCTCGACGGCGGCGAGGAGCGGCTGACCGCCCTCGGCGTGCCCTTCGGGCCGCTCGCCGACTGACCTCGGTCGTGCGCCGCGGCCCCACCCGCGCGTGGGGGAGCGGGCCCGCGGGTTCGGTCGGGCACGGCGACGCCGGATAGGTTGGTGCGGCCTCACCGACCGACCCCCTCGAGAGGATCCCCGTGGACGTCGCCCCCTGGTTGTGGTGGACCACCGTGCTGGTCACCACCGCCGTCCTGCTCTTCGACGTGTTCGTCATCGGACGCCGTCCGCACGAGCCCAGCACCGCCGAGACCACGCGCTACCTGGCGCTCTACCTGGGCCTGGCGGTGGTCTTCGGCATCGGCGTGTGGATCTTCGCCGGCGGCCGCTACGGCGGCGAGTTCTTCGCGGGCTGGCTCACCGAGTACTCGCTCTCGGTCGACAACCTGTTCATCTTCATCGTGATCATGACCAAGCTCGGGGTCCCACGGCAGTACCAGCAGACGGCGCTGCTCGTCGGCATCGTCATCGCCCTGGTGCTGCGCGGCATCTTCATCGGCGTCGGCGCGGCGGCCATCGAGCAGTTCAGCTGGGTCTTCTACCTCTTCGGCCTCTTCCTCATCTACACCGCGGTGAAGCTGGCCCGCGACGACGACGAGGACGGCGAGTCCTACGACGAGCCGCGCCTGGTGCGCTACGCCCGCAAGCACCTGCCGCTCACCGAGGAGTGGAACGGCGTCAGGCTGACGGCCAAGGAGGCCGGCAAGCGGGTGCTGACGCCGATGTTCGTCGTCGTGCTCTCGCTCGGCCTGACCGACCTGCTCTTCGCGCTCGACTCGATCCCGGCCATCTACGGCCTCACCAGCGAGCCGTACCTCGTCTTCACCGCGAACGTCTTCGCGCTCATGGGCCTGCGCCAGCTCTACTTCCTCATCGGCGACCTGCTCCAGCGCCTGGTCTACCTCTCCTACGGCCTGGCGTTCCTGCTGGCCTTCATCGGCGTCAAGCTGATCCTCCACGCGCTCCACGAGAACGAGCTGCCCTTCATCAACGGCGGCGAGCACGTGGGCTGG
The DNA here is from genome assembly GCF_055282735.1 of Nocardioides sp. B129/18. NCBI lineage: Bacteria > Bacillati > Actinomycetota > Actinomycetes > Propionibacteriales > Nocardioidaceae > Nocardioides > Nocardioides sp. B129/18. The sequence goes on along the minus strand of NZ_JBUZJI010000020.1, from coordinate 26,275 downwards.
GCGCCGGACGTCCCGATCTGGCTCTCGCTGGTGGTCATCATCGGCACGCTGGTGATCACGGCCGTCGCGAGCCTGGCCAAGGACCGCGCCGATCGGCGCAAGGGCGCCGCGGCCTGAGAGCCGCGCCTCGTGCACCACGGGCCGACGTCGGGAATCCGGCGTCGGCCCGTGGCGTTGGAGACGGTGATGACTCGCACGCCACAGCTCTCCGTCCTCGACCTGGTGCCGGTCCGCAGCGACCAGACCAGCGGTGACGCGCTCACCGCCAGCACCTCGCTCGCCCGCACCGCCGACGCCCACGGCTACCACCGCTACTGGGTCGCCGAGCACCACAACATGCCGGCCGTCGCCGCCACCAACCCGCCGGTCCTCATCGGCATGCTCGCCTCGGCCACCGAGCGCATCCGCGTCGGCTCCGGCGGCGTCATGCTGCCCAACCACGCGCCGCTCGTCGTCGCCGAGCAGTTCGCGCTGCTCGAGGCGGCCTTCCCCGGCCGCATCGACCTGGGCATCGGGCGGGCGCCGGGCACCGACCCGATCACCTCGATGGCGCTGCGCCACGGGGCGGGCGGGGTCCCCGACGACCTCGTCGCCCGCTTCCCGCAGTACGTCGACGAGGTCCGCGCGATGCTCTCGCCCGAGGGCGTCGCGGTGAGCGTGCACGGCCGCAGCCAGGCGCTGCGCGCCACCCCGCAGGCCGCCGGCGTCCCGCAGGTCTGGCTCCTCGGCTCCTCGGACTACTCCGCGCGGCTGGCCGCCGAGACCGGCACCCCGTACGTCTTCGCCCACCACTTCTCCGGCCAGGGCACCGCGGAGGCCCTCGAGCTGTACCGCTCGAGCTTCCAGCCCTCGGCCGAGCTCGCCGAGCCGCGCACCCTGCTGACGGTCAACGCCGTCGTCGCGGACACCCACGACGAGGCTCGCCGCCTCGCGCTCCCGCAGCTGCTCACCATGCTGGCCCTGCGCACCGGCGCCCCGCTGGGCCCCGGGCGCCTGGTCGAGGAGGCCGAGAAGGTCGAGCTGGGGGAGGGGCAGCGCGAGATCGTCGCCCGGATGGCCCAGCGCTGGATCATCGGCGACGCCACCGAGGGGCGCGCCGCCGTCGCCGAGCTGGCCTCGCGCTTCGGCGTCGACGAGGTGATGATCAACCCGGTGGCCGGCGCGTTCGTCGGCACCGAGCCAGCCACCGCGCCGGCGCGTCAGCGCACCCTCGAGCTGCTCGCCGCCTGAGCGCCGGGCCCGCCAGGCACCCCCACGGCGGCACCGGGGAGGACGTCGATTCGTCTTCCGCGCCGTCCCCGCCATAGACTGGCGTGTCGGCCCAACGTGGGTCTGTCGCGCGTCGCCTCACGGCTGCCCGCCCCGACGACGTCCTCGCCCCGTGCGAGGACCGCTCCCGGGTCGGGCGAGACGTCCGCACGGATCCTCGAGGTCCACCGGCGACACCCGTCGCCGGAGGTTCCCGGGCCACCCGGAGCACGCCGTGCCCCGGTCGCACCACGGTAGACACCGAACGAACAGATTGTGGAGGACATGCCGAAGAAAGAAGGCGTGATCGAGCTCGAGGGCACCATCACGGAGGCCCTCCCCAACGCCATGTTCCGCGTCGAGCTGAGCAACGGCCACAAGGTGCTCGCCCACATCAGCGGCAAGATGCGCCAGCACTACATCCGGATCCTCCCCGAGGACCGCGTGGTGGTGGAGCTCTCGCCGTACGACCTCACCCGAGGTCGCATCGTCTACCGCTACAAGTAGCCGACACCAGCAGAGAGGGGACCTTCGTGAAGGTCAACCCCAGCGTCAAGAAGATCTGTGACAAGTGCAAGGTGATCCGTCGCCACGGCCGCGTCATGGTGATCTGCGAGAACCCGCGCCACAAGCAGCGTCAGGGCTGATCGCCCGGGCCGCCAGGCCCGCACAACTGAACACCTCCACATCGTGATCGCTTCACCGCCGCGGCGGTGAGCACCTCCGGAGCAGAGGCCGGAGCCCGACGTCGTCGGGACGCGACACGACCGACACCTCTGTGAACGACTCGGAGGGCAGCCGCCCTCCCGGAAAGGCCACCTACCATGGCACGCCTCGTCGGTGTCGACCTCCCGCGCGACAAGCGCATCGAGATCGCACTCACCTACATCTACGGCATCGGCCGTACCACCGCCCAGAAGCTGCTCGCCGAGACCGGCGTCAGCCCGGACCTCCGCGTCCACCAGCTGGGCGACGACGAGCTGGTCAAGCTCCGCGACGCCATCGAAGCCTCCTACAAGATCGAGGGCGACCTCCGTCGCGAGGTCCAGGCTGACATCCGTCGCAAGATCGAGATCGGCAGCTACCAGGGTCGCCGCCACCGCATGGGCCTCCCGGTCCGCGGTCAGCGCACCAAGACCAACGCGCGCACCCGCAAGGGCCCCAAGCGCACGGTCGCCGGCAAGAAGAAGGCCAAGTGATCCCTCGCCACCCGGCGAGCCGTTGATCACCGCCTCTCGATCTCACTCACAGACCAGCTGATTCAGGAGTTCACTGATGCCTCCCAAGAGCCGCTCCGCGGCCGGCGCCAAGAAGGTGCGCCGCAAGGAGAAGAAGAACGTCGCGCAGGGCGAAGCCCACATCAAGAGCACGTTCAACAACACCATCGTCACCATCACCGACCCCACCGGTGCGGTGATCTCGTGGGCCTCCGCCGGCACCGTCGGCTTCAAGGGCTCGCGCAAGTCCACCCCGTTCGCCGCGCAGATGGCCGCTGAGGCCGCCGGTCGCCGGGCGATGGAGCACGGCATGAAGAAGATCGACGTCTTCGTGAAGGGCCCGGGCTCGGGCCGCGAGACCGCGATCCGCTCCCTGGGTGCCATCGGCCTCGAGGTCGGCACCATCCAGGACGTCACGCCCACGCCCCACAACGGCTGCCGCCCGCCCAAGCGCCGCCGCGTCTGACCCGGCACCCAGAACAGGAGACTTGAGAAATGGCCCGTTACACCGGCCCCATGACCCGCAAGTCGCGCCGTCTCGGCGTCGACCTGGTGGGTGGCGACGCCGCCTTCGAGAAGCGCCCCTACCCTCCCGGCCAGCACGGCCGCGCGCGGGTCAAGGAGAGCGAGTACCGCAACCAGCTGCAGGAGAAGCAGAAGGCCCGCTTCACCTACGGCGTCCTGGAGAAGCAGTTCCACCGCTACTACGTCGAGGCGGCCCGCCGCTCCGGCAAGACCGGTGACAACCTGCTCCAGCTGCTCGAGACCCGTCTCGACAACGTCGTCTACCGTGCCGGCTTCGCCCGCACGCGTCGTCACGCCCGCCAGCTCGTGGTCCACGGCCACTTCCTGGTCAACGGCCACAAGGTCGACATCCCGTCGTACCAGGTCGCGGCGCACGACATCATCGACGTGCGCGAGAAGTCCCTGGAGATGACCCCCTTCATCGTGGCTCGCGAGACCCACGGCGAGCGCGTCGTCCCCGCCTGGATCGAGGCGCTGCCCAACCGCATGCGCATCCTGATCCACCAGCTCCCCGTCCGGGCCCAGATCGACATCCCGGTCCAGGAGCAGCTCATCGTCGAGTACTACTCGAAGAAGTGATCTGACGACGTCGTCCTCGGCCTGTGCGCAGGCCGGGGACGACGTCGACTCGCACGGCCTGCAGCACCTCCCTTTCCACCACCTCGCAGTTCGGGTCCCTCAAATAGCGGTCGGGCCCGGAAAGGACACCACCAGTGCTCATCGCACAGCGCCCCACCCTCTCGGAAGAGTCCGTCGACACCTACCGCTCGCGGTTCGTCATCGAGCCGCTCGAGCCTGGCTTCGGCTACACGCTGGGCAACTCCCTGCGCCGCACGCTCCTCAGCTCCATCCCCGGCGCCTCGGTCACCAGCATCAAGATCGACGGCGTGCTCCACGAGTTCTCGACCATCGAGGGCGTCAAGGAGGATGTCACCGAGATCATCCTCAACCTCAAGGGCCTGGTCGTGTCCTCCGAGCACGACGAGCCGGTCACCATGTACCTGCGCAAGTCCGGTGCCGGCGACGTCACCGCCGCCGACATCGCGCCGCCGGCCGGCGTCGAGGTGCACAACCCCGACCTGGTCATCGCGACCCTCTCGGAGAACGGCAAGCTCGAGATGGAGCTCGTCGTCGAGCGTGGCCGCGGCTACGTCTCCGCGGTCCAGAACAAGGGCGCCGACAACGAGATCGGCCGCATCCCGGTCGACTCCATCTACAGCCCCGTGCTGAAGGTGACCTACAAGGTCGAGGCGACCCGAGTCGAGCAGCGCACCGACTTCGACAAGCTGATCATCGACGTCGAGACCAAGCCGTCGATCCAGCCCCGCGACGCGCTCGCCTCGGCGGGCAAGACCCTCGTCGAGCTCTTCGGCCTGGCCCGTGAGCTCAACGTCGAGGCCGAGGGCATCGACATCGGCCCCTCGCCGGTCGACGAGCAGCTCGCCGCGGACCTCGCCCTGCCGGTCGAGGACCTCCAGCTGACGGTCCGCTCCTACAACTGCCTCAAGCGCGAGGGCATCCACACCGTGGGCGAGCTCATCAGCCGCTCCGAGCAGGACCTCCTCGACATCCGCAACTTCGGTGCGAAGTCCATCGACGAGGTCAAGGCCAAGCTCCACGAGATGGGCCTCTCGCTGAAGGACTCCGCTCCGGGCTTCGACCCGCACGCCGCCCTCGCCGCCTACGGCGACGACGACGACGACGCGTTCGTCGAGGACGAGCAGTACTGATCCACCCCTGATGCATCCCCGTCCGCCGCGGGCCTGAGCGCCCGCGGCGGACGAACCCCCCCGCCGCGAGATCGCCTCGGGGGCTGACAAATCGGCCCGCACGGGTCGTCTACCCCGGTACCTGACACGGCCGGAGAGAAGAGAAGCAGCATGCCCACTCCCAAGAAGGGCGCCCGCCTCGGCGGCAGCCCGGCGCACCAGCGCCTCATCCTCTCGAACCTCGCCACGTCGCTGTTCGAGCACGGTCGCATCACCACGACCGAGGCCAAGGCCCGCACCCTGCGCCCGCTGGCGGAGAAGCTGATCACCAAGGCCAAGAACGCCCACAACGGCGAGGCCCCGCTGCACAACCGCCGCGAGGTCCTCAAGGTCGTGCGCGACAAGAGCGTCGTCCACACGCTCTTCACCGAGATCGCCCCCACCTTCGCGGAGCGTCCCGGCGGCTACACCCGCATCACCAAGATCGGCCCCCGCAAGGGCGACAACGCCCCCATGGCCGTCATCGAGCTCGTCACCGAGGCCTACGCGCCGAAGCCGGCCCGCCCGGCGAAGTCCGCCCCGGCCGCCGCTCCCGTCGAGGAGCCGGCCGCCGAGGAGACCGAGGTCGCCACCGAGGCCGACGTCACCACCGAGGCCGACGCCGAGGAGACCCTCGAGACCGAGGCCCCCGTGGTCGAGGCCGCCGAGGACGCCGAGGCCCCGGCCGAGGAGAGCACCGAGGACAGCACCGAGGACAAGGCCTGATCGCAGGCCCCTCCGCACGTCGACGACCGGCGTCGCCCTTCGGGGCGGCGCCGGTCGTCCGCGTCCGGGCCCGCTCGCGGTGTGGTAGACCCTGCGCATGCAGTCGTACGCGCTCGTGGTCGGTGAGGCCCTCGTCGACGTCGTCCATGCCGCGGACGGCTCGGTGCGCGAGCACCCCGGCGGCAGCGCGGCCAACGTCGCGGTCGCCCTGGCGCGGCTCGAGCGGCCGGTGCGCTTGGCCAGCGCCTACGCCGAGGACGCCTACGGGCGCCTGATCGCCGCCCACCTCGCCGCCGACGCCGTCGCGTCGGGCAGCGACCCCCGCGTCGTCGCGCGCACCTCCAGCGCCACCGCCACGATCGGCCCCGACGGCGCGGCCAGCTACGTCTTCGACCTGGAGTGGCGCCTGGGCGAGGTCTCCCTCGACCCCGCGCCCGTCGTCGTCCACGCCTGCTCGCTGGGAGCGGTCGTCGAGCCCGGCGCGGCCCAGGTGGCCGCCGTCCTGGAGCGCGCGCGGACCCTCACCACCGTGAGCTACGACGTCAACGCGCGCCCGGCGGTCACCGGCACCGGCCCCGACACCGTGGCCGCGGTCGAGCGGATCGCTCGCCTGGCGCACCTGGTGAAGGCGAGCGACGAGGACCTCGAGGCGCTGTGGCCCGACCTCGGCGTCGACGGCGCGGCCGCCCACCTGCTGGCCCTCGGGCCGCGCGCGGTGGTCGTCACCCGGGGCGGATCGGGCGCCACCTGGTACGCCCCGGAGGGACGCGTCGACGTCGCCTCGCGCCCCGTGCAGGTGGCCGACACCATCGGCGCCGGCGACACCTTCGGCGCCGCGCTCCTCGACGGCCTCTGGGACGCCGGCCTCCTCGGCGCCCCCTGGGACGCCGCCCCTGCGCTCGACCCCGCCGCCGTGGAGTCGCTGCTGGCTCACGCGGCCCGCGCCGCCGCCGTCACCGTCTCCCGTCCCGGCGCCGACCCGCCCTACCGCCGGGAGCTGTGAGGCGGGGTCAGGCCTCGCCGCTCACTCCGGCGCGAGGTGGGCGTGGATGAGCGAGACGACCGAGGCGCCCTCGCCGGCGGCCGCGGCGACCCGCTTCATCGAGCCGGCGCGGACGTCGCCGACGGCGAAGATGCCCGGGACGCTGGTGGCCAGGCTCTCCGGGGGCAGGCCCCCGCTCCAGTGGTCGCGGGGGACGTCGCGGCCGGTGAGCACGAAGCCGTCGTCGTCGCGGGCGACGGCGTCGGGCAGCCACGCCGAGCAGGGGTCGGCGCCGAGCAGCAGGAACAGGCCGCCGGCGGGGACGCGCTCGGGCTCCCCGCCGCCGACCGGGGCGAGGTCGAGCCAGGCCAGCCGGCCGCCCTCGCTGCCGCCGTCGGCGACGACGGTGCCCGGACGCACGTGGATGCGGGGGCTGTGCTCGATCTCGGTGATGAGGTAGGTCGACATCGTCGCCTCCAGGCCCGAGCGGCGCACGACGACGGTGACCGAGCGGGCGAACCGCGCGAGGTGCACGGCGGCCTGGCCGGCGGAGTTGCCGCCGCCGACGACGTAGACGTCCTGGCCCTCCATCTCGCGGGCCGCGGTGAGCGCGGCGCCGTAGTGCACGCCCGCGCCGACGAGGTCGTCGATGCGATCGACGCCGAGCGAGCGGTAGGCGGCGCCTGCGGCGATGACGACCGCGCGGGCCGGCACGTCGCCGCCGTCGGTGTGCACGACGTGGGTGCCGTCGGGCTGGGTGGTGAGGCCCGCGACGGGCCAGCCGGTGCTGAACTCGGTGCCGAAGCGCAGCGCCTGGTTGCGGGCGCGCATCGCCAGCCGCATGCCGGAGATCCCGCGCGGGAAGCCGAGGTAGTTGCGGATCATCGAGCTGGTGCCGGCCTGGCCGCCGATCGCCTCGGACTCCAGCACCACGCACGAGACGCCCTCGGAGGCGGCGTAGACGGCCGCTGCGAGCCCCGCCGGACCTGCGCCCACGACGCACACGTCGACGACGCCGTCGACCCTGATCTCGCCGGGGACGCCGTAGAGCGAGGTGGCGACGTCGCGCACGGTGGCGTTCTGGATCGATGCGCGGGTGGGCGACCACACCAGCGGGTAGACGGGGTCGTCGGGGAAGTGCGAGCGCACGGCCACGCCGGCCTCGGAGTCGGGGTCGTAGACGCGGTGCGGCATGCCCATGCGGTCGAGGTAGTCGCGGATCGCGAGCACCTGGCCGTCGCGGTGGGGGCTGACGATCTTCACCGCCACGACCTCGGGGTCGGGCACGGTGGAGCCCCAGTCGGAGAGCAGGTCGCTGATGGCGTTGTGGAACTCCTCGTCGCGCACGCCGCGCGGCAGCAGCAGGTAGGCGTCGTACTTGCCCGAGGCCATGCCCGGGCGCAGGCCGGGGGCGTCGGCGAGGAAGCGGTCCCAGTGGGCGGCGATGACGCGGCGCGCGGTCGGCACCAGGGTGCGCCAGTGGCCGAACGCCTCGAGGACGTGGGCGTCGGGCAGCGTCGAGGTGGTGACGAACAGGGCGACGTGGACGCCGGCGGCGCGCTGCGCCCGGGCCACCTCGGTGGCCTCGGCGCACGAGGAGGCGTGCAGGAGGGTGTACTCCGCGGCGTAGCGGGCGAAGGCTCCGGCGAGCTCCTCGCCGTGCTCGGCGGAGACCAGGACGAGGGCCGGCGCGCTGCCGGGGACGGGGGCCGCACTCACGACCGCCACGGTACGGGAGGATGGGTGCGTGCGGCTCCGGATCGACCTCGCCTATGACGGCACCGACTTCCGCGGCTGGGCCTCCCAGCCCGGCCTGCGGACGGTGCAGGGCACCCTCGAGGACGCGTTGGCCACGGCCCTGCGCGCCGAGGCGCCCTCCACCGTGTGCGCCGGCCGCACCGACGCCGGCGTCCACGCCCGCGGCCAGGTGGTGCACCTCGACGTCGAGGACGCCGTGCTCGGCGACCTGCCGCTGGAGTCCCTGCTGCGTCAGCTCAACGGGATCCTGCCCGACGACGTGCGGCTGCGCGGCCTGCGCGCCGCCCCGGCCGACTTCGACGCCCGCTTCTCCGCGCTCTGGCGCCGCTACGCCTACCGGGTCGCCGACGACCCCGCCGCGCTCGATCCGCTGCGCCGCAGCCACGTGCTCGCCTGGCCGCGCCCGCTCGACGTCGCGGCGATGAACGAGGCCTCCGCGCTGCTGCGCGGGCGCCACGACTTCGCGGCGTTCTGCAAGCGCCGCGAGGGCGCCACCACGATCCGCACCCTCGAGGAGCTCCACTGGACCCGCGAGGACGACGGCCTGCTGGTGGGCCGCGTGCGCGCCGACGCCTTCTGCCACTCGATGGTGCGCTCGCTGGTGGGCTGCCTGCTGGCGATCGGCGAGGGCCGCAAGCCGGTGCCCTGGGCGGGGGAGATGCTCACGGTCACCGAGCGGTCCTCGGCGATCGGCGTCGTCCACGCCCACGGGCTGACGCTGGAGGAGGTCGCCTATCCCGACGACGCCGACCTCGCCGCCCGCTCGGTGCAGACCCGCGCCCGCCGCACTGCCGAGGAGGTCGTCCGATGAGCGACGAGCACTACTTCACCGCCGACCCGTCGGTGGCCTTCACCCGCGCCCCGCTCACCGCGCGGGTGTGGGACCTCGAGCTCGAGCTGGTCTCCGGCTCGGGCGTCTTCGCCCAGGGACGCCTCGACGTCGGCACGGCCGTGCTGTTCCGCGAGACGCCTCCGCCCCGCGCCGACCGGGTGCTCGACCTCGGCTGCGGCTACGGCGTCATCGGCCTGGCGATCGCGGCCCACGACCCCGCGGCCCGGGTGACCTCGGTCGACGTCAACGAGCGCGCGCTCCTGCTGACGCGGGAGAACGCGGCGCGCCTGGGCGTCGAGGACCGCCTCACGGCCTGCCTGCCCGACGAGGTCGACGACGACGCCCTCTTCGACGAGATCTGGTCCAACCCGCCGATCCGCATCGGCAAGGAGGCGCTGCACGCGCTGCTGCTGCGCTGGCTGCCGCGGCTGACGCCCGAGGGCCGCGCGGTGCTGGTGGTCGGCAAGAACCTCGGCGCCGACTCCCTCCAGCGGTGGCTGGGGGAGCAGGGTCACCCCGCCACCCGGATCGCCAGCGCCAAGGGGTTCCGGGTGCTCGAGGTGCGTCGGGGCTGACCCGCTCCCCGGACGGGCCGGACGCAGCAGACCCCCGCCGCGCCGGAGCGCGACGGGGGCCGAGTGCTGTCGGACCGGACTCAGGCCGGCTCGAGCACCCCGTGGTCGCCGACGCTCGCCGAGAGCGTCCGCAGGTGGTGGGTGGCGTCGCCGAGCAGCAGCTCCAGCGCCTGCAGGTGCGCGGTGTAGGAGCCGATGGAGTACTCCGCGGTCATGCCGATGCCGCCGTGCAGCTGGATGGCCTCCTGGCCGATGTGGCGGCTGGCCCGCGCCACGCCCAGGCCGGCGCGGGCGGCGGCCTGGTGGACGGCGTCCTGGTCGCCCTCGGCGAGCACCATCGTGGCCCAGGTGACCAGCGAGGTCGTGAGCTCCAGCGAGACGTACATGTCGGCCGCGCGGAAGGTCAGGGCCTGGAAGGTGTTGAGGGTGACGCCGAACTGCTTGCGGCTGGTGAGGTAGCCCGTGGTGGTGCGCAGGGCCGTCTCGAGCGCGCCCACGGCCTGGTTGCCGGCGATGATCCGGGCGAGGTCGTGGATGGTGGCGATGCTGGTCTCGACGTCGAGCCCGGCCTCGCCGAGCGGCGTCGCCGGGGTGCCCTCGAAGGCGACCTTCGCGGCGCGGGTGCCGTCGAAGACGGCGTAGCCGGTGCGGGTCAGGCCGGAGGCGTCGCCGTCGACCAGGAACAGGCCGGTGCCGCCGCCGGGGAGGGCGGCGCTGACGACGAGCTGGTCGGCGCGGGCGCCGTGCGGCACCGGCTCCTTGACGCCGGTGAGCGTCCAGGAGCCGCCGTCGTCGGTGGCGGTGACGTCGGTGGCGGCGTCGCTGCGCAGGGCTCCGGGCTCGGCGTGGGCCAGCACCACGAGGCGCTCGCCGGCCGAGAGGGCGCCGAGTACCTCGGCGCGCTGCTCGGCGGTGCCGACCGCGGAGACCAGGCCGCCGGCCAGCACGATGCTGGCCAGGAACGGCTCGGGGGCGATGACCCGGCCGAGCTCCTGGGCCACGATCGCGACCTCGGTGGGGCCGGCGCCGGAGCCGCCGTCGGCCTCGGCGAAGGGCAGCCCGAGGATGCCCATCTCGGCCAGCTGGCGCCAGAGGTCCTCGCTGTAGCCGGGCTCGGCGGCGACGGTCTGGCGTCGCTTCTCGAAGTCGGAGTAGGCCTTGCCGACCAGGCCGCGCACGGCCTCGCGCAGCGCGTCCTGCTCGTCGTCGTAGGTGAAGTCCATGGGTGTCTCGTCTCGTCTCGCGCCGGGCTCAGAGCCCGAGGATGGTCTTGGCGATGATCTGGCGCTGCACCTCGTTGGAGCCGCCGTAGATCGACGCCTTGCGCAGGTTGAGGTAGGTGGGCGTCGCCAGGTGGGTCCACTCCGGCAGCGCGCTGGCCTCGTCGGCGCCCGAGGCGAGCGCGGCGGGACCCGCGAGGTCCATCGTCAGCTCGGCCACGGCCTGCTGGAGCTCGGTGCCCTTGAGCTTGAGCACCGAGGACGCCGGGTGCGGGGCGCCGTCGGTGGAGTCGGCGACCACGCGCAGCGCGGTGAGCTCGAGGGCCAGCAGCTCGTTCTCGAGCTCGGCGAAGCGGGCCGCGACCAGCGGGTCGGAGAGCTGCTCGCCGGCGAGCTCCTTGGCGCGCGCGAGGTTGCGCTTGGTGGCGCCGACGGGGGCCACGCCCACGCGCTCGTTGCCGAGGAGGAACTTGGCCATCGTCCAGCCCTGGTTGAGCTCGCCGACGAGGTTCTCCGCGGGCACGCGGACGTCGGTGAACCAGACCTCGTTGACCTCGTGGCCGCCGTCGATGAGCTCGATGGGCCGCACCTCCAGGCCCGGCGAGGTCATGTCGATGAGGAGCATCGAGATGCCGGCCTGCTTCTTCACGTCGGGGTCGGTGCGCACCAGGGTGAAGATCCAGTCGCCGTACTGACCCAGCGTGGTCCAGGTCTTCTGGCCGTTGACGACGAAGTGGTCGCCGTCGCGTACCGCGGTGGTGCGCAGGGAGGCGAGGTCGGAGCCGGCGTCGGGCTCGGAGAAGCCCTGGCTCCACCAGATGTCGAGGTTGGCGGTGGCCGGGAGGAAGCGCTCCTTCATCTCCTGGCTGGCGAAGTGCGCGATGACCGGGCCGATCATCGTGGCGTTGAACGCCAGCGGCACCGGGACGCCCGCGGCCTGGAGCTCCTCGTGCCACAGGTGGCGCTGGAGCTCGGTCCAGTCCTTGCCGCCCCACTCAACGGGCCAGTGCGGCACCGCCAGGCCGGCGGCGTTGAGGATCTGCATGCTCTCCACGATCTGGTCGCGGGTGAGCTCGCGGCCCTCGAGGACCGCGGAGCGGATCTCCTGGGGCACCTTCGTGGTGAAGAAGTCGCGCAGCTCGTCGCGGAGCGCGCGGTCCTCCTCGGACAACTGCAGACGCATGCGTCCTCCTGGCTCGGGCCTGGGTGGGGGTGATCGGGGTGTCACCCTCGATCACACCACGTCGGCCCAAGGCTCGACAGGGGGGTCTGTCAGATGAGCGCGGGCGCGCGCCCGCGCGAGGCGATCACGCGGGGATCACGCGCGGGGATCAGCGGGCCGCGCGGCGTCCGCCGGGCGGGCGGGGAGGCGGGGGAGCGTCCCCGTCGGATCCGGTGCTCGCCCCGGTGCCGGACGGAGGCGCCGGCGGCCTCGGCGTCGGCCCGGTGAGCTCGCGCCACAGCCGGGTGCCGAGCAGCAGGCAGAGGAACAGGCAGGCGACCGCGCCCAGGGTGGTGAGCGCGAGGAGCAGCCACGCGAGCCCCGCGCCGTCGCGGGCCCGGCCGCCGAGCTGGACGGCGAGGACGACGAGGTAGCCCCAGGCGACGAGGAGCACGGTGACGCCGGCGCTCAGGCCCAGCCGCGGGCCCCACGCCCGCAGGCGCTCGGCGGGGGAGCCGACGGCGCGCCGGGGTGCGGCCCGACGTCCTCCGTGCGCTCCCATCGCCCCAGTGTGACCCCTCGGTGGTCGTGCCGACACGCCGACGCGCGCACCCCCGGGGAGGTGATTCGGAGGTGTGCGTGGTGGTCCGGACCGCTCTGACCTGCGGGTTTACGCGGATGTGATCCAGGTCTCGAAACAGTGGGTCTGTCGTCTTGCGTCGACCTCGGGGCCGGGCGTACGGTTGGCACAACATCTAGTAGTTACAACGATGTAGTTATCCACATCTAGTTCACATCGGATGCGGGATGACCCACAGCGAACTGCTGGTTGTCCACAGGTGAAGGCCTCTCGCTCCACAAGGACGCTCCCCTCGGGGCTCGTCCGAGCGCCCGCGCCCGCAGCCTGGCACGAACGCGCCCGCAGCACCCCGCCCGCCCGCTCAGACGCCCCGGAGGAGGACCCACGATGCACTGCCCGTACTGCCGCGGCACCGACACCCGGGTCGTCGACTCCCGGGTCTCCGAGGACGGCGGCTCGATCCGCCGCCGGCGCACCTGCTCCACCTGCGCGAAGCGGTTCACCACCGTCGAGATGATGCAGCTGACCGTCGTCAAGCGGTCGGGGGCCACCGAGCCCTTCGTCCGCGACAAGGCCGTCGCCGGCGTCCGCAAGGCCTGCAAGGGCCGCCCGGTCACCGAGGACCAGCTGGCCCGCCTGGGCCAGGAGGTCGAGGACGCCCTGCGGCTGGCCGGCTGCGCCGAGCTCCCGGCCCACGAGGTCGGCCTGGCCATCCTCGGCCCGCTGCGCACGCTCGACGAGGTCGCCTACCTGCGCTTCGCCAGCGTCTATCGCGCGTTCGGCTCCGCCGCCGACTTCGAGGCCGAGATCGCCTCGATGCGCGCGGAGCGCCCCGCCGAGGAGCCCTCGGGCGCCCTCGCCCCCTCGGCCGCCTCCGGCGGCTGACCCGAACCGCCCGGCAGGTCGTGGGGAAGCGGCCTGCCGGGCGCACCACCCTCTCCCCATCCGCCACCCTCGCGACGTCGTCATCCCCGAGAAATGTCGGCGCTCCGAGGAAGCATCACCAGCACGACCCGCACCACCTGGCAGCAGCCAGCAGCACCAGCCACCAGACGAGCACACGAGCAACCCCACCCCGGGACCAAGGAGAGCAGCGCATGACCGAGACGGTGAACGGCGGCCAGGCCGACGCAGGCGAGCGCGCCGGCGGACTGAGCCTCGAGCGGGTCTTCAGCACCGAGGGCGTCCACCCCTACGACGAGATCACCTGGGAGCGCCGCGACGTCGTCCAGACGAACTGGAAGACCGGCGAGACCGTCTTCGAGCAGCGCGGCGTGGAGTACCCCGACTTCTGGTCGGTCAACGCCTCCACGATCGTCACCACCAAGTACTTCCGCGGCGCGGTCGGCTCCGAGGCCCGCGAGTGGAGCCTGCGCCAGATCATCGACCGCGTCGTGAGCACCTACACGGTGGCCGGCCGCGAGCACGGCTACTTCGCCACCGAGGCCGACGTCGAGATCTTCGAGCACGAGCTCACCTGGCTGCTGGTCCACCAGTACTTCTCGTTCAACAGCCCCGTCTGGTTCAACGTGGGCACGCCCAGCCCGCAGCAGGTCTCGGCCTGCTTCATCCTCTCCGTCGACGACTCGATGGACTCGATCCTCAACTGGTACAAGGAGGAGGGCTTCATCTTCAAGGGCGGCTCCGGCGCCGGCCTGAACCTCTCCCGCATCCGCTCCTCCAAGGAGCTGCTCTCCTCCGGCGGCACCGCCTCGGGCCCGGTCTCCTTCATGCGCGGCGCCGACGCCTCGGCCGGCACCATCAAGTCCGGCGGCGCCACGCGTCGCGCGGCCAAGATGGTCGTCCTCGACGTCGACCACCCCGACATCGAGGAGTTCGTCATGACCAAGGCGCGGGAGGAGGACAAGATCCGCGCCCTGCGCGACGCCGGCTTCGACATGGACCTCGGCGGCGCCGACATCACCTCGGTGCAGTACCAGAACGCCAACAACTCCGTGCGCGTGAGCGACGAGTTCATGCGCGCCGTCGAGGAGGGCACCGACTTCGGCCTGCGCGCCCGCAAGACCGGCGAGGTCATCGAGCGCGTCGACGCCCGCGACCTCTTCCGCAAGATCGCCACCGCCGCGTGGGAGTGCGCCGACCCGGGCCTGCAGTACGACGACACCATCAACGACTGGCACACCAACCCCGAGACCGGCCGCATCACCGCGTCCAACCCGTGCTCGGAGTACATGTCGCTCGACAACTCCTCGTGCAACCTGGCGTCGCTGAACCTGCTGAAGTTCCTCAAGGACGACGACACCTTCGACGCCGAGCTCTTCGCCAAGGCCGTGGAGCTCATCATCACCGCGATGGACATCTCCATCTGCTTCGCGGACTTCCCGACCGAGCCCATCGGCCAGACCACCCGCGACTACCGCCAGCTCGGCATCGGCTACGCCAACCTCGGCGCGCTGCTCATGGCCATGGGCCTGGGCTACGACTCCGAGGGCGGCCGGGCGATGGCGGCCACCATCACCTCGCTGATGACCGGCACCTCCTACCGCCGCTCCGCCGAGCTCGCGGGCATCGTCGGCCCCTACGCCGGCTACGGCCGCAACGCCGAGGCCCACCAGCGCGTCATGCGCAAGCACCAGGCCGCCAACGACGCCGTGCGTCCGCTGGCGATCGCCGACGCCCAGACCCACCGCCTGGCCACCGTCGAGTGGGCCAAGGTCGTCGAGCTCGGCAAGATCAACGGCTTCCGCAACGCCCAGGCCTCGGTGCTCGCGCCCACCGGCACCATCGGCTTCATGATGGACTGCGACACCACCGGCATCGAGCCCGACTTCTCCCTGGTGAAGTTCAAGAAGCTCGTCGGCGGCGGCTCCATGCAGATCGTCAACCAGACCATCCCGCGGGCCCTGCGCAAGCTCGGCTACGTCGAGGAGCAGGTCGAGGCGATCGTCTCCTACATCGCCGAGAACGGCCACGTCGTCGACGCCCCCGGCCTGCGCCGCGAGCACTACGAGGTCTTCGACACCGCGATGGGCCAGCGCTCGCTCAAGCCCATGGGCCACGTGCGGATGATGGCGGCCTGCCAGCCGTTCCTCTCCGGCGCCATCTCCAAGACCGTCAACCTGCCCGAGGACGCCACGATCGAGGAGATCGAGGAGGTCTACCTGCAGTCGTGGAAGCTCGGCCTCAAGGCCACCGCGATCTACCGCGACAACTGCAAGGTCGGCCAGCCTCTCGCCGACGGTGGCGGCAAGGCCAAGAAGGACGCCGCCGACAAGGCCGCGGCCGACTCCGCCGAGGTCGAGACCAAGGTCGTCGAGAAGGTCGTCTACGCCCCCACCCGCAAGCGCCTGCCGAAGTCGCGCGTCTCCCGCACGACCTCCTTCACCGTGGGCGGTGCCGAGGGCTACATGACCTCCGGCGCCCACGACGACGGCACCCTGGGCGAGATCTTCCTCAAGCTCGGCAAGCAGGGCTCGACCCTGGCCGGCGTGATGGACGCCTTCTCGATCGCCGTCTCGATCGGCCTGCAGTACGGCGTCCCGCTGGAGACCTACGTCTCGAAGTTCACCAACCTGCGCTTCGAGCCCGCCGGCCTCACCGACGACCCCGACGTGCGCATGTCGCAGTCCCTCATGGACTACGTCTTCCGTCGCCTCGCGCTGGACTACCTGCCCTACGACCAGCGTCAGGCGCTGGGCATCTACTCCGCCGAGGAGCGCCAGCGCTACCTCGAGACCGGCTCCTACGAGCCGCTGGAGGAGACCGGCTCGGCCGCCGAGCTGATCGACGTCACCCCGGTGCAGCCCGAGGTGCGCATGGAGGCCCTCCCGGTCTCCGAGCCCGCCGCCGAGGCCGAGGTCAAGGAGGCCCACACCTCCGCCGAGCTGCTGGAGAAGATCACCGGCACCGCCGTCGACAGCCCGCTGTGCTTCACCTGCGGCACCAAGATGCGCCCCGCCGGCTCCTGCTACGTCTGCGAGGGCTGCGGCAGCACCTCCGGCTGCAGCTGATCCTCAGCGCAGTCACCGAGACCGGGCCGGTCTCCCCTCGGGGAGGCCGGCCCGGCCGCGTTGTGGCCACCGGCCGGATGGTTCGATCGAGCCATGAGCGCTCGGGAGACGATCACGGCCGACCACCTGGTCATCGGGGCGGGGGCCTCAGCGATGGCCTTCGTCGACACCTTGGTCGACCACGGCGAGGGCAGCGTCGTGCTCGTCGACCGGCAGCACGCCCCGGGCGGGCACTGGCTGCAGGCGTATCCGTTCGTGCGGCTGCATCAGGCCGCCTGCTTCTACGGCGTCGCCTCCGAGGTCCTGGGCGGGGGAGCGCTGCAGACCGAGGGGCCCGAGGCGGGGCTGCAGGTGCGCTCGGATGCCGCCGAGATCACCGAGTACTACCAGCGCGTGCTGCGACGGCTCGAGGCCACGGGGCGGGTGCAGTTCCTCGGCGGCCACGAGGTGCTCGACGACGACGCGGGCCTGCGGGTGCGGCGCCTCGAGGACGGCGTCGAGCTGGCGGTCGCGCCGTCGGCGCGAGTGGTCGATGCGCGCTATCTCGCGCCGCGGATCCCCAGCCAGGTGCCGCCGCCGTTCGAGGTGGGGCCGGGGGCGCGAGTGGTGGCCGTCAACGACCTTCCGGACGCCGGGCCCGCGCGGCGTCACGTGGTGGTGGGCTCGGGCAAGACCGCCACCGACGCGTGCGTGTGGCTGCTGCAGCACGGCGTCGACCCCGGCGCGATCACCTGGGTGCGCCCGCGCGAGCCGTGGATGCTCGACCGGGCCCGGGTGCAGCCGGAGCCGGAGGCCTTCCAGGGCATGGTCGCCGAGATCGTCGAGGGCGCGGCGAGCGCCGACTCGCTCGACGACCTGATGCTGCGCCTCGAGGACGCCGGCGTCCTGCTCCGCCTCGATCCCGCGCGCCGTCCGACGATGGCCAAGGCCCCCACGCTGGGTCGCTGGGAGCTGGACCTGCTGCGCAGCATCGCCGACGTCGTGCGGCTCGGGCACGTGCGGCGGGTCGAGGAGGGTCGCCTGGTCTGCGACGACGGCACCGTCGACGTCGGCCCGGACGCGCTGGTGGTGCACTGCGCCGCCGACGGCCTGCGGCACCGTCCCCTGGTGCCGGTGTGGTCGCCGGAGCGGATCACGCTGCAGCCCGTGCGCTCCGGCTTCCCGTGCTTCAGCGCCGCGCTGGTGGGCTACGTCGAGGCCACGCGCACCGACGACGCGACCCGCAACGCGCTGTGCCACCCGGTGCCCTTCGGCGACCGCCTCGAGGACTGGGCCGCCATGCAGGTCCGCGGGCTGCGCTCGGCGGCCGCCTGGGGCGCCGAGCCCGACATCGCCGCGTGGGCCTCAGGCGTCGCGATCAACCCGGCGCGGGTCACCGACGCCGACCGCACGCCCGCGTGCGAGGACGCCCTCGCGCGGATCGCCCGGCACCGCGACGCGGCGATCGATCGGCTCACCGGCTGGAGCGCCGCGCCCGATCGCATCTGATCCCTCAGCGGGCCTTGTGCGGGGTCGGCGGGGGACCGAAGCGGTTGAAGGTCCGGGTGCTCGGCAGGAGCATCGGGACGGTGAGGACGAGGGTGCCGACGGCGGGCATCGCGCAGAGCAGGATCCACCTCCCGCTCAGGTCGGCATCGTGGAGCCGTCGCACGGTGATCGCGACGGATGGGACGAGCGTCGCGATCATCACCACCGGGATCACGACCCAGAGGAGGTTGGTCGGTCCGCCGGTGGCGGGGTCGATCTTGACGCTGAGGGCGATGGGCACGAGCACCGCGGCCTGGATGACGGTGTACCACCAGAACTCCGGTCGGGTCGCGCGTCCCTCGAAGTCCGCGTAGCGGCTGAAGGCGATCGCGAGCGCCTGCACGGGGTTCGAGGGGCGCGGAGTCACCGGCGCCTTGCTGATCCCGGCGGCGCGCGGGGTCAGCGGTGCCGCGTGCTCGGTCCATCGAGCGCCGTCGAAGTAGCGTTGGCGATCAGCCAGGGCGTACCAGCCACGGCTGGTCGGCTGCGGTCCCGAGATGTCCATGGCCAGATTCTGGCCTCGACCGCGCCCGAGCGCGAGAGCCTGACGTCGAGTCGGGGAGGAGGGGTGGGCAGTGCCCGAGCTCGTCGAGCCCGACGTCGCGCTCCACCGCGCCTGGGGCGAGTCCCACGCCGAGTGGGGTCCGGGTCTGCACGAGGACGGCTTCGGGATCGGCCCCGACGACGAGGTGGAGAGCGCTGCCGGCTTCGCGGCCTGGATCGAGCGCCTGCGTGACCGCCCGGCCCGGTTCTGGTGGATCGTCGAGGACGACGAGGTGCTCGGGGCCATCGTGCTGCGCCCGTTCACCGACGACCGCGTGCTGTGGCAGGGACACGTCGGCTACGGCGTCCGACCCTCGGCGCGGGGCCGCGGCCTCGCGACATGGGCGCTGGGGCAGGTGCTGGACGAGGCCCGAGCCGTCGGGATGAAGCGCCTCCTGCTGGTGTGCCTGGACGACAACCTCGGCTCCATCGGGACGATCGAGCGGCACGGGGGCGTCCTCGAGGAGGTCGTCGCGGAGGACGGGCACGGCCTGGTGCGCCGGTACTGGATCGCCCTCCGGGCCTGACCGGGAGGCTGGGTCGGCGGCCCTGTGGAGAGCGTCTGCAGGACGGTGGCGATCCGGCGCAGGGTGGGGGCATGAGCGATCACGACGACACTCCCCGCCTCAGCCCTCAGGAACTGCCGGTGGTGCGCAGCCAGGCCGATCTCGAGCGCCTGTGGCGCCTCCTCATGGAGCCCCTCGGCTTCGCGGCCCCGCAGATCTGGATCCTCTTCCTCCGCGAGGGCCACTGCCAGCACTCGGCCAAGCTCGAGGAGCTCCCGCGCCGACCCGATGCCGACGACCTCGCCCGGCTCACCCCGCTGCTCACGAGCCTGGCCGAGGAGCCCGACGTCGTGCCGGTCTTCCTCTACGCCCGGCCCGGCGCGGGGCGCGAGGACGGCGACCTCGCCTGGGTGCGCACCCTCGCCCCGCACACGCCGTGGCCGGTGCACGTGGCCCACGACTCCGAGCTGCGGGTCGTCGCCGCCGACGAGCTGAGCGCCTCGGTCTGACCTCCGAGCGCACCGGGGACGCCGGGGGCGTCGCGGCGCTAGCGTGGGGCTGCCCGTCCGCCCGCTGCCAGGAGGTTCCCGTGCCGTACGTCGTCGACTTCAAGGACGTCTCGACCGTGGGGCTGGAGTCCTCGCCGGTGGCCGACGCGCTGGCCGGGCTGCGGGCCAACGAGGCGCGCTACTTCTCCACCAAGCACGGTCACGCCTTCACCACGACGCCGGCCGCCGAGGCCCCCGAGATCGTCGAGTACGTGCATCGGGTGCTGCGCGAGGAGCGCGACCTCGTCATCGCCTCGACGCCGCTGGAGGTCAGCGAGCTCGAGGTCGACGGCGTCCGCTGGACCCACGTGTTCTACGAGTCGGGCCTGGCCATCAACGTGCTCTACACCCTCGACGCGGGTGGCAAGCGGGCCGTCGGGTTCAAGCTCTCCGACGGCATGGAGGTGCCCGACGAGCTCGTCGACCGGTTCAAGTTCGCCCGGCAGCGCTCGAAGCTCGCCGGCACCATCCGCGGCTCGTTCTTCGTCATCAAGGGCGAGCACGAGCGCTGACCCAGCACTGACCGCGCACCGACCCGGCGCCGATCGGGCGCGGCTCAGCGGCGGCTGATCCGTTCGAGGTAGCGCCCGCGAACGGCGTCGTCGACGGCGGTGATGGCGCGGTCGTCGCGCACCGCGCGGCGCAGGCCGCGCATCACCGGCTCGGGCAGCAGCGCCGAGAGCGTCGAGGCGCGGCCGACGTAGCCGGGCACGGCGATCTCGGCGGCCCGGGTGCGAACCGAGCGCACCACGGCCTCGGCCACCTCCTGCGGCTCGACGGCCGGCAGCATCCCGAAGTCGATGCCCGACGAGAGCTCGGTGCGCACGGCGCTGGGCAGCACGGCGGTGACGCTGACGCCGGTGCGGTCGAGCTCGAGCCGGGTGGCGGCGGTGAGGCCGACGGAGGCGAACTTGCTGGCGTTGTAGACCGCCAGGCCCTTCAGCGGCACCTTGCCGGCCAGCGAGCAGACGTTGACGACGTGGCCGCGTCCACGCTCGACCATGCCGGGCACCGCGCTGCGCATGCCGTGGATGACGCCGAAGACGTTGACCTGCATCGTCAGCTCGTCGAGGGCGTCGGACTGGGCGAGGAACGCGCCGTTGGGCATGACGCCGGCGTTGTTGACCAGCACGTCGAGGGGACGGCCGTGGGCCTGCTCCGCGGCGGCGAGGAAGGCCTCGAAGGAGGCGCGGTCGGTGACGTCGAGGGCGTGGGCGGTGACGCGCTCGCCGAGCTCGGCGGCGGTGGTGGCGGCCAGCTCGGCGTCCAGGTCGCCGATGGCCACCCGGGCGCCGCGGGCGACGAAGGCCCGCGCGGTCTCGCGGCCGATGCCGCGCGCGGCTCCGGTGATGGCGACGAGGGCGCCGTCGAGCTCGATCGAGGGGTAGCGGCTCATGCGGGGATCTCCTGAGGGGTCGGGCGGTCGGGGCGGGAGGGGGAGGTGCTGCGGAACACGGCGGGGTCGAAGCGGCTGACCCGACGCCGCAGGGCGCCGGTGGACCACGGCCAGCTGAAGCTGTTGCGGCCGTTGACGTCGCGGTAGTAGCTCGCGCAGCCGCCGGCCTCGTAGACGGTGCCCGCCAGGGCGTGCTGCACCTGGGCGACGTAGGCGGCCTGGGCGCCGGCGCGCACGTCGAGCACGGTGCCGCTGCGCCGCGCGTGGAGCACGGCGTCGACGAGGTAGGCCACCTGCGACTCCAGGATCGCGAAGGCCGAGGAGTGACCGGTGCCGAGGCTGGGGCCGAGGACGAGGAAGGCGTTCGGGAAGCCGGTGACGACGGTGCCGAGGTAGGCCTCCGGCGAGCCCTGCCAGACCTCGGCGAGGGAGCGGCCGTCGGCGCCGCGGATGAGGTCGGCCACCGGCATGTCGAGGATGTGGAAGCCGGTGCCGAGGATGATCGTGTCGACCTCGGCGCGGCTGCCGTCGGCGCCCACGACCGTGCTGCCCTCGATGCGCTCGACCGCGGTGGCATGCACCTCGACGTGCTCGCGGGTCAGGGCCGGCAGGTAGGAGTTGGAGAAGAGGATCCGCTTGCAGCCGATGGTGTAGTCGGGGGTCAGGCGGGCCCGCAGGTCGGGGTCGCGCACGGCGGCGCGCAGGTGGGCGCGGCCGACGGCCTGGACGGCGTCCATCAGCGGGCGGGGGTGGCGGAACCCGACACCGAGCGCCTCCATCAGCCCGTACTCGACGCCGCGCAGCAGGCGCTGCGCCAGCGGCAGTCGCATCGCCCAGCGCTCCGCGCGCGGGACGGCGTGGTCGGGCTTGGGCAGCACCCACTGCGCGGTGCGCTGAAAGAGGTGGAGCGCGGCGACGTCGGGCACGATCTTCGGCACGAACTGCACCGCCGAGGCGCCGGTGCCGACGACGGCCACGCGTCGTCCTGCGAGGTCGTGGTCGTGACGCCAGCGGGCGGAGTGGAAGACGGTGCTCGGGAAGTCGGCGAGGCCGGGCAGGTCGGGCACGGCCGGCTCGTTCCACGGCCCGGCGGCGCCGACGACGAACCGGGCGGTGAGCGGCCCGTCGCTGGTCTCCAGGCGCCAGTGCTCGCCGGTCCAGCGGGCCGAGGTCATCTCGACGCCGAAGCGCGTGACGTCCTCGAGCCCGTGCTCGCGGGCGACCCGCTCGACGTAGGCCAGGATCTCCGGCTGCGTGGCGAACAGGCGCGACCAGTCGGGGTTGGGCGCGAAGGAGAAGGAGTAGAGCCCGGAGGGCACGTCGCAGGCGCAGCCGGGATAGGTGTTGGCGCGCCAGGTGCCGCCGAAGGCGTCGGCCTTCTCGAGGACGACCACCTCGACGCCGGCCTCGCGCAGCCGGATGGCCGCGGCGATGCCGGACACGCCGGCGCCGATGACGACGACCTCGTGATGGTCGGCGGACGGCTGGGGGGAGGGGCTCATGCGCGGGCTCCTGCGTGGTCGAGGGCTGCCGCCACGGTGGCGGGCAGGGTGCGGCGGGCGGTGGCGAGGGTGGTGGGGCGCCGGCGGGCGTCCATGAGGTTCGAGCCCATGGCGTCGAGGTCCGCGGGCGTGGGCTCGAGGCGCACGACGCGGGTGCCGGCGGCCTCGAGCGCGGCGATCTCGCGGTCGAGGCCGCGGGTCATCTGGCCGCGCAGCAGCCGCTCGAGCCGCGCGGCGCCGCGGGCCGGACGTCCGCCGGCCCCGGTCATGGGCGCGACGACGACCAGCTCGTCGAGACCGAGGGGGAGCAGCAGGTCGGCGGAGACCGAGGAGGAGGTGCCGCCGTCGACGAGGCGTCGTCCGGCCACCGTGACCGGCGGGAGCCAGCCCGGGATGGCCCACGACGCCGCGATCGCGGTGCCGAGGTCGACGCGGGGCGCGTCCTGCGAGCCGAGGGCCAGACGCTGCCCGGAGGCGAGGTCGGTGGCGACGATCCAGGTGCGCGGGTGCGCGACCCAGCCGTGCGGGTCGGCGAGGCCGGCGCCGAGGTCGCGCAGCCACGCGGCGTCGCCGGTGCCGCGGGGGAGCAGGCCCGCCAAGGCGGTGTAGGCGCTGCGCTCGCGCAGGCCGGCGCGCACCAGGCCGGCCGCCGGCAGGGCCGGACGCGGCAGCGGCGGCAGCGCGCGGGGTGGGTGGTGCAGGTGTTGGCGCAGGAGCGGGTCGGCGCCCGGTGCGTCGTCGAGCGCGGCGAGGAGGGCGCTGGGGGTGCGCCCGGAGCCGAGGATCGCCACCGCCTCGGCGCCGGCCGAGGTGCCGAGCAGGACGTCGGCGGTGCGGACGTCCCAGTCGAGCGCGCGCTCGACGGCGGCGAGGGCGACGGCGGTCCAGGCCAGGCCCAGCGTGCCGCCGCAGCCGATCGCGAGGCCGCGGGTGGTCGTCATGGCGCTCCCGTCGAAAGACCAGTGGTATCCGGATTCCGACGGTATCGGACTGATAGGGTCGCTGTCCATGGCCCGGCTGACGCGCACCGAGACGCAGGCCCGCACCCGGGCCGCCCTCGTCGCCACCGCCGAGCGGCTCTTCCTGGCCGAGGGCTACAACGCCACCTCGCTGCTGCAGGTGGCCCAGGCCGCGGGCTTCACCAAGGGCGCGGTCTACTCCAACTTCGCCACCAAGCACGAGCTCGGACTCGCGGTGCTGGAGTCGCTGCAGGACCAGCGAGTCGGCGCCCTGATCGAGGCGCTGGTGACCGCGGACGGGCTCGGCGCGCGCGTCGAGGCGTTCGGCCGCTGGGCCGAGGAGAACATCGGCGACGTCGGCTGGACCGCCTTCGAGGTGGAGTTCGCCACCTCGGCGCGGCACTCCGAGGAGATCCGCGAGGCGCTGGCGCAGCGGCGCCGGATGGTCACCCAGGCGCTGGCCGACCTGCTCGCCGACCAGGCCGCCGAGCACGGCGTGGAGCTGCCGGCCCCCGCCCTCGACGTCGCCACGCGGCTGCTCGCGCTGGGCGTGGGCCTCGGCGTCCAGCGGGCCTTCGACCCCGAGCTGCCGGTGCGGCTGCTCGTCGAGGAGGTGCGACGGCTGCTGCCGTCGTGAGCCCGCGCGTCAGCGGTCGGACTGGCCCAGGCGCACGTGCTCGGCGTGGAAGAGCGCCTGCTCGAGCAGCTCGGCGACGTGGTCGTCGAAGAGGCGGTACTCGATGGTGCGGCCCTTGCGCTCGCCGTCGACCAGGCCGAGGTTGCGCAGCAGGCGCAGCTGGTGGGAGACCGCCGACTGCTCCATGCCGACCGCGACCGCGAGGTCGCCCACCGAGTGCGGGCCCTCCTGCAGCGTGGAGAGGATCAGCAGCCGGCTCGGCGTGGCCAGGGCCTGCAGTGTGGTGGCCACCTGGCGTGCGGTGGCGAGGTCGAGGCGCGTGCGGACGGCGCGGTCGCCGCCCTCGCCCCCGTGACCCATGAGGGCAGGCTACCTGCTCGCAATTGGATGAACATATGTTCATGTGTCTACGCTGAGGTCATGGGCGAGCAACACGAGGACGGCCACGACCACGAGCACCACCACGAGCACGGTCATCCCGGGGGACTGGTGTCGCGGGTCCGGCACGCCGTGCTCCACGCGGTGCGCCCGCACGGCCACGACGCCGCCGACGCGATCGACTCCGCGCTCGAGGCCAGCGAGGAGGGCGTGCGGGCGCTCAAGATCAGCCTGGTCGTGCTGCTGGCCACGGCGGCGCTGCAGGCGGTCGTCGTCGTGCTCACCGGCTCGGTGGCGCTGCTGGCCGACACCGTGCACAACCTCTCCGACGCCCTCACCGCGCTGCCGCTGTGGCTGGCCTTCGTGCTCGCGCGGCGCGGCGCCTCGCGGCGCTACACCTACGGCCTCGGGCGCGCCGAGGACCTCGCGGGCGTCTTCATCGTCGCGATGATCGCGCTCTCGGCGGTGGTGGCCGGCTACGAGTCGATCCGTCGCCTCGCCGACCCGCAGCCGCTGAGCCACCCGCTCGCGGTGATCCTCGCCGGCGTCATCGGCTTCGCCGGCAACGAGCTCGTCGCCGGCTTCCGCATCCGCGTCGGACGCCGCATCGGCTCGGCCGCGCTGGTGGCCGACGGCCAGCACGCCCGCGCCGACGGGTTCACCTCGCTCGCCGTGGTGCTCGGCGCCCTCGGCGCGATGGCCGGCCTGGAGTGGGCCGACCCGGTGGTCGGCCTGCTCATCACCGTCGCGATCCTCGCGGTGCTGCGCGGCGCCGCCCGTGACGTCGGACGTCGACTGCTCGACGGCGTCGACCCCGCCCTGGTGGCGCGTGCCGAGACCGCGATCCTGAGCGTGCCGGGCGTTCTGGCGCAGGAGCCGGTGCGGCTGCGGTGGCTTGGCCACCGGCTGCGCGCGGAGGTCGGCGTCACCGCCTCGGCCTCCCTCGACCTCGCCGCCGCCCACCGCGTGGCCGCCGACGTCGAGACCGCGCTGCACGCCGCGCTGCCGCAGCTCGAGGCCGTCTCGGTGCACGTGTGCCCCGCGGGCGTGCAGGATGCGGTGCATGCCGCGTCCGCCCGCTGAGGTTCCACGGAACCGAACGGCGGGGCATCGGCGTCAGGAGGGCGTGGACGACTTCAGCGAGTACGTCGAGGCCCGCTGGCCGCGGCTCGTGCGCTCGGCGGTGCTGCTGGGCTGCACCCCGGCCGAGGCCGAGGACGTCGTCCAGACGACGCTCGAGCGCTGCCTGCTGAAGTGGGGCCGCGTGCGCGCCGCCGACGACCGCGACGCCTACGTGCACCGCATGCTCGTCAACGCCCTCGCCTCCAGCCGGCGTCGCCGCTGGCACGGGGAGCGGCCCACCGAGCACCTGCCCGAGCAGGCCGACGCCGACGCCACGGCACGGGTCGACGACCTCGACGCCGTCACCCGGGCCCTGGCCCGGCTCGGCGCCGATCAGCGACGCGTCGTCGTGCTGCGCTACTACGCCCACCTCAGCGAGCAGCAGACCGCCGCCGCGCTCGGGGTGGCGGCGGGCACCGTCAAGAGCCGGCTCTCGCGGGCGATGCGGGCGCTGGAGCAGGACCCAGGACTGATCGAGATGCGAGCGAGGCGATGACCGTGGAGAGCATGGACGAGCAGGTGCTGGAGGAGATCCTGGAGTCGGCCGCCGCGCGCACCGGCGTCGCGCCGGCGCCCATCGACGCCCTGCGCGCCGGAGCCGCGCGTCGGCGCC
>NZ_JBUZJI010000001.1:252230-319410 GCF_055282735.1 Nocardioides sp. B129/18 | reverse complement strand
CCCCCCCCCCTGCCTCTCGACGGTAGGTCGGGCCGGGCCTCCCGCCAGGGCGGCGGACGTCTCAGTTCGAGACGTCGCGGTGTCTCGAAGTGAGACACCGGCCGGGAGCGGATCGCCGACCCCGGATGTAACGTCGATCACATGGCCGGACCCGGCGGCGACGCTCACGGCCTCGAGCGCGCTCGGCTGCACGACGCCCCGCTCGAGGCGGTGCCCGACCGCCTGCTCGCCTCCTGGCACCGCAGCCAGGCCTACGGCGTCCCGGTCGAGGAGGTGCAGCCGGTCTTCACCGGCACCCTCGACGAGGAGTCGCTGTTCTACCGCTGCGGCGCCGAGGTGCTCACCGACCTGCACCGCACGCTTGCCGGCGAGCCGGTCAGCCTGATGCTCACCGACGCCGAGGGCCTGGTGCTCAACCGCCTCAGCGGCGATCACGCCCTGCTGCGCGCCCTCGACGGGGTGCACCTCGCGCCCGGATTCTCCTACGCCGAGCGCGAGGCCGGCACCAACGGCCTCGGCCTCGCGCTGGCCGACCGCGTGCCCACCGTGGTCCGCGCGGAGGAGCACTACTCGCTGAGCCTGTGCTCCTACACCTGCGCGGCCGCGCCCGTCATCGACCCGCGCACCGGCCGCCTCGAGGGCGCGGTGAACCTGACGACGTGGTCGCGCTCGTCCTCCGACCTGCTGCTGGCCCTCGCCCAGTCGGCGGCTGGCAACACCTCGGCCCTCATGCTGGCCCGCTCGAGCGGGCAGACCCCGCGGCCGACGCCCCGCGGCGAGGTGTTCCGCGTCGAGGCGCCCCGGCTCGAGCCCGGCGCCGGCACCCTCGACGACCTCTCGGCCGCCTGGCGCCACGCCCTGGCCGAGGCAGAGCAGGCCCTCGCGGCCGGACGCGTCGTGGCCGCGGTCGGCGAGCGCGGCTCGGGGCGGGCGACGCTGCTGGCCCAGGCCTCGCGGCACCTGCTCCCCCGCGACCGCATCCTCGCCGCCAGCGCCCCGGCGCCCCAGGACGTCGAGGCGTGGCTGGCGCTGTGGACCCCCGAGCTCGCCAAGCCGCACACCGCCGTCGTCGTCCGCGAGGTCGACACGCTGCCGGCCTGGGCCGCCGAGCGACTGCGCGACCTCGTCCAGCGGGCGCGGCTGCACGTGCGCCCCGACGAGGGTCACCCGGCCGTCCCGTTCTCGCTGACCGCCGAGCGGTTCGAGGACCTCCCGCTGGCGCTGCAGGGCCTCGTCGACGCCGTCGTCGAGGTGCCGCCGCTGCGGGAGCGTCCCGACGACGCCCCCGCCCTGGCCCGCCACCTCGCGCGGCGGGTGCGGGGCCGCGAGGTCGACCTCACCCCCGCCGCCGAGCGCGCCCTCCACGACCACGCCTGGCCGGGCAACGTCGCGCAGCTGGCGTCGGTGGTGCGTCAGGCCGCCACCCGCGCCGACGTCATCGACGTCGGCCACCTGCCGCCCGACGTGCTGTCGGGCACCACGCGCCGGCTCTCGCGCATCGAGTCCTTCGAGCGCGACGAGATCATCCGGGTGCTCACCCGCCCCGGCATCACGATGCGCGAGGCCGCCGAGGAGCTCGGCATGGGACGCGCCACGATCTATCGCAAGATCGCGCAGTACGACATCCGCGTGCCGCGCTGAGCCTGAGCGGCCGGGCGCCCGCGGCGACCGGCTCGCCCGGAGGGGTATCGGGCGCCGCTCCCGGTTTCGCCGACCGCGGCCCCGGCGAGGCTCTCCTGGTCCGGTGCTCTCGGGAACCCTCTGCCGGCCGTCACGAAGGAGTGTCCCGTGCTGCACCTCATCCTCTGGCTCATCGCCGTCGTCCTCGTCGTCTACGGCATCGTCCGCGCAGTGCGCGGCGACGTGCTGCTGGGCATCGTCATCGTCATCGTGGGCCTGCTGATCGGCCCCGGAGGCGTCTCGATCTTCAGCTGACCGAGCGCAGCGCGGCGGGCACCTCGTCCCGCGTGATCACCCGATGGGCCGTCCGGCCCACCGGGTGGTCCACCTCGCCCGGTCGGGGATGGATGACGGCGACGTGACGTGTCACGTAGTGTCGGAGGCACCGCGTGGCCCCGCCCTCCCGCGCGGGTGGGCCTCCCCGACCTTCGGGGCTCCGGGCGAGCACAGGGGAACGCCCCGGGAGCACACCGCAGTGACGTACGTCGACCCCGCCGACCACAGCCCGGCCCACCGGCCGCCGGCCGACCTCGACACCTGCGCGCAGGAGCCGATCCACATCCCCGGCGCGATCCAGCCGCACGGCGTCCTGCTCGCGCTGGACGAGCCCGGCCTGCGGATCGTCATGGCGTCGGCCAACCTCGGCGAGCTGCTCGGCGTCTCGGCCGACGACGCGCTCGGGCTCCCGGTCGGCGAGCTGCTCGGCGAGGAGCTCGGCACCCGGGCCGTCGACCACGCCGACGCCGTGCGCGGCGAGCCGCTCAGCGTCCGGCTGCCGTCGGTGCCGCTCGACGCCGCCGATGCCGGATCGCTGCGCGGACGCTGGGTCGAGGTCGCCATCCACCGCTCGGGCAAGCGCATCGTCGTCGAGATCGAGGCGGTGGCGCCCGACAGCGTCATGCTCAGCTACCAGTCGGCGCGCTCGGCGATGGCCCGGCTCGTCGACGCCCGCACGGTGCCCGCCCTGGCCGACCGCCTCGCCCAGGAGATCCGCGCGGTCACCGGCTTCGACCGCGTCATGGTCTACCGGTTCGACCAGGACTGGAACGGCGAGGTCATCGCCGAGGACCGTCGCGACGACCTCAACCCGTTCCTCGGCCTGCACTACCCCGCCACCGACATCCCCGCCCAGGCCCGGCGGCTCTACACCGTCAACTGGATCCGGCTGATCGCCGACATCTCCTACCGCCCGGTGCCGATGGTGCCGGTGCTCGACCCCGGCACCGAGCAGCCGCTCGACCTCTCGTTCTCCTCGCTGCGCAGCGTCTCCCCGATCCACGTGGAGTACCTCTCGAACATGGGCGTCACGGCGTCGATGTCGGTCTCGCTCATCGTCGACGGACAGCTGTGGGGCCTCATCGCCTGCCACCACTACTCCGGGCCGCACCGGCCCAGCCACGAGGCCCGCGCCGCCTCGGAGTTCCTCGGTCAGATCGCCTCGCAGATGATGGCCGAGCGCGAGCGCAGCGACCAGCGCGAGGAGACGCTGCGCGGCCAGACCCTGCTCGCCGATCTCACCGCGGCGATGGTCGGCGCCGGCGACGGCATCCTCGACGTCCTCGTGCAGCACCCCGCCACCCGCGAGGTCATCGAGGCCCAGGGCGTCGCGCTCTACTTCAACGGCGTCATCACCACCTGCGGGCTCGTCCCCCCGGAGCCGGCGCTGCACCGGATCGCCGCCCTGCTGCGACGGCCCGACGGCGAGGCCAACGCCTCCCACCATCTCGCCGCGCTCGATCCCGAGCTCGAGCAGCACTCCGACACCGCCGCGGGCGCGATGGTCGTCGGCAGCGCCGCCGACCGCTGGTTCATGTGGTTCCGGCCCGAGATGCCGCGCGTGGTCGAGTGGGGCGGCGACCCCGCCAACGCCAAGCTCTACTCCGGCGAGGGCCCCGAGGTGCGGCTCTCCCCGCGCAAGTCCTTCGACGCCTGGCGCGCCGTCGTCCGCCACACCTCCCACCCGTGGACGCCCTCCCAGCACGAGCTCGCCAACGGCGTCCGCTCCCACACCGCCGGCCTGCTGCTGCATCGCTCGCGCGAGCAGATCGCGGTCACCGAGTCGCTGCAGCGCTCCGTCGTCACCGACGTCGTGCGCGAGATCGGCGGCCTCGAGGTCGTCTCGCGCTACGTGCCGGCCAGCGAGGTGCAGCTCGGCGGCGACTGGTGGGACTGCGTGGAGTTTCGCGACGGCCGCGTCGCCTTCACCATCGGCGACGTCGCCGGGCACGGCGTCGAGGCCGTCGCCGCGATGACCCAGATCCGCACCGCCCTGCGGGCCTACCTCTTCGCCGGCCAGGAGCCTGCGCGCAGCCTCGACGTCCTCGACGCGATGATGGTCGAGCTGCTCGAGGACCAGGTGGCCTCGGCGCTGGTGGTCGTCGTCGACACCGCCAGCGGGGAGATCGCCATGGTCAACGCCGGCCACCCCGCTCCGCTCGTCCTCATCGACGGGACGGCCCGTCGCCTCGAGGGCATCTCGCGGCCGATCCTCGGCGTCGGCGCGGGCGTCGCCGAGTCGTTCGTCGGCCACCTGCCGTTGGGCGCCACCCTGCTGGCCTACACGGACGGCCTCCACGAGCGTCGCGACCGCGACCTCGAGGCCACGAGCGAGGAGCTGCGCCGCGCCGCCGAGCCCGGACCGGAGGGCACCCTCGTGGCCCCGGTGGCCCAGGACCTCGCCCGCTGGGTCGACCGGCTCATCGACGTCGTCGACGGCGAGCGCAGCGACGACACCACCGTGCTCGCGGTGCGGAGGCCGGCCGCGCCGATCGGGTGAGCCCCCACGGGCATCGGCTGCCATAACGTCCCCTACGGCGTCACCCGGACGCCGCCCGTCACTTTGGGAGGGGCACTGTGCCTCACCACCCCACCGGCACCGACGCCTGGCGTCGGGCCACCGGGGAGGATCTGCGTCGCCTGGCCGACGTGTTCCTCGACCCCGTCTTCATCACCGAGATGCGCCGCGAGGGCACGCTCCTCCACGCGCCGCTCGAGCGCGCCGCCGCTCGGGCCACCGCCGTGCACGCGCTCGGTCACGTGCCGACCTGCTCGGAGATCTGCGCCTGCCTCGAGGCGCTCGACCGCAGCATGCTCGAGCTGCAGGCGGCCACCGCCGGGCTCGACGCCCCGACGTGGTGGAGCCACGCGGACCTCAAGGCGGCCGTCGCGGAGCTCTAGGCGCTCACGGCGTCGGCAGGCGGCTCCCCGTCGTCACATACGCGACGGAGTAGCCCGTGACCTCGAACGCGCGCTGCGCCCCCTCCCGACACCGCTCCGGGACGCCGCTGAGGTCGAGCACCAGACCGGTCGGCGCGAAGTCCTGGCCACGCCGGGCCACCGGCACCGTCGACGGCAGGCGCGGGTCGTCGATCCTGGAGACCAGCGCGTTCCCGTCGCGCGTGAGGTCGCTGAGGCGCAGGGCGTAGCGGGTGTCGCCGACCCGGAGCCAGGCGCACTTCCCGAACAGCTCGAGGACGCCGTCGAGCGTCGTCGTGACCTCCGGGGCGCCCAGCCGGTCCGTCCGCTCGGAGTCGGTGGCCGGGCCGCAGCCCGCGAGCAGGAGCGTCGCGAGCGCGCATGACAGGGGCCGCCCGAGTACGAGCACGCCCGCAGTCTGACGGCTGCGCGCGTGCTGCGTCCTGAGATCAGGGCCCCGGATCAGGGCTTCGCCCAGGGAGGCGCCACGTCGACGACGAAGGTGCCTGGCCCGACCGAGAGGGCGTCCACAGCGCGATCGGCTCCCGCGCGGCATCGCTCGGGGAGGGCCTGGAGGTGGATCCTGGTGCCGACGGCGTGGGTCGTCTCACCCTGGCTGGCCAGCGTCATCCGCGTGCCGCCCGCCCCGCCGAAGGCGAGCACCAGGTCACGGCCCACCGGCCGGGTCTGATCGTCGAGACGCAGCGCGTACCTCGTCGCCTCGACCCGCAGCCAGGCGCAGGGGCCGTCGAGCTCCAGGACGCCGTCGAGGCTCAGGAGATCGTCCGGCAGCGTCGGCTCCCTCGTGGGCGTGGCCTTCGGCCTCGCGCCCCTCGACTCGTCCGATCCGCCGACCAGGCCGCAGCCCGCGAGCAGGAGCGTCGCGAACGCGCAGGCGAGGGGCCGTCCGAGTCCGAGCACGCCCGCAGTCTGACGGCTGCGGGCGTGCTGCGTCCCGGGATCAGGCCCGGTGCCTCAGTACTTCGCGGACTGGCCGCCGTCGATCGGCAGCACGGCGGCGTTGACGTACGAGGCGTCGTCGGAGAGCAGGAACGCCACCACGGAGGCGATCTCGTGGGCCTCGCCGTACCGCTTGGCGGGGTTCACCTGGATGAACTGCTCGGCGGCGCCACGGGGGTCGTCGGCGTCGAGCTGGCGCATGGAGCCCTCGACCATCGGCGTCCAGATGGCTCCGGGGGCGATGGCGTTGACGCGCACCCCGAACTCGCCGTACTCGACGGCGGAGTTGCGGGTCAGGCCGACGACGCCGTGCTTGGCGGCGGCGTAGCCGGACTGGCTGCCGATGCCGCGGATGCCGCCGACGCTGGCGGAGTTCACGACCGCGCCTGAGCCCTGGCGCCGCATCACGGCGAGCACCTGCTCGAGGCCGAGGAAGACGCCGCGCAGGTTGATCGCGACGACGCGGTCGAACTCGGCGCTGGTGAAGTCCTCGGTGAGGTTCTGCCGGCCCTCGATGCCGGCGTTGTTGAAGAAGCCGTCGATGCGGCCGAAGGCCGCGAGGGTCTCCTCCACGTAGCGGCGGGTGTCGGCCTCCGAGGAGACGTCGGCGGTCACGGTGATCGTCTCGGCGTCGGGGCTCTCGGCCCGCACCGCCTCGACGGTGCCGGCCAGTCCGTCCTCGGAGAGGTCGACGAGTGCGAGTCGGGCGCCCTCGGCGGCGAGTCGCACCGCCGTCGCCCGGCCCAGCCCGGAGCCTGCTCCCGTGATCAGCACGCTGCGGCCCTGGAATCGCGTCGTCATGTCCTTCATCTCCATCCGGTCACGGACGGGGTCGGACGGGCCTCGTCCTCGGTGATCGCTTGTCATCTGGCCCAACCGGCGGGCGCGGGGCGGTGTTCCTCAAGGCGTCGGACCTCACATCGCCGACTCCTCGCCGGTCGAGCCCAAGGTCCGCCGGTCGAGCCGTGAATCCGGTGGTCGAGCCTGTCGAGACCCCCCGGCCAGCAGTCTCAGCCGCGACTGGTTCGACGCTCCTGCAGCCGCGCCTGCGCCTCGGCCAGGTACGCCAGGCACGGCGCGGTGACGTCGGGGTGCTTGCCGTCGAGGTGGAGGATCCAGCGGTCCATGGCGGCGAGGTAGCCGTTGTCCTCGCCGCGGCGCCGTGTGCTCCAGGCGCGGGTGCCGGTGCCGGGACGCGGCACCTCGCAGCGCGTGCAGGAGATCGTGTAGGCGAAGGACTCGTCGGCGCTGAGGTCGATGCGGACCTCGGCGAGCTCGCCGGCCTCCGCGGAGGCCTTGCGCTGACGGGCGGAGCGGGTGGCGGGCACCGGTTCAGCGGACCCAGTCGAAGGCGCGCGTGGAGTCGTAGACGTGAGGCAGCCCGCTGTCGGCGACTACGTTGCTGAGCACGAGGGTCCCGCCGACCCAGCGGCCATCGGCCAGGCGCAGGCAGCTCTTGGGCACCGAGGCGGCGATGTGGTGGTCGGTGATCTCCAGCCGCGCGCCGGAGCAGCGCTCCTCGATGCCGTCGCGATAGGTGACGACGGTGCGCTTCTTGCGGAAGATCGAGACCGCGTGCAGGCCGAGATCGCCGGAGGCGTCACGAAAGCGGAGGCGCCACACGAGCATGGTGTTGGCCTCGAGGGGACCGACGTGCCACTCGGTGAGCAGCACCCGGTCCGCGCCGATCGTGATGCGCGCGCCGGTGAGGTCCTGACGACGGATCCGCTCGGCCGACGGCTGGGGGTCGCCCTCGAAGCCACCGCGCACGACGGAATCGCCGACGGGGTCCTGCACCGTGCGCGAGGACGGCGGGCCGTCGGCGGCCAGCGTCGGCACGGCCACACCGGTCACCGCGGTGGCGGTGGCGAGCACGAGGAGAGCGGGAGCGATGAGGCGACGGCGCATGGATCCTCCAGAGAACGGGCCTGCTCGACCCTAGGTCATCGCGGGCCTCCGCATCGCCTCGTCGAGGAATGCCGACGGCGGTGTTCCCTCCATCACGATCCCGACACCGGAAGTCTTTTACCGGTAATCTTCTTCGGGTCATCGCCGCCGGCCCGGACGGCGAGGAGGAGCCCCCACCCCCTCAGGAGTCGTCATGGAGCACCGCTCCCAGCCCACGTCCCACCCATCGCCCGAGCATCAGGCGACCGCCGCGGGCCTGCTGGCCGGCAAGGTCGTGCTGGTGACCGGCGTCGTCACCATCGAGAGCATCGCCTACGGCGTCGCCCGCCGGGCGCGTGAGCTCGGCGCCGAGGTCGTGCTCACCGCGCTGGAGCGCGACCTGGAGAAGGCGGCCCAGGCGGCCGCGACCCTCGACGTCGAGCACGTGATCCCCTACGACGCCACTCGACCCGAGGACGCCGAGACGCTGATCGCGACGATCCGCGAGCGCCACGGCCGCCTCGACGCCTCCCTCCACGCGATCGCCTTCGCGCCGCGCACCGCGCTGTCGGGCCGGATGACCGATGCCGACCCCGCCGGCCTGGAGAAGGCGTTCCGCACCAGCACGGTCTCCTACGCCGAGACCGCCCGCGTGCTCCAGGCGCTCGCACCCGCCACGGGCGGCAGCCTCGTCGGGCTCGACTTCGACGCCTCCGCCGCCTGGGCGGTCTACAACTGGATGGGCGTGTGCAAGGCCGGCCTGGAGTCGCTCAACCGCTACCTCGCCCGCGATCTCGGTGCCCACGGCATCCGCGCGAACCTCGTGGCCGCCGGCCCGATCCACACCCGCGCCGCCGGCGGCATCCCCGACTTCGACGTCGTGCTCGACGCCTGGGACGAGCGCTCCCCGCTCCCCTGGGACGCCCGCGACACCGCCCCCACCGCCGACGCCGTCTGCTTCCTGCTCTCCGACATGGCCCGCGCCGTCACCGGCGAGATCCTCCACGTCGACGGCGGCTACCACGCGATGGCGGCGCCGCTGCGTCGCGCTGGCGTCGACGGTGCGGCCTGACGGTCGGCGCCTCTACGTCGACAGATGCCGCGCCCGGGCGAAGCAGAACAGCCCGTAGGCGGCGAGGCCGGCGGCGATGGCCGTCAGCAGATAGGGGCCGAACGGCTGACGCAGCACGGTCCGCAGGGCGTCGTCGAGCCCGCCGGACCGCTCGGGGTCGTGGCTGACGGCGGCGTAGACGAAAAGGCTGCCGACGCCGGCGATCGCCAGGCCCTTGGCGACGTAGCCGATCTTGCCGAGCGCGAGGTACACGCTGCCAGCGTCACCGGAGCGGCCCTCGCCGGTGAGGTGCTCGGCGTGATCCTCGGAGAGCCCGCGGACGACGTGCCGCCCGCCGTAGCCGATGACCGCGACGCCGATCAGGCCCACCAGCCAGGTGCCGGCGGGCAGGTCCATGAGTCGGGCCGTGGTGGTGCGGCCGCTGGAGCCGGCGCCCGCGCCGATCGAGACCTTCAGCGCCGACCAGGCGACGGCCCCGTAGATCACCGCCTTGCCGAGCGAGCCCAGCCGGTGCCGCACGCGCTCGGCCCCGTCGTCATGGCGGTGGCCCACCGCGGCCTCGAGCAGCCGCCACACCACGAGCACCGCCAGGCCGGCCGTCACCGCCCACAGCAGGGCGTGCCCGAAGGGCTGCTCGGCGAGCTGGTGCATCGCGCCGTTGCTGTCTGCCGAGCCCTCGTTGTCGCCGAGCGCCAGCTGCAGCGCGAGCCAGGCGATCAGCAGGTGCACCGTGCCATAGGCGACCAGGCCGACGCGGATCCCGCCGTCGAGGGCGTCGCTGTCGGCCAGGCGCCGTGCGGTCGCGCGGACGTCTGCCATGGGCCGAGAACCTAGACCTCTCGGCGTCGGTGCGGACTCCCCCGATCAGGGAGTGCACGACGGCCCCGACCGGAGATCCGATCGGGGCCGTGGTGCGGGGTGTGGTGTCTGCGGTAGGTCGGTGCGGGGGTCTCGACAGGCTCGACCACCGACGGCGGCTCGACCACCGACCACCGGAAGAGCGTCAGCGGATGGCGGCACCCGAGATCGCGCGGGCGATGACGAGACGCTGGATCTCCGAGGTGCCCTCGAAGATCGTGTAGATCTTCGCGTCGCGCGACCAGCGCTCGACGGGGTACTCGCGGGTGAAGCCGTTGCCGCCCAGGATCTGCATGGCCTGGGTGGTGACCTTGACGGCGGTCTCGCCGGCGAACAGCTTCGACATCGAGCCCTCGGCGGCGTCGAAGGGCAGGCCCTGCGAGGCCATCCAGGCGGCGCGGTGGACGAGCAGGCGGGCGGCGTCGATGGAGGTCTTCATGTCGGCCAGGGCGAAGGCGACGGCCTGGTTCTCGACGATGGCCTTGCCGAACTGCTCGCGGGTCTTGGCGTAGTCCAGCGCGGTCTCGTAGGCGGCGCGGGCGATGCCGACGGCCTGGGCGCCGACGGCGGGGCGGGTGCGCTCGAAGGTGGCCATCGACGCGTTCGCGCCGCCCGACTTCGCGCCCTCGCGGGCCCGGGCGAGACGGGCGTCGAGCTTCTCCTTGCCGCCGAGCAGGCAGCGGCCGGGGATGCGGACCTGGTCGAGGACGACCTCGGCGGTGTGCGAGGCGCGGATGCCGTGCTTGTGGAACTTCTGCCCCTGCGAGAGGCCCTTCGTGCCCGGCGGGATGATGAAGCTGGCCTGGCCCCGGGTGCGCAGGTCGGGGTCGACGACGGCGGTGACGACGTGGACGTTGGCGATGCCGCCGTTGGTGGCCCAGGTCTTCGTGCCGTTGATGACCCACTCGTCGGTGGCCTCGTCGTAGATGGCGCGGGTGCGCATGGCGCCGACGTCGGAGCCGGCGTCGGGCTCGGAGGAGCAGAAGGCGGCGACCTTGAGGTCGCCCGGCTCGCCGAACATCTGCGGCAGCCACTCCATGACCTGCTCCTCGGTGCCGTTGCCCGAGAGGCCGGCGGCGGCCAGCGAGGTGCCGGTGATGGCCAAGCCGATGCCGGCGTCGCCCCAGAACAGCTCCTCGAGGAACACCGGGATGCCGAGGCCGGTGGGGTCGAAGGCCTGGGTGGCCATGAAGTCCACCGAGTACAGGCCGATCTTGGCGGCCTCCTCGAGGACGGGCCAGGGGAACTCCTCGCGCTCGTCCCACTCCGCGGCCGCGGGGCGGACGACGTCGGCGGCGAACTGGTGCACCCAGTCGCGCAGGTCGCGGTGGTCCTGGCTGAGGCCGAAGTTGGTCGGGGTCTCGGTCGAGTCGCTCACGTACTCGACGGTAGCCGACGTTGTAACTGCGAGTTACAGGATCTCGGCGAAATCTCGGCGAACGGCTTCGCTCGGCCTCAGCGGTGGCCCGTCCGGGTGAACATCAGGGTGGCGGCGTCGACGATCTCCTCGACGCTGGCGTCGATCCCGCCCGCGAGCCAGGTGGTGACGAGCTCCTGGACGCCGCCGATGAACATCAGCGCCTGCAGGCGTCCCGATCGCTCGTCGAGGGCCTCCTCGCCGTAGAGCTCGCGGCCCTCGCGGGCGACGATCTCGGCGAAGGCGTGCATCATCGCGGTCTGCGTGGGGCGCAGCGCCGGCCAGCTCGGGGCCTCGAGGGTGATGACGCGACCCTTGCGCGGGTCGTCGGTGATGACGCCGACGAAGGCCGCCAGCGCCGCGTGGACGCGCTCGGCCGGGCCGCCCTCGGTGGCGACGATCGCGGCCAGGCCGGCCTCCTCGATCTCGCGGCCGATCCCCTCCAGCACGGCGGCGAGGACGTCCTCGAGGCGGCCGAAGGACTCGTAGAAGTAGCGCTCGGTGAGGCCGGCCTCGTTGCACACCAGCGTCATGGTGATGCGCGGCGCGCCCTCGCGTCCCCATGCCTCGAGCGCGGCCTCGACGAGCTGGGCGCGGCGGGCCTCGACGCGCTCCTCGGCCGTCATGCCGCGGTACCGACCCGACTTCACCGCCATGTCCCGATCCTCCCATCCGTGCGCTGGGGGCCCCGGAGGGTCCCGTCGACCGGTCCGGACCGGTCGCGTCCACGGCCGAGACACATATTGACAGACGCTCCTGTCTGAATGACAGTGGGAGCGTGACCCAGACCACATCACCGCCGACGCGGGCCCCCCGCCCGTCGGCCGGCCGGCCCCTCCCGGCCGTGCGTCCCGACGACCGAGGACTCCCCGTGCTCGGCAGGGCGCTGGAGTACGCGAAGGACCCCCGCGCGCTCTTCGAGCGCCAGTGGGACCACTACGGCCCGGTCTCCCCGATCCGCATGCTCGGCGACACCTGGGTCTTCCTCCTGGGCCCCGACGCCTGCGAGGCCGCGCTCACCAACCGCGACAAGGCCTTCGTCAACGGCCCGGCCTGGACCGAGGTCGTCGGGCCCTTCTTCCAGCGCGGGCTGATGCTCCTCGACTTCGAGGAGCACCACATGCACCGGCGGATCATGCAGCAGGCCTTCACCCGCGACCGCCTCGAGGGCTACGTCGAGCGCATGCACCCCGCCATCGAGGCCGGCCTGCGCCGCTGGCGTCCGCTGCCGGAGTTCAAGGCCTACCCCGCGCTCAAGACGCTCACCCTCGACATCGCCGCCGAGATCTTCATGGGCGGCGCCGAGCACACCCCGCCCTCGGAGATGGCCGCGATCAACAAGGCCTTCATCGACTGCGTGCAGTCGGCCTCCTCCATCGTCCGCCACCCCCTGCCGGGCACCCGGTGGGGCCGGGCGACGAGGAGCCGCGCGGTGCTCGAGGACTTCCTGCGCTCCTACCTGCCCGACCGGCGCGCCACCGAGACCAGCGACATGCTCAGCCAGCTGTGCCACATCGAGACCGAGGACGGCGAGCGCTTCAGCGACGACGACGTCGTCAACCACATGGTCTTCCTGATGATGGCCGCGCACGACACCTCCACCATCACCGTCTCCACCATCCTCGAGCTGCTCGGCAAGCACCCCGCCTGGCAGGAGCGCTGCCGCGCCGAGGCGCTCGCCATGCCCGAGCGGCCCACGATGGCCGAGCTCGACGCCTGGGACTCCATGGACTGGGTGATGAAGGAGGCCCTGCGGCTGCGCGCCCCCGTGCCGGTGATGGTGCGCAAGACCGTCAAGGACACCGTCGTGTGCGGCGTCGAGATCCCGGCCGACACCTTCTGCAGCGTCGGCCTGCAGTTCAGCCACCTGATGCCCGAGCTGTGGACCGACCCCGACTCCTTCGACCCCGAGCGGTTCTCCCCCGAGCGCCGCGAGGACAAGTCCCACCGCTACGCCTGGGAGCCCTTCGGCGGCGGCGTCCACAAGTGCCTCGGGCTCTTCTTCGCCGGCGCCGAGGTCAAGGCGATCCTTCACCACGTCCTGCGCTCGTGGACCTGGTCGGTGGACGCCTCCTACGTCGCCCCGATGAACAACCACTCCCTGCCGTTCCCATCCGACGGCCAGCCCATCGACCTACTCCGGAGGACCGCATGACCACCGACCTCACCGACAAGCTCGTCGTCATCACCGGCGCCGGCCGCGGCATCGGCCTGGCCACCGCCGCGAAGTTCGTGGACGCCGGCGCGCGCGTCGTCATCGGCGACCTCGACGACGACGTCGCCGCCAAGGCCGCGCTCCAGGTGGCCAAGGGACGCGTCGGCGTGGCCGAGGGCCACACCGTCGACGTCGCCGACCGCGACTCCTACGCCGCCTTCCTCGACTACGCCCGCACGCTCGGGCCGATCGACATCCTGGTCAACAACGCCGGGATCATGCCGCTCTCGGTGCTGGAGAGCCACAGCGACGCCTCGATCGACAAGACGCTCGACATCAACGTGCGCGGCGTCATCACCGGCACCAAGCTCGTCGTCCCCGACATGATCGCGCGCCGCTCGGGCCACGTGATCAACGTGGCCTCCGCCGTGGGCCGCATGGGCTACGCCGGCGCCGCGGTCTACTCGGCCAGCAAGTTCGCGGTCGTCGGGTTCACCGAGGCCATGCACGCCGAGCTCGCGCCCTACGGCGTGCACGCGTCGGTGATCCTGCCGACCGTCGTGGCCACCGAGCTCTCCGCAGGCGTCGCCTCGGCGCCGGGCATGAAGCCCTGCAAGCCCGAGGAGGTCGCGGCCGCGATCCTCTCGGTGGCCCAGAAGCCGCGCTTCGAGACCTGGGTGCCGAGCTTCGCCAAGGGCATCGGCTACGGCCTGTCGATGGTGCCGCGCCGGGGCCGCGACTGGCTGGGCCGCAAGACCGGCGGCGACCAGATCCTGCTCGACGTCGACGACTCCGCCCGGGCGGAGTACGAGCGGCGCGCGAGCCGCTGACGCCCGACTGGCCTGATCGGTCAGCTCAGTCGAGGTCGGCGTCGGCCAGCACGCCGTAGAGCCGACGCCGACTCTCGACGAGCACCTCGAGCGCAGCGGCCTGCTGGGCCGGGGTGCCGGTGGCCTTGATCTGCCAGATGGCGCTCATCAGCCGCCCGATCTCGGGCTTGAGGCCGTCGTCCTTCTCGCGGGCGTCGGCCTCGAGGAACGGCGTCCAGACGGCGTCGAGCTCCTCGGCGTGCTCGGCGACGTAGGCGCGACCCTCGTCGGTGAGCGCCAGGCTGCGACGGCCGCCGCCGGTGTCGCCGGTGAGCAGGCCCTCGTCCTCGAGCTGGGCGATGGTCGGGTAGACCGAGCCGGGGCTGGGACGCCACTGGTCCTGCGAGCGCTCGGCGATGCGCTGGATCACCTGGTAGCCGTTGACCTCCTGCTCCTGGCCCGCGGCCTCGCGCAGGACGTCGAGGATGGCGTGACGGACGTCGCCGCGACGCACGCGCGGTCCGCGACCGCGCTCGCCGGAGCCGAAGAGCCCGGCCATCCACGGCGGCGGGCCACCGCGACGGCCGCGGCCGCCCGGCGCGTCGTCCCAGCCCCACGGGCCGCCGCCGGGGTGGTGACGACGCCGCTCGCCGGGAGCGTCGGTGCGGTCGTCGAGACCGCGGGGGAAGAGGCCGGGGCGGTGGCCTCGGCGGTGCTGTTCGTCCCTGCTCATGGCGGGACCTCCTTCGTGACAGTCGCGATGGTTTCGCGATATATCGCAAGCGTATCGCGACATGTCTCGTCCGCCAAGGAGATTCCGTCCCCTAGGCGTCGACCGCCAGCGCCAGCGGCTGGACGCGCGCCGCACCCGCCGCGTGGACGGCCCGCGCGGCCAGCGTCAGGCTCCAGCCCGTGCCGACGCGGTCGTCGACCAGCAG
This sequence comes from Nocardioides sp. B129/18, assembly GCF_055282735.1. Lineage (NCBI taxonomy): Bacteria > Bacillati > Actinomycetota > Actinomycetes > Propionibacteriales > Nocardioidaceae > Nocardioides > Nocardioides sp. B129/18. The sequence goes on along the minus strand of NZ_JBUZJI010000001.1, from coordinate 304,439 downwards.
CACCGACGCGCCCGCGGGCACCTCGCCGACGAGCGCGCACCGGCGACCCACGGCCGCCACGCGCTGCGCGGAGTTGGTGGCGCCCTGACCGGGGCGGACGTCAGGGTCGACGATCGCCCACCGCGCCACGACCGGCACCCGCAGGTAGCGCGAGAGGCCGTCGGCGAGATCGGCCACGAGCGTGGGCCGGGTCTCGGACTCCGCAACGACGATGGCGTCGACCTGCGGGCGCCAGTCGCCGAGCACCTCGACGACGGCGCGCACCAGCGGGGTCGGCACCGGTCCGTCGGGCCCGGCGAACAGCTCGCGCAGGGCGTTGCCGTAGCCGAGGTCGGTGAGCCGGGCGACGACGCGGCCCTCCTCGGCGGCCGGGCTGATGCGGCCCTTGAGCTCCAGGCCCAGCGTGGCCAGCCCGGTGGGCCACATCTTGCGCGGCTCCAGCGGGACGCCGGGGCGCGCGAGCCGCTCACGGGCCTGGGCGAGGGCGTCCTCGGAGACGTCGGTGGCCACCGCGAACCCGCCGCAGTTGTCGCAGCGCCCGCAGTCGACGGCCTCGGGGTCGTCGAGCTGCTCGCGGAGGAACCGCATGCGGCACACGTCGGTGGAGAGGTAGGCCAGCATCGCCGACTGCTCGCGCTCGCGGGCCTCCCGGACGCGCTCGTAGCGGGCGGCGTCGTAGACCCACGGCTGACCGGTGGACTCCCAGCCGCCCTTGACGCGGCGGACGGCGCCGTCGACGTCGAGCACCTTCAGCATCTGCTCCAGGCGGGATCGGGAGAGGTCGACGCGGGTCTCGAGGGCCGCCGTGGACAGCGCCCGCCCCTCCTCGGCGAGGACGTCGAGGGTCTGGCGCACGAGCTCCTCGCGCGGGAAGGCGAGGGAGGCGAAGTACGCCCAGATGTCACGGTCCTCGGTGGCCGGCAGCAGCACGACGCTGGCGGTGGGCTGGTCGGGCGGGAGGGCGCGGCCCGCGCGGCCGACCTGCTGGTAGTACGACACCGGCGAGGACGGCGCCCCGAGGTTGACGACGAACCCCAGCGGCGCGTCGTAGCCCATGCCGAGCGCCGAGGTGGCGACCAGCGCCTTGACGCGTCCGGCCGCGAGGTCGGCCTCGAGCGACTGTCGCTCGGTGGGCTCGGTCTGCCCGGAGTAGGCCGCCACCGCGTGCCCGCGCGAGCGCAGGTAGTCGGCGACCTCCTGGGTGGCGGCGACCGTGAGGCAGTAGACGATGCCCGAGCCCGGCTGCTCGGCGATGTGATCGGCCAGCCAGGCCAGCCGCTGCTCGGCGGTCGTGAGCCGCACGACGCCCAGCCGCAGCGACTCGCGGTCGAGGGTGCCCCGCAGCACCAGGACGTCGGTGCCGAGCTGCTCGGCGACGTCGTCGGTGACGCGCGCGTTGGCCGTGGCCGTGGTGGCCAGCACCGGGATGCCCGCGGGGAGATCGCCCAGGAGCGTGCGGATGCGGCGGTAGTCGGGCCGGAAGTCGTGGCCCCAGTCGGAGATGCAGTGGGCCTCGTCGACCACCAGCAGCCCACAGGTGGCCGCCAGCCGCGGCAGCACCTCGTCGCGGAAGCCGGGGTTGTTCAGGCGCTCGGGACTGACGAGGAGGACGTCGATCTCGCCGGCGCGGACGGCGTCCTCGACGCCCCGCCACTCCTCGATGTTGGTGGAGTTGATGGTGGCCGCGCGGATGCCGGCGCGCTCGGCGGCGGCGATCTGGTTGCGCATCAGCGCCAGGAGCGGGGAGACGATGACCGTCGGGCCGGCCCCGCGCTTGCGCAGCAGGAGGGTGGCCACGAAGTAGACCGCCGACTTGCCCCACCCGGTGCGCTGGACGACCAGCGCGCGCCGCTGCTCGACGGCCAGCGCCGCGATCGCCGTCCACTGGTCCTCGCGCAGGGTGGCGTCGTCGCGGCCCACGAGCGCGCGCAGGTGGGCCTCGGCCTCGGCGCGCACGGCGTCGGCGTCCACGGCGTGGGCAGCGGCGTCGGCGGGCGGGGGTGCGGGGGTGGCGTCGACCATGGCCCCTGTCTAACAGCCCGCGACGACACCCCGTCCGGCGGTGGCCCGGGGCTGTGGAGGACCGCGGTCCGGTTGCGACCGTCTGACGTGTCTCGCAGGTTCTGGGGCTCTCAGACCTGCGAGACACGCCGCGCGGGAGTCACTTACCCGGCCAGCCGGGTAATTGGGTCCTGGCCGCCGCCAGCGCACCCGACCCGGTCCAGACCAGTGAGCCAGGCCGCGGACGACCTCACATACCGGAAGTACGCTCGAGGGACCGCACCCACCAGGAGTCACCATGGCCGACACCGCCCGTCTCCAGCAGCTCGAGCTCTTCGCGTCCTGCACGCCTAAGGAGCTGCGCCGCCTCGCCGGCCTCCTCGACGAGACCACGGTCGCCGCCGGCACCGTGCTCACCGCCGAGGGCGACCTCGGCTCCCAGGCGTTCGTGCTGCTCTCCGGCACCGCCGAGGCCCGGCACGGCGAGCGCGTCGTCGCCACCCTCGGCGCTGGCGACCTCGTCGGCGAGATGGCGCTCCTCGACCGCGCCGGCGCCCGCTCGGCCACCGTCGTCACGACGTCGCCCGCGGAGGTCCTCGTCATGGACCCGCGGGCCTTCGAGACCGTGATGAGCCAGTTCCCCAGCGTCGCCCGGAACGTCGCCACGACCCTGGCCAAGCGCCTGCGCGACGCGTCCTGACGCCGTCGCCCCCCAGCCGGGCCCAGCGCTTGTAACGCGGAGTCCCGCGCACTGACCCACCGTTATAGCCGGTGGTCAGTGCACGGGACTCCGCATTACAAGCAGGCGCGTCAGCCCACGAACCGCCCGTCCCGCAGCGTGGGGACGATGGCGGTGACGTCGAGGGTGGCGGCGACGCCGACGTCGTCGAGGTAGCCCTTGGCGGCCAGCTCGTGACCGCCGGCGCAGGCCAGCATCGACTCCGGCAGCTCCTCGACGGCGACGAAGGTCGACGCCGCGAGCGAGGCCTCGGGGCTCAGCAGATCGCCGGGCAGGGCGGCGAGGACGGCGCCGGCGCCCCACCAGTCCTCGACGGCGGGGCGCAGCGAGCCGTCGGGCCAGCGCTCGCCGCAGGCGATGACGACGACGTGACCGCCGGCGTCGAGCACCTCCCACGCCCGCAGGGCGACGGCGCCGGCGTTGCGCAGGCAGCCCGCGACGACCTCGAGACCGGAGTCCGCGAGCTCGGCGGTGATGGTAGAGCCGTTCGGCGAGGGCAGGACGATCCGCTCCACCCCCTCCACGCCGGCCATCTCCGCCGGCGAGAGGCTGACGACAGCGCGCGAGGGCGCACCGGCCGCACGCGACTCCAGTCGGCCGACGGCGAGGAGGGCGTCGTGCTCGCGGGCGATCTCGGCGGCGCGCTCGTCGCGCCACCGGCACGGCCAGACCTCGAGACCCTGCTCGACGGCGACGGTGACCGTGGTGGAGAAGGACAGCACGTCGACGACGATCGCGAGGTCGCCCGTGCCGAGGTCGCCGACGAGCGCCTGCGCGCCGGTGGGGCCCCAGTCGCATCGCACCCGGTGGGCGCGCTGGCGGTGGGCCGGATCGAAGGGCCCGAGCCCGGCGCCGGTCACCAGATCCGCACCCGGTCCTCCGGGTCGAGCCACAGACCGTCGCCGGGCCGGGTGCCGAAGACCTCGTGGAACTCGTCGAGGTTGCGGGCGATGTTGGCGCGCAGCTCGGCGGGGCTGTGCGGGTCGACGGTGAGGAACTGGCGCATCTGCTCGAGGCGACGCTTGGTGCGCCACACGTAGGCCCAGTTGAGGAAGAGCCGCTCGCGGTCCTCGCGGCTGGCCGAGCCGCCCTGCGACATCACGAACGCGCGGTGGCCGATCGTCAGGCCGCCGAGGTCGCCGATGTTCTCGCCGACGGTGAGCGAGCCGTTGACCTTCTCGCCGGGCAGCTCGCGCGGCTCGAGGGCGTCGTACTGCGCGATGAGCGCCTTCGACTTCACCTCGAAGGCCGCCTTGTCCTCGGCGGTCCACCAGTCGTTGAGGTTGCCCTGGCCGTCGTACTGGGCGCCCTGGTCGTCGAAGCCGTGGCCGATCTCGTGGCCGATGACCGAGCCGATGCCGCCGTAGTTCTCCGCGGGGTGGGCGTCGGGGCTGAAGAACGGCTTCTGCAGGATGCCCGCGGGGAAGCAGATCTCGTTGGTGCCCGGGTTGTAGTAGGCGTTGACGGTCTGCGGGAGCATGAACCACTCGTCGCGGTCGACCGGGCCGCCGAGCTTGCCGAGCTCGCGATCGGTCTCGAAGATCGAGGCCGCCATCACGTTGCCGATGAGGTCGTCGGCGCTGATCTGCAGCGCGGAGTAGTCGCGGAAGCGATCGGGGTAGCCGATCTTCGGGCGGAAGGTGTCGAGCTTCTCGTAGGCCCGCTTCTTGGTGTCCTCGGTCATCCAGTCGAGCTCGGAGATCGAGACGCGGTAGGCGGCGAGCAGGTTCGCGACGAGCTCGTCCATCATCGCCTTGGCGCGCGGCGGGAAGTGCCGGGCGACGTACTCCTTGCCCACGGCCTCGCCGAGCGCGCCCTGCACGAGGGTGACGCCGCGCTTCCAGCGGGCGCGCAGCTCGGGGGTGCCGTTGAGGGTGCGGCCGTAGAAGTCGAAGTTCAGCTCGACGAGGTCGTCGGTGAGGTAGGGCGCCCAGGCGCGCAGCACGTGGCTCTCCAGCCACAGCTGCCAGGTCTCGAGCGGCACCTCCCGCAGGCTGACGGCGAGGTGCTCGAAGAACGACGGCTGCCGCACGCAGGTCTCGCCGAGGATCGTCTCGACCTCGACCTTGGTGCCGGCGAGGTTGCGGGCGTAGGCGTCCCAGTCGAACTCCGGGCACAGCTCCCGGAGCTCGGGCAGCGTCAGCAGGTTGTAGGTGCGCTGGACGTCGCGGGTCTCCGCGCGCTCCCAGTGGCCCTGGGCCAGGCGGACGTCGAGGTCGAAGACGGTCTGCGCGGCCGCCGCGGCGTCGTCGCGACCGGCGGCGGTGAACAGCGCGGCGAGGTAGGCGCGATAGGCGTCGCGGATCGAGGCGAACTTCTCCTCGCGGTAGTACGACTCGTCGGGCAGGCCCAGGCCGCCCTGGGTGAGGTGGAAGAGGTAGCGCTCGGAGTCCTTGGCGTCGGTGTCGACGTAGGAGCCGAACACGCCGTGCCCGCCGATGCGCTCGAACTCGCCGAGGAACGCCGCGAGGTCGCGGACGTCGCGCAGGCTGCGCGCGGCCTCCAGCAGCGGGACGACCGGCTCGAGGCCGCGGGCGGCGATGGCGTCGACGTCCATGAAGGAGGCGAAGAGGTCGCCGATCTTGCGCGCGTCGGGCGAGAGCCCGGCCTCGCCGGCGCTCACGCGTCCGGCGAGGTCCTCGATGATGACGCGGACCTGCTCCTCGGCCTCGTCGGCCAGCTGGACGAAGGGTCCCCAGCTCGAGCGGTCGGACGGGATCTCGGTCTCGGCGAACCAGCGGCCGTTGACGTGGCCGAAGAGGTCGTCCTGCGGTCGGATCGCGGGGTCCATGCCCGCGCGGGCGTCGTCGAGGATGCTCACCTGGCCGAGGCTAGCCGAGGGCCTCGCGGATGCTCGCGATGACCTCTTCGGGGGAGACCTGGTCGCGTCCGGCGAGCTGGCGCACGAGCTCGCCGACGACGAGCATCACCCCTCCCATGAGCGGGGAGACGTCGAGCTCGAGCTCGTCCTCCTCGTCGTCGACGAACAGCTCGATGGCGTCGAGCTCGACGAGGCGGTCGAAGGCCAGCTCGACGGGGTCGGTGCCGGCGTCGGCGAGGTCGGCGCTGACGCCGTCGAGGACGACGTGCGCGACCTGCCGCAGCAGGGCGGGGTCGACGGGGACGTTCTCGTCGTCGTGGTGGTCGTGGTCGTGGCTCATGCGTGCTCCCGGTCGGGCGGACGGATCGGTGGGGTGGGGATGCGGGTCGGGGATGCGGGGTGGGCTCAGGCGCGGACGTGCACGACGGACTTGCCGAGCGCGCGCCGCTCGTCGAGGTCGACCAGCGCCTGGCCGAACTCCTCGAGGGGGTAGGTGAGGCCGACGGGCGGCACGACGACGCCGGACTCCATCATCGGCACCAGCTCGGCCCACTGCTGGTGCATGTAGCCGGGGCGGCGCATGGCGTACTCGCCCCAGCCGACGCCTCGGATGTCGGTGTTGTTGAGCAGCAGGCGGTTGACCTTGATCTCGGGGATGCCCTGGCCGGCAGCGAAGCCGACGACGAGCAGGCGGCCCTGGGGGGCCAGCAGGCGCACGGAGTCGAGGAAGACGTCGCCGCCCACCACGTCCATGACGACGTCGACGCCACGGCCCTCGGTGAGCTCCTTGACGGCGTCCTTGAAGCCCTCGAGGAGGACGACGTCGTCGGCGCCGGCGTCGCGGGCCACCTGCGCCTTCTCCTCGGTGGAGACCACGGCGATGGTGCGGGCGCCGTAGCCCTTGGCCACCTGGATGGTGGCGGTGCCGACGCCGCCGGCGGCGCCGTGCACGAGGACGGTCTCGCCGGCCTCCAGCGAGCCGCGCTCGGCGAGGGCGAACTGCGCGGTGAGGTAGTTCATCGGCAGCGCCGCGCCCTGGTCGAAGGTGAGGGCGTCGGGCAGCGGGAAGGTGAAGATGCCGGGGCTGGCGACGAGCTCGGCCGCACCGCCGTAGGCGCCGACGCCGGCCACGCGCGTGCCGACCGGCATGCCCTCGACCTCGGCGCCGCCGACGACCACGCCGGCGAAGTCGACGCCGAGGGTGAACGGAGGCTCGGGCTTGAGCTGGTACTCGCCCTTGCTCAGCAGCAGGTCGGGGAAGGAGATGCCGACGCTGTGCACCTCCACGAGGAGCTCGCCCGGACCGGGGCTGGGCTCGGGGGCGTCGTCGACGAGGACGACGTCGCGGGGACCGGTGGTGGCATGGACCTGGACCGCCTTCATGCGGGCCACGCTAGCGGTCGGTCCCATCCGGCCGGCCGGGCGGCCACGAACGCACGCACGTGCGCCCCTCCGACCGCCTCCAGGCCATGACGATGCACGCCCTCGCGCGGTTCACCGTGCGCTACGGCGACGACCTCCGCTTCGCCGGCCAGGACCTCCCCCGCCCGCGCCGGATCCGCGTCGCGACGCGCCACGGCCGGGTGCCCGTGCTCGTGCACACCCCCGACGGCGGGCCGGTCGGTGCGAGCGGCCGCGTGCACGTCCACCTCCACGGCGGCGCCTGGCTGATGCGCTATCCGCAGATGGACGAGTGGTGGTGCCGCTACGTCGCGGCCACCGCCGGGGTGGAGGTGTGGAACGTCGACTTCCGCACCGGTCCCTACGTCGCCTACCCCGTGGCGCAGCATCAGAGCCATGACGTCGCCGCCCACGCCGCGAGCGAGCGCGAGGCGGTCTCGGTGGGCGGGTTCTCCTCCGGCGGCGGACTCGCGGCGTCGGTGGCGCTGCAGGCCCGCGACGCCGGCTCCTTCGTCCCGCGCCTGCAGGTGCTGGGGGTGCCGGCGCTCGACCTCGCCTCGGAGACCCCGCAGCAGCCGGGGATGATCTCGCCGCAGCTGCGGGCCCTGGTGCGCCGCGTCTACTTCCCCGACCCCGCCACCCGCAGCGAGCCCTACGCCTCGCCGCTGCTGGCCCCGGACCTCACCGGCCTGCCGCCGGCGGTGGTGCTCACCGGCGAGCGCGACACCCTGCGTCCCGACGGCGACGCCTACGCGCGGCGGCTGCGCGAGGCCGGCGTCGAGGTGCTCCACGACATGACGCCGGGCGTCGACCACTACTTCCTCACCGAGGATCCGCAGCGGGCCCGGCGCACGATGCAGATCGTGGCCGACGAGATCCGTCGACGCCTGGCCTGAGGGTCGCGCCCTGACGCCGCGCGTCAGCGCGGCGCGACCAGCCGCGACAGCTCGAAGTGCATGGGGTCGGTGTAGTTCCAGTCGCCGCCCCAGGCGAAGCCCCACTTCTTGAAGATCGCGACGACGCCGCGGTCGATCTGGCCGACGGTGCCGCGCTGGTTGCCCGGGGTGTTGATGTCGAAGGCCAGGCCGAAGGAGTGGTTGGAGAGCGTCGTGGTGCCGGCGATGAAGCGCGGGTAGTAGCAGCCGGCGTACTCGCCGACGTGGATCTTGTCGGCCAGCCCGACCTGCTGGATCTCCTGCAGCGCCGCGCGCAGCTGCGGGAAGACCGCCTTGTTGCAGGTCATCGCGCCGATGATCGGCATGGTCTCGGTGGCGATGTGGGTGCGCACCCAGGCTGCGGCCGGGGCGATGCGACCGCCGCCGATGACGCTGTAGGTGAAGGTGCCCACGGCGTCGGCCGCGGAGCCGACGACGAACGCGTTCTGGGTGGCGCCGGGGTCCAGGCCGTAGCGGGCCACGGCGTCGAGGCCCTGGATGGAGGCGTCGGCGGAGACCAGCCTCTTCAGCGGCTTGCTCACGCGCGAGGGCGAGGTGATGCCGGTGGAGATGATGGCGGCGTTGCCCAGCCGCATGCCCAGCGTCTTGCCCCAGGAGTCGTTGACGACGAGGTCGATCGAGGGCACCTGCGGGGCGTACGCGCCGACGTGGATGCGGGCGTCCTTCTCCTCCTCGCCGAGCGCGAGGTAGCCGTCCTTGGTGAGCGGCAGCTTCGGCCCCAGGCTCGGGACGACGGCCATCTCGCCACCGGCCACGCGCATCCACACCGACTGCGCCTGCGCGGAGGTCTGCGGGGTCAGGCGGCGATAGCTGGCGGCGTCGACGGCGGCGACGGTGAGCGCCTTGCTCTCCACCGGGATCTTGGCGATCGAGAGCGGCGTGACCGAGCGGACGCCCTTGAGGTCGCGCATGCGCTCCAGGGTGCGCTCGGTGAGCGGCTTGCTGTCGACGACGAGGATGTCGGCCGAGCGCAGCGGCAGGCGCAGCGGACCGGGGTCGGCGACGGCATGCTGCGGGTCGGCGGCGTCGGTGGCCGGGGTGCCGGACGCGGTGGCGCCCGGCGTCGGGGCTGACGACGCGGACGCCGAGGTGCGCTCGACGCCGTCGTCGCCGCGCGAGCGCACGGCTCCGGCGCAGCCCACGGCTCCGACCACGGCCACGACCGACAGCAGGGCCGTCGCCCTGGTCCCACGCAGTCGCCCGAGCTGGCGCACGACGTCTCCCCCGCTTCCGTTCCGGCTCACACCGGCTCCCCCACCGGCGACCACGCTTCTGTGGCCCTGGTCACCCAGCGTAGGCGGCGATCCCAGCGCGCGCCCACGGATCGGCTCAGGGGACGGGCAGCCCGAGCACCCGCGCGGACACGAAGGCCAGGGAGTCGGCCGTGGCGGCGGGGTCGTCGCTGGGCTGCATCACGTGGGAGAGCACGACCCGCACGATGATGTCGGTCATCGCGTCGACCCTCTCGGCCGGGAGGTCGAGCGGGTAGGGCGCGACCCGCGCGGAGATGACCTGCTTGGCGGTGTCGAGCAGCGACTGCGCGTGCGTGGTGAGCAGCGGCAGGAGCTCGGTGTCGGCGCCGTGGGTGGCCGAGACCACCGCGTGCAGCAGGGGGTTGTCGGCGGCGTGGACGAGGACGTCGTGCGCCGAGGCGCGGATCGCGCCGACGAGGTCGCCGGAGTGGGCGTCGAAGGCGCGGTCGACGACGCCCATGAACCGCTCGAGCTCGGCGAGGATCATCGCCTCGGCGAGCCCGGCCTTGGTGCCGACCTCGTTGTAGACGGTCTGGCGGCTCACGCCGACGGCGTCGGCCAGCTTCGCCATGGTGACGCCGGACCAGCCGACGTCGGTGGTGAGGGCCACGCCGGCGTCGACGATGCGCTCACGCGTCGACGGGGCCCGGGTGCTCACGCTCCTGAGTCTAGGAAGTCCCCTCAGAGAGGCCAGCGCCCGGGCCGTCGTCGACATCGTGGCCTCAGCCCTCCAGGGTCAGCGCCAGGACGGGGCAGGCCTGCACCGCGGCGTTGACGTGGGCCCGGTCGGCCTCGTCGGGGTGCTCGTTGAGGATGTGCATGTTCTCGTCGTCGTCGAGCTCGAAGAAGTCGCTGGCCATGGCCTCGCACATGCCCAGGCCCTCGCACTTGCCGTAGTCGGCGACGATCCGCAGCCCGGCCATCAGAGCGCCTCGGCGTTCGTCAGCGGGATGAAGTCGACCTTCTCGCGTACGCCGCAGTCGGGGCAGCACCAGTCGTCGGGGATCTCCGACCAGGCGGTGCCGGCCGCGAAGCCCTCGAGCTCGTTGCCGACGACGACCTCGTAGGTGTACGAGCAGCCGGGGCAGCGGGCGGCGAGCACCTCGTCGACGGCGCCGGGGGTGACGTCCTCCCGGGCTGCCTCGTCGGCCGCGGCGACGGCGGCGGCCTCGGCGGCCTGGGCGGCCGCGAGCTGCGGGGCGTACCTCGCGATCAGCCGCTCCCGCTTGCGGGGGTGCAGGTTGGCCCGGGTGACGTCGCCGCCGAAGTGGTCGACGACGCGCTGGTCCATCACGCGGCGGTAGAGCGGCGGGACGAGCGAGAGCACGATCATGCCGGCGTAGCCGGTGGGCAGCACCGGGCTCTCCTCGAAGTCGCGCAGGGTCTGGTAGCGACGCGTCGGGTTGGCGTGGTGGTCGCTGTGGCGCTGCAGGTGGTAGAGCAGCACGTTGGTGGCGATGTTGTTGGAGTTCCAGGAGTGCGAGGGGTCGACGCGCTCGTAGCGCTGGCGGTCGCCGGTGCCGACCTTCTGGCGCAGCATCCCGTAGTGCTCCATGTAGTTGACGACCTCCAGCAGCGAGAAGCCGACGACGGCCTGCAGCACGAGGAAGGGCAGGATCTCGACGCCGAGCCAGGCCACCAGGCCGCCCCACAGCACGGCGGTCATCAGCCAGGCGTTGAGGACGTCGTTGCCGAGGTGGAAGGGGTGGGTCTTCTTGCGGGCGTACCGCTTCTGCTCCAGGTGCCAGGCGCTCTTCAGCGAGCCGAGGACGGTGCGCGGCCAGAACGCGTAGAAGCTCTCGCCGAGGCGGCTGGACGCGGGGTCCTCCGGGGTGGCGACGCGGACGTGGTGGCCGCGGTTGTGCTCGATGTAGAAGTGGCCGTAGGCGACCTGAGCCAGGGCGATCTTGGCCAGCCAGCGCTCGTTGGCCTCGCGCTTGTGGCCCAGCTCGTGGGCGGTGTTGATGCCGATGCCGCCGATGGTGCCGATGGAGACGGCCAGGCCGATCTTGCCGGCCAGGGTCAGCTCGCCCTCGCCGAAGTCGACGCCGTGGCCGATGAGGTACATCGCGCCGACGAAGCCGGCGTACTGGATCGGCAGGAAGAGGTAGGTGATCCACCGGTAGTACCGGTCGTTCTCCAGCGCCTCGATGACGTCGTCCGGCGGGTTGGACCTGTCGAGGCCGGCGACCAGGTCGATGGCCGGCACCACGCCGAGCACGATGATCGGCCCGATCCAGAGCCACACGCTCCAGCCGGTGGCGGCCCACAGCCCGATGGCGAGGAACGCCAGGGAGGGCACCACCAGGCCGATGAGCCAGAGGTAGCGCTTCTTGTCCTTCCACGTCTCGGTGGAGCCCTCGGGCACCGTCGAGTTCGGGATGCCGGGGATCGGCGTCGCGGTCATCGTTCCTCCTGCGGGGTGACGGCCATCACGGACCGGGTTGACAAGACCATAGGGAATGTCAACTGCTTTGACAAGAGGTATCGCTTTGTAAAGTCCGCACGGGTGGGTGTTGCCGTCGGCGGCCCCGGGTGAGCAGGGTGTCCCGGTGAGCGATCAGCAGACCCCGTCCCAGGCCTTCGGCATCGACTTCGGCGGCAGCGGCATCAAGGGCGCGCCCGTCGACCTCGAGGCCGGCGACTTCGCCGCCGACCGCGTGCGCATCAAGACCCCTCAGCCGGCCACCCCGGAGGCCGTCGCCGACGTCTTCGTCGAGCTGCTCGGCGAGTTCGAGGACGTCGAGGGACCCATCGGCGTCACGGTGCCGGGCGTCGTCACCGGCGGCGTCGTGCACTCCGCGGCCAACATCGACGCCGCCTGGATCGGCGCCGACGCCGACGCCCTGTTCTCCAAGGCCACCGGCCGCACCGTCCACGCCGTCAACGACGCCGACGCCGCCGGCCTGGCCGAGTCACGCTACGGCGCCGCCCGCGGCCGCGGCGGCCTGGTGATCGTGACGACGCTGGGCACCGGCATCGGCTCCGCGCTGGTCTACGACGGCGTCCTGGTGCCCAGCTCCGAGCTCGGCCACCTCGAGGTCGAGGGCCACCACGCCGAGGAGTGGGCGGCCAACAGCGCCCGCGAGCGCGAGGACCTCTCGATGGAGAAGTGGGCCGAGCGGCTCACCGTCTACTACCGCACCCTGGAGCGGCTCTTCCGGCCCGAGCTGATCGTCGTCGGCGGCGGCATCAGCAAGCACGCCGACGAGTTCCTGCCGCTCCTCGACCTCGACACCGCGATCGTGCCGGCTCACCTGCGCAACCGCGCGGGCATCGTCGGCGCGGCGGTCTACGCCTCCGAGGCCGGCTGACCCGCAGCGCCCGCTGCGCCCGCAGGGGCGGCCTTGCCGGAGATCGCCGCGGCGACCGCCTTCGGCACGTCGGGGTGGAAGACGGTGGGGATGATGAAGCTCGGGTTGAGCTCCTCGTCCTTGACCACCAGCGCGATGGCCTCGGCCGCGGCCAGCAGCATCTCGACGGTGACGTCGGACGCGCGGGCGTCGAGCAGGCCTCGGAAGACGCCGGGGAAGGCCAGCACGTTGTTGATCTGGTTGGGGTAGTCCGAGCGGCCCGACGCCACGACGGCCGCGTGCTTGGCGGCCTCGGCGGGGTCGACCTCCGGGTCGGGGTTGGCGAGGGCGAAGACCACGGCGTCGGCCGCCATCTCGGTGATCCACTCGGGGTCGAGGATGCCCGGGGCGCTGACCCCGATGAAGACGTCGGCGCCGACGAGCACGTCGTGGAGGCTGCCGCGCGCACGGCGCGGGTTGGTGGCCGCGGCCAGCTCGGCGTGCGCCGGGGAGAGGGTGTCGTCGTCGGCGGAGAGCGCGCCGAAGCGGTCGACCACGACGACGTCGTGCGCGCCAGCGGCGAGCAGCAGCGTCACGATCGCGGTGCCGGCGGCGCCGCCGCCGGAGACGACGACGCGGGCCGAGGCCAGCTCCTTGCGCACCACGCGCAGGGCGTTGGTGAGCGCGGCGAGGACGACGATCGCGGTGCCGTGCTGGTCGTCGTGGAAGACCGGGATGTCGAGGCTCTCGCGCAGTCGGCGCTCGATCTCGAAGCAGCGCGGGGCGGCGATGTCCTCGAGGTTGATGCCGCCGAAGCCGGGCGCGATCATCTCGACGGCGCGGACGATCTCGTCGGTGTCCTGCGAGGCCAGGCAGATGGGCCAGGCGTCGATGTCGGCGAACCGCTTGAACAGCGCGGCCTTGCCCTCCATGACCGGCAGGGCGGCGCCGGGGCCGATGTTGCCCAGGCCGAGCACCGCCGAGCCGTCGGTGACGACCGCCACGGAGTTGCCCTTGACCGTGAGGCGCGGGACGTCCTCGGGGTGGTCGGCCAGCGCCCGGCTGACCCGGCCCACGCCGGGGGTGTAGGCCATCGAGAGGTCGTCGCGGTTCTTCAGCGGCACCTTGGAGGACACCGAGATCTTGCCGCCGATGTGCAGCAGGAAGGTGCGGTCGCTGACCTTGTAGACCTCGACGCCCTCGATCGCGTCGACGGCCGCCTCGAGCTCGGCGGCGTGGTCGGCGTCGCCGGCCGAGCAGGTGACGTCGAGGACGAGGCGGGTGTTGCTGGACTCCGCGACGTCGATGGCGGTGACGATGCCGCCGCACTCGGCGATGGTCGTGGCGACCGCGCCGACGACCCCGTGGTCGGGGTCGGCGTGCAGACGCATGGTGATCGAGTAGGACGAGGCGGTGGCACGGCGCGAGGTCACGCCTCCACCCTCCGACGGCGGCTCGGTTACGAGCAAGTAGGACGGGCGTCGCCCCGGGCCGGGCCCTCACCCGCAGGGGTCGTGACGGCCGTCACAATTGTGCGCTGATGGGGAGATAGTGCAATACTGCACTCCATGTCCTGCAGTGCAACCTCCATGCGTGAGGTCAAGAAGGCCCAGACGCTGCGCCGCATCCAGCTGCGCTCGCTCGAGCTGACGCGCGAGCACGGCCTGGAGGGCTGGACGATGGACGACCTCGCCGATGCCGCCGAGGTCTCGCGTCGCACGCTGTTCAACTACGTGCCCGGCAAGATCGACGCCGTCATCGGCTCGGTCCCCGTGCTCCCCGAGGACGGACTGACCACCTTCGTGGGCGGCGGTCCGACCGGCGACCTCATCGAGGACCTCGGCGTCCTCGCGGTGCGCATCCTCGACGGCGAGGACTTCGACCCCGCCATCCTCGAGCTGCGCAAGCAGGTCTTCTCCGCGACCCCGCGACTCGTGCTCATCGCGCATGAGCGCTTCCACGACGTCGTCCAGGACATGAGCGCGCACATCCTCGCGCGCGAGGGCCTGGAGTTCGGAGAGGACCGGGCCGCACTCCTGGTCCGCATGACCGCCCTGTTCTTCGACACCGGGCTGCAGCAGATCTTCGAGGACCCCGAGGGTCCTCCGCTGTCCGAGCGCTTCCTCGACGCGCTCCGCATCGCCCGCGAGCTCCTGCGCGAGCCCGCCCAGGCCTGACCGGCCGCCCCACCCTTCCTCGCTCCATTCCTCGCACAGGAGAGACCACCAACCATGGCCACCTTCCTCCATCGCCTCGGACGCGGCGCCTACCGGCGCTGGCCCCTGGCGCTCGGCGCCTGGCTCGTCGCGATCATCGCGGTCGGCTCGATCGCCGCCGGCTTCAGCAAGCCGATGACCGACGCCTTCACCATCCCCGGCATCCCCTCCGAGAAGGCCGCCGACCTGCAGGCCGAGCTGTACCCCGACTCCGTCAGCGCCTTCGACCAGGCCAACGTCACCGTCGTCGTCGCCGCCCCGCAGGGCCAGACCCTCCGCGACGCCGGTCCCGCCGACGCCGTCACCAGCCTGGTCGGCCGCCTGCAGGCGCTGCCGCAGCTGAGCGACGCCGGCGCCAAGGCCATCGTCGGGCCGGTCCAGGCCGCCGACGGCCAGCGTCAGGCGATGCTGAAGGCGGCCCGTCAGGCCGGCACCCCGCCCTCGACCGTCGAGGCCGACCTCAAGGCCACCTCGCCGCTCTCCGCCGACGGCCGCGTCGGCACCATCACCTTCGCGTGGGACGTCGACACCCCGGCCGACATCAAGGCCGGCTCGATCGACCGTCTCGACGACGCCCTCTCCGCCGCCCGCAGCGCCGGCCTGACCGCCGAGGCCAACGGCAGCGGCTCCCAGGTCCAGGCCGCGGTCGAGGGCACCTCCGAGCTCATCGGCATCGCCGTCGCGCTCGTCGTCCTGCTCCTGACCCTCGGCTCCATGGTCGCCGCGGGCATGCCGATCCTCATCGCCCTGGTCGGCGTCGGCCTCGGCGTCACCGGCATCACCGCCATGACCGCCTTCGTCGACATCGGCTCCACCACGCCGATCCTCGCCACCATGATCGGCCTGGCCGTCGGCATCGACTACACGCTGTTCATCCTGGCCCGCTACCGCTCCGAGCTCGAGCGCACCGACGACCGCGAGGACGCCATCGGCACCGCCGTGGGCACCGCAGGCTCGGCGGTCGTCTTCGCCGGCCTCACCGTGCTGATCGCGCTCGCCGCGCTCTCGCTGGTGCGCATCCCGTTCCTCACCGCCATGGGCCTCGCGGCCGCCGGCACCGTGCTCGTCGCCGTGCTCGTCGCCCTGACCCTGCTGCCCGCGATCCTCGGCATCTTGAAGTCCAAGGCGTTCGGCGGACGCATCCGCAAGGCCCAGCCGAAGCGCGACGCCGACGGCCGCCTGCTCAACAACGGCGTCCGCTGGGCCCGCGTCGTCGGTCGTGCGCCGATCGCGGCGACCCTGCTGGTCGTCGTCGTCCTCGGCGCCCTGGCGATCCCGGTCAAGGGCCTGCACCTGGCCTTCCCGAGCGACTCCACCGCGGAGTCCACCACCACCCAGCGCAAGGCGTCCGACCTCATCACCGAGGCGTTCGGTCCCGGTCGCGACGGCCCGCTCCTGGTGCCCGTCGACGCCCGCGGCGTGCCGAGCGCGGACCGTCAGCAGGCCTTCGCCGACGTCGTCGCCTGGGCCAAGGGCCAGGACGGCGTCGCCAACGCCCAGCTCACCACGCCCAACGCCGACGGCACCGGTCAGCAGATCCTGATCACGCCGACCACCGGCCCGGACGACACCGCCACGGAGGACCTGCTCACCGACCTGCGCGACGGCCAGGCCTCCATCGAGCGCCAGACCGGCACCACCATCGGCATCACCGGCCTCACGGCGATCACCACCGACGTGTCCGACCGGCTCGCCGGCGCGCTGCCGATCTACCTCGCCGTGGTCATCGGGCTGGCGTTCATCCTGCTGATGATCGTCTTCCGCTCGATCCTCGTGCCGCTCACGGCCACCCTGGGCTTCCTGCTCTCGGTGCTGGCGACCCTCGGCGCCACCGTCGCGGTCTTCCAGGAGGGCGCGTTCGGGATCTTCGAGGGTCAGCCGATCGTCAGCTTCATGCCGATCTTCCTGATCGGCGTGGTCTTCGGCCTGGCGATGGACTACCAGGTCTTCCTGGTGACCCGCATCCGCGAGGCCCACGTGCACGGCATGAGCACCCGCGACGCCGTCGTCGACGGGTTCCGCAACAGCGCCCGCGTGGTCGCGGCCGCCGCCACCATCATGACCGCGGTCTTCGCCGCCTTCATGCTGCAGAGCGACCCCATCGTGAAGTCCATGGGCTTCGCGCTGGCCGTGGCGGTCGTCTTCGACGCCTTCGTGGTGCGGATGGTGCTCATCCCGGCGCTGCTGCTCCTCCTGGGCGAGAAGGCCTGGTGGCTCCCGCGCTGGCTGGACCGCCTGCTGCCCAACGTCGACGTCGAGGGCGAGTCGCTGCAGCGCGGCGACCTCGACCGCGAGCTCGCGACGCTGGCCGACGGCGCGGGGGACGGCGACCCCGTCGCCCGCTGACCGGCACGGCATCACCCGACGGCCCCCTCCCGCTGCGGCGGGAGGGGGCCGTCGTCGTGTCGGCGTCGGGAGGTCCCCGAGGCGAGGCTCAGCCGAGCTCGCGCAGCAGGTTCGCCGAGAACCGGTCGCCCATCTGGGCCACGACGCTGCGCATCGTCGCCTCGACGCTGCGGCGCGCGAGGCGCGGCAGCGGCAGGTCGACGGTGATGTCGAGGCGGGTGGCCAGCTCGGTGCGGTCGTCGTCGAGCGCGGTGAGGTGGTACCAGCCCTCGACGCCCGCGCGCTCGGAGGAGCCCGCGGGCGGGTCGTGCCGGAACTCCAGCCGCTCGGGCGGCGTCAGCTCCATGCGCTCGGTGAACGTCGGCGCGACGTCCAGTCCGCCGACCTTGAGGCCCGACATCGACCAGCGCCAGTGGGTGCCGCCGTCGAGCTCCTCGATGGTGCGCAGGAACGGCACGAGGCCGGCCAGGCGCGGCGGGTCGGTGAGGATGGCCCAGATCCGCTCACGGGGCGCGTCGACGACGGCCCGCGCCTCGCGGGAGGCGGAGAAGGAGGTCATCGGCAGGTCTCAGGCGGCCAGGGCCTTCTCGATGTCGCCGGCGATCTTCTCGGGCTTGGTGGTGGGCGAGTAGCGGCCGAGGACCTGGCCGTCCTTGCCGATGAGGAACTTGGTGAAGTTCCACTTGATCTTCCCGCCGAGCAGGCCGCTCTTCTCCTTGCGCAGCCACTGGTAGAGCGGGTGCGAGCCGTCGCCGTTGACCTCGATCTTGGAGAACAGCGGGAAGGTGACGCCGAAGTTGCGCTCGCAGAAGCCGGCGATGGTGGCGTCGTCGCCGGGCTCCTGGTGGCCGAACTGGTCGCACGGGAAGCCCAGGACGGCGAAGCCGCGCTCGGCGTACTGGTCGTGGAGGGCCTGGAGGCCCTGGTACTGCGGGGTGAAGCCGCACTGCGAGGCCGTGTTCACCACGAGCACCACCTGGCCGGCGAAGTCGGCGAGGTCGACGGGGCGGCCGTCGATCGAGGTCGCTGAGAAGTCCTGAAGGGAGGTCATGTCCCCAGCCTGCCAAACCCGTGGTCGGCGCGCGACGCTCAGCGGGAGGGTCCCAGCCCCACCCCGGTGGCCTCCTCGACGAACGCGACCAGCCGGCCGACGTCCTGGGGGTCGTGGCCGCGCTCCCAGCCGAACGTGGTGGGGCGCTGACGTCGGTCGTGCCAGAAGTGGCCGGCCCGCGACGCCGGGCGGGTGGCCAGCAGCCACACGGCGGTGTCGGCGCCGTCGCCGGGCGTGCGCAGCAGCGGGCGGGTGACGCGCTCGAAGCGCGGCAGCTGCTCGGTGACGCCGGGGGTCGCGGCCCAGCCCGGGTGCATGCTCTCGATGCGCAGGGCCTGGTCGCCCGCGGCGCGCGACCAGGCGTCGGCCAGCACGACCTGCATGCGCTTGGTGCGGGCGTAGGCCTGGACGCCGTCGTACTCGCCGGTGCGGAACTGCCAGTCGTCGTCGTCCGCGACGTGCAGCCGGGCGCCGTACATGCCGCCGGAGCTCATCCACACGACGCTGGCGCCGCCGGCGGCGCGGAGCGGGTCGAGCAGCAGCGAGGTCATCAGGTGCGGGCCGAGCACGTGCACCGCGAGGCCGAGCTCGTGGCCCTGCGGGCTCTCCTGGCGCGTGGGCGTCATGGTGCCGGCGTTGTGCAGGAGCCCGTGGACGGCCGGGACGCGGTCGCGCAGGTCGCGGGCCCAGGTGCGGACGGCGTCGAGGTCGCCGACGTCGCAGACCTCCTCGACGACCTCGCCCCCCGGGTGCGTCCGGCGCAGGTCGGCGGCGCTCGCCGCGACCTTGGCGGGGTTGCGACCCAGGACGTGCACCGTCGCGCCCAGCGCGAGGAGGCCCTCGGCGGCCGCGGCGCCGATGCCCGAGGTGGCGCCCGTCACGACGACGCGGCGGCCGGCGAGCGATCCGGGGGCGGGGTCGTCGGGCCACCAGCGGCGACGCAGGCGGCTGCCCACCGAGGAGTAGCCGAGCACGACGCTGCGGTCGAGCGCGGCGTCGACGACGCGGGTCCAGGCCATGCCCCGACTGTAGGCAGGATCACCCAGCACCGGCCGCGGCGATCCGCGCGAGCGCCGGACGGGCTGTGCGGCGGCTGTCACACTGCTCTGGTGCCCGCCAGCCGCTCCGCCCCGCGCTGGGCTCTGGCGACCCCCGGGATCGCCGCCGGGCTCGTGGTGCTCGTCGCGCTGATCGTCGTCGACACCCAGTTCTTCCGCGTGGCCGGCGCCTTCAGCGCCGCCGCCCTGATGACCTCGGTGATCGACCGGTGGCGCCAGACCCTGGTGATGGCGCTGGTCAGCACCGCCGTCGCCGTGGGCAGCGGCCTGTGGCACGACTACTGGGGCACCGCCGAGTGGTGGATCCGCGTCGTCGTGTGCGCCGGCATCGCCGTCCTGGCGGTCGTCTCGTCGTCGGTGCGCGACCACCGCGAGGACCGCCTGCTGCGGATGACCGTCATCGCCGAGACCGCCCAGCGCGCCGTCCTGCGCGCCACCCCGAGCGCCGTCGGCTCGGTGGGCGTGGCCAGCCGGTACATCTCGGCCAACGCCGAGGCGCACGTCGGCGGCGACCTCTACGAGGTGGCCGCGACGCCCTACGGCGTCCGCGTCATCGTCGGCGACGTGCGCGGGAAGGGCCTGCCGGCGGTGCAGACCGCCAGCGCGGTGCTCGGGGCGTTCCGCACCGCCGCCTTCGTGGAGCCCGACCTCGGCCGGCTCGCGCAGATGATCGACGTCGTCGTCGAGCAGGAGCCCGACGAGGAGGAGTTCGTCACCGCCGTCGTCGCGGAGTTCGGCGAGGACACCGTGCAGATGGTCAACTGCGGCCACCACGCACCCCTGCTGGTGCACGACGGCGCCGTGCGGCAGCTCGACGACGCCGAGCCGGCCGTGCCCCTCGGCCTGGGCAGCGAGCCCCGCCCCACCGCCCACGCGTGGCCGCAGGGCGCCCGCCTGCTCTTCTTCACCGACGGGCTCGTGGAGCACCGCGACCGTCAGGGCCGCTTCTTCGACCTCGACGCGCACGCCACGGCGCTCGGGGAGGGCACGCTCGAGGAGGCCCTCGACCGGCTGGTCCAGCGCCTCGTGGCGCACGGGCGCCGCTCGCTGTGCGACGACCTCGCGCTGGTGCTCACCGAGAACCGCTCCCCGGCGTGAGTCGCCCCTCGCCTGCGGAGGCCGCACGGGAGCTCACGCAAGCACGGCTCGGGCGTCGACTCCTGCTGCCGTTCACCGAGCGGCACCCCGGCCTCGACGACGCCTGGGGCTACTCCGTGCAGGACGCCGATCGCGCGGCCCGTCTGGCGGCGGGCGAGCGCGTCGTCGGCCTCAAGCTGGGCCTGACCTCGAACGCGAAGCAGGAGCGCATGGGGATCGACCGCCCGATCGTCGGCTTCCTCACCGACGCCATGATGCTGCGGCCCGAGGACGTCGGCGCGCGACTCGCGACCTGGGGCCAGCCCCGCATCGAACCCGAGATCGTGGTCCGCACGGCCGTCGACCTGACTGGCCCGGTGCGGGAACCGCGATCGGTGGTCGGCGAGCTCGGGCTGGCTGCGGAGGTCATCGACTCCCGCTTCCACGACTACCTCTTCGCCCTGCCGGACGTCGTGGCCGACGACACCAGCGCCGCCGGCGTCGTGCTCGGACCGGCGCTGCGTCCCGCGAGCGAGCTCGAGGACGGGCTCGGTGACGGGCTGGCCGGCCTGGCCTGCACCGTCGAGCAGGACGGCGCGGTCGTCCATCGGGCCACCGGCGCGGCGATCCTGGGTCATCCACTCCGCGCGCTGGAGCATCTGGGCCGGCATCTCGCCACGCGCGGGGAGGTCCTGCCCGCCGGCTCCCTGGTACTGCTCGGGGCGCTCACCGACGCCGTCCCGCTGCGTCGCGGCATGACGGTCCGGCTGGCCGTCGAGACGCTGGGAGAGCTCACCGTGCGCGCGTGAGCATCCGGGCCAGCCGCACCTCGACCCGTCGGGTGTCGACCTGGCTCTTGCGGTCGCCCGCCGCCTGCCAGCCCTCGCGCAGGTAGACCGCGATCGCCCGCTCGTTGTCCTCGAGCACCCACAGCTCGAGACCCTCGACGCCGGCCTGCGCCGCGACGGCCTCGGCGTGGCGCAGGAGCCGGGCGGCCAGTCCCCTTCCCCACGCCTGCGCGGCGACGCCGAGGTAGCGGATCTCGAGGCGCTCGCCGGGCACGAGGAGCACGAAGCCCGTGAGCGTCCCGGCCTCCCGGGCCGTGTGCAGCGTCGCACCCGGCACGGCCAGCGCGGCACGCAGTCCCCGTGCCTTCTCCTCGGGCGGCGCGGGCGCCTCGAGGGCGTCGCGACGCGCCGTCGCGGCCGCCCACAGCGCGGCGGCCTCGTCGACCGCCGCCCCGTCCTCGCGGTCGATCACGACCTGCTCCGAGACCATGGCCTCATCCAACACGACGTCCGCCACGCCGCCCACCACGACGCCGCGACCTGCTTCGATGGTCCGATGAGCGGTGCGCGCGTGTACGTCGACCTCGTCGGCGACCTCTTCCACGCCGGCCACGTCGCGCTGCTGCGCGCCGCCCGGGAGCACGGCGACCACCTCACCGTCGGGGTGCTCTCCGACGTCGACGTGGCCTCCTACAAGCGGCAGCCGATCATGACGCTGGCCGAGCGGGTCGCCGTCGTCGAGGCCTGCGGGCTGGTCGACGAGGTCGTGCCGGGTGCGCCGCTGCGTCCGGACGTCGCGTTCCTGGCCGCCCACCGCATCGACGTCGTCGTCCACGGCGACGACCTGACGCCCGAGGTGGCGGCCGACGTCTACGGCGCCGCTCCCCGCCTGGTGCTCGTGCCGCGCGCCGGCGACCTCTCCACCACCGAGCTGATCCGGCGGGTGCGCGAGCGCGGGTAGCGGCCGGGCTGGTGCGGAGAGGGGCCGGGGAGGGGCCGGCGAGGGGCCGGTCAGGCCCGTCGGGGCAGGTCGGCCAGCAGGCGGCGGTGGACGAGCTCGATGACGACCTCGCGCGCCGTCAGGTCGGCGGTCAGGTAGGCCCGGCCGAGGAGGCCGCGGGGATCGAGCCGGACGCTCTGCACGATCCGGCAGCCGGACTCCAGCGGCTCGACGGCCGTGGTGAGGGTGACGACGCCGGGAGCGCGCACCAGGGCTCGCAGCCGCAGCTCGCCGCGGGTGAGCAGGCCGGGCTCGCGCACGGAGTCGACCTGCCACAGGCCGGGGCGGTCGCCGACGGAGAGCGGACCGGCGTCCGGGGCGGGGCGACGACGTCCGGTGCCGCCCACCAGCCGATCGAGCCCGCCGCGCACCACCAGCGGCAGCGCGTCGACGTGCCAGGCGTGCGGGCCGCCGTCGACGACGACCGGCCACACCTCGTCGGCCCGGGCGGCGACGACGCTGGCGCGGGTGCTCCTGTGCACCGTCGGGGACACCCAGGACGCACGCATGCCGCCGAGCCTAGGCAGGCCCGGCGACAGGCGCGGACGACGTTCGGGTGGGAGGGGCGTGGCTGTGAGGAGCGGGAGCGTCAGATCATCGGGCGCATGTAGCCCGGCGCCTCGACGTCGATCATCGACAGCGACGAGGCGTGGTAGACCAGCCCGGGCACGTGGATGGCGTGGGTGAGGCCCATGTGGATGTCGCGCCAGAAGCGCTGCAGCGGGTGGCTCATCCGCATGCCGTTGCCGCCGGAGCGGGCGACGATCTCGTCGACCGCGCGGACGGCGCGCCAGGCCGCGGAGACCTGGTTGCGGCGCGAGAGGGAGCGCTCGCCGAACTCGAACTCCTTGCCGGCGGCGACGGCGTCGTACATCTGGCTGACGCCGTCGAGCAGCGTGACGCGCGAGGCGTGGATCTCGGCGGCGGCGTCGGCGACGGCGTACATGACGTAGGGGTCGTCCTTCACCTTGCGCCCGGTGATCTGCACCCGGGTGCGCTGGTAGGCCAGGTGGTGCGCGAGCGCGCCCTCGGCCATGCCGATCACCGCGGAGGTGATGCCGAGCGGGAAGATCGCCGAGAACGGCATCTGGTAGGTCGGGTTGGTGAGGTCGCGCGTGCGCCAGGCCGAGCCGTCGACGAGCGAGGTGTAGGTGATCGTGCGGTAGTCCGGGATGATCGCCTTGTCGACGACGACGTCCTTGCTGCCGGTGCCCTTGAGGCCCACGACGTCCCAGGAGTCCTCGACGATCGTGTAGTCGCTGCGCGGCAGCAGCACGTGGATCAGCTGCGGCGGGTCGAGCAGCGGGACGCCGTTCTCATCGCCGAGCAGCGCGCCGAGGAAGACCCAGTCGCAGTGGTCGGTGCCCGAGGAGAACTGCCAGCGGCCGGAGAACTCGTAGGTGCCGTCGCCGAGGGGCTTGAGCACGCCCATGGGCGCGTACGGCGAGCCGACCCACACCTCCTGGTCGGCCCCCCAGACCTCCTCCTGCACCCGGGGGTCCATGAAGGCCATCTCCCACGGGTGGACGCCGACGATGCCGCAGATCCAGCCGGTGGCGCCGTCGAGCGAGGCCGCCTTCATGGTGGCCTCGGCCCACTCGCGGGGGTGCGACTCGTAGCCGCCGTGGGCGGCCGGCTGCAGCATCTTGATGACGCCGGCGTCGCGCAGGATCTTGGCGGCGCGGTCGTCGAGGCGCCCGAGCTCCTCGTTGACGGGTCCGAGTGCGGCGATCTCCTCGGCGTGCTCGTCGAGCTTCGCCAG
Source organism: Nocardioides sp. B129/18 (assembly GCF_055282735.1). Taxonomy (NCBI): domain Bacteria; kingdom Bacillati; phylum Actinomycetota; class Actinomycetes; order Propionibacteriales; family Nocardioidaceae; genus Nocardioides; species Nocardioides sp. B129/18. The sequence continues at coordinate 280,677 of NZ_JBUZJI010000001.1, read as the reverse complement.
GACGTCGGCAGCGGTGCGGCTCATGCGGTGGTCACCTCTCGGGCGGGCTGAGACAAGTAGAACTTGTTCTAATTGTGCCCCAGAACGGCCAGAGCGCAAGAGCCCCGGTGCGGACCACCCCCGCGGCGAGCGCCGCTCACCGGGCTCGGCCGCGCTCAGCGAGCGTCGTCGGACTCCCGGCTCGCGGCATGGGCGGCGGCCATGTCGTGCGCGCCCAGCCCGGCCTTCGACGCCCGCTCGAGACGGTCCCGGGCGGCCTCCAGGCCGTCGAGCCGCGCGCCACCGGAGCGGCCCGCCTCGACGATCAGCCCGGCGTCCTTGGCGGCGGTGTCGACCGCGAAGGACGCCTGCTCCGTGCGCCCCTCGAGCACCAGCGCGCTCTTGGCCCGCAGGTAGGGCAGGTCGAGCGGACCGCCCTCGATGGCGGCCAGGAAGTCGGCGGGGTCCACGCCCAGGGCCTGGGCCAGCGCGACGGTCTCGCCGGCGGCGTTGTTGACCGCCAGCACCCAGCTGTTCGCGACGAGCTTGAGCCGGGTCGCCGCGCCGGCGGCGGCGTCCTCGCCGACCCACTGGGTGCGTGCGCCGACGGCGTCGAGCACCGGGGCGAGGCGCTCTCGCTCCTCGGCGGGCCCGGCGGCCAGCACCACCAGAGCACCGTTCTCGGCCGGCTCCCGGGTGCCGAGCACCGGGGCGTCGTAGAGCACGAGGTCGTTCTCGGCGGCGAGGGCGGCGAGGTCGGCCAGGTCGTCGGGCGCCACGGTCGTGGACTGCAGCCACAGCGCCCGATGCGGGGCGGCGGGGGCCGCGCGGCCCATGACCTCCCGGACGCTCCCGCCGTCGTGCAGCATCGAGACGACGACGTCCGCGCCCGCGACGGCCTCCTCGGCCCGCTCGCAGACCTCCGCACCGGCCTCGGCCAGCGGCTGCGCGGTGGCGGCGGTGCGGTTCCAGACGCGCACGGGCAGGCCCTCGCGCCGCAGGCTGCGCGCCATCGCGGCGCCCATCAGTCCGGTGCCGAGGACGGCGACGACAGGGGTGCTCTCGCTCATGCCTCCACCGTGGCACGCGGCGCGCCGGGGACGGTCCCCCGTACGGAGAGGCTCGGGGCTCAGGCTGCTGGCGCAGGCCGACCGCGCTGCGCGCGCGGCACCGAGCGCAGGAACCCGCTGCCCCAGGCCAGGTGCATCGTCGCGATGACGATCGGCAGCCACAGGCGGGCGCGCAGGCCGAGCCCGCGTCCCTCCCCGAGGCTGACGGCGATGACGCCGAGGGCGTAGACCACCGGCACGGCGAGGCCGAGCATCAGCCAGCCCAGCGCTCCGACGCCGGCCAGCGCGCCGATGAGGCCGACCAGGCCGAGCAGCACGCCCACGCCGATCGCGAGGGTGACGACGGGGGCGGCGAGGTAGCGGAACGACGCGGTGTCGGGGTAGGCGGCGATGATCTGGCGCCGCCACCGGCCCGAGCCGTGGAACTGGGTGGCCAGCGCCTTGAGGTCGCGACGCGGCCGGTAGGTGACGGCCAGCGACGGCGAGAACCAGATCGTGTGGCCGGCCTTGCGGATGCGGTAGTTCAGCTCCCAGTCCTGGGCGCGGGTGAACTGCTCGTCGAAGCCGCCGAGCTCGACGAGCACGTCGCGGCGGAAGGCGCCGAGGTAGACGGTGTCGGCCGGGCCGGGCTCGCCGCCGACGTGGAACTTGGCTCCGCCGATGCCGTAGGGCGAGGACATCGCGACGGCGACGGCGTGGCCGAAGTCGGTCTCGCCCTCCACCCGCATCAGGCCGCCGACGTTGGCCGCGCCGGTGCTCTGCAGCAGGGCGACGACGTCGCGGACGTAGTGCTCGGGCAGCAGGCCGTGGGCGTCGACGCGCACGACGAGGTCGTGGCTGGTGGCCGCGATCGCGGCGTTGAGCGCCGCGGGGGTGCGTCCGGTGGGGTTGTCGACCACCCGGATGCGAGGGTCGGCGGCGGCGATCCCCGCGGCGATCTCGGCGGTGCGGTCACGGCTCGGGCCGATCGCCAGGACGATCTCCATCGGGCCCTCGTAGCCCTGGTCGAGCACGCGCTGCACCGACTGCGCGAGGTACCGCTCCTCGTTGAGGACCGGCATGATCACCGACACCGGCGGGGCGGACCCCGCCGGCTGCTGCTCCTGGCTCACGGGCGTCCGGCCCGCGCCATCTCGTCGTAGGCGGTGGCGAGGATGTCGACCAGCGAGTGCCAGTCGCGCTCGCGCAGCACCCAGTCGCGCGCCTCGCCGCCCAGACGCGCCCGCAGCTGCGGGTCGTCGAGGAGCAGGCCGATCACCCGGGCGAGGTCGGTGGCCGAGCCCTTCTCGAAGACCAGGCCGGTGACGCCGTCCTGGACGATCTCGGTGAGCGCGGCGACCGACGACACGATGACCGCGCGGCCCATCGCCATCGACTCGAAGGGCTTGATCGGCGAGATCAGCTCGCACACCGGCAGGGGCCGGCGCGGGAACGGGGTGACGTCGAAGAGCGAGAGGTAGCGGCTGACCTCCTCGTGCGGCACGCGGCCGGTGAAGGTGACGAGGTCGCCGAGGTCGAGCCGCTCAGCGGTGGCGTGGACGACGGACTGGAAGGGTCCGTCGCCGACCACCACGAGGTGGAAGTCGGGACCGTCGGGGCCGGTGCGGGTCGTGCGCAGCAGCGCGATGGCCTCCAGCAGGAGGTCGAGGCCCTCGTAGTCGACCATGCCGCCGGCGTAGCCGATGACGGTCTTGCCCTGCAGGCCGAGCTCGGCCTGCAGCTCGAGGTCCTTCGGGCGCGGCTCGAAGCGGTGGGTGTGCACGCCGTTGGGCAGGACGACGAGGTTCTCCTCCGGCACGCCGCGGGCGGCCATCTCCTTGCGCAGCGCCTCGGTGATGACGAAGACCTTCGCCGCGCCCAGGCACGAGGCCAGCTCGACCTCGTCGAGGAAGCGCTGGCGGTCGCTGGAGCCGAACGCCGGGTCGCGCGAGATCTTCATGAGGTCCTCGAGACCGCGCATCTCGTAGACGTAGGGGACGCCGAGGCGGGCCGCGGCCTGGCGGGTCGCGAGGCCGTTGACGTAGAAGCTCGACGCCTGCAGCACCGCGGGACGGTGCCGGCGGGCGTGGGCGACGATCGCGTTGGCGTAGGAGTCGACGTAGCCGGTGAGGGGGTACTGCTTGAACGGGCCGGGCTGGTGGACCTCGAGCACCCGGTGGTAGCGGATGCCGTCGACGTCGTCGTAGGGCTCGACCCGGCGGGAGTCGCCGGTGCTCCAGCGGTCGTAGGGGAACCCGAGACGGGTGACGCCCTCGACGTCGAAGCCGTGGGCGGCCAGGCCGGTGAGCAGGCCGTGGGTGCGGGTGGCGTAGCCGCCGGACTGGTGCGGGAGCGACTGGGCCAGCGTCGCGAGGACGGCGCGCTCGCGCGGCTCGTAGGCCGGGCGCGCGGCGGGGGTCGGGGCCTGCCAGCCGCGACGGACGACCTCGAGCTGGTCGCTGGCGTTGGCCCAGGTGGCCGCGGCGAAGCGGTCGTCGGGGTGGCGAGCCAGGGCGTGGCCGGCGAGGCGCTGCGCGGGCTCGGTGTAGCCGGCGGTGAGCGCGCGGGCCGCGGCGCGCCGCAGCTCCAGGGCGGGGGCGCGACGGGCGGGGATCGCGATCGCGTTGGCGACCCGGCCGTCGGCGAAGTCGGCCAGGCGGGCCCACTCGCGGCGTCGGTCGAGCGCACGGGCGATCGTCGGCAGCGGCCGCTCCAGACGCTCGCTCACCTCGGCGACGAGCGCGTCGAGCCCGGCCTCGTCGACCTCGGCGAGCTGCTGCTCGGCCAGGGCGGCGTCGAGGTCGCCGTCGTAGCCCTCGACGCCCCAGCCGGCGAGGTTCGCGCGGAACCGCGCGACATCCTCGGCGCGGGCGGTGCGCAGGACGACGATCGTCTCCTGGATCTCGCGCTTGTTGCGCGGGCGGGTGTCGAAGAGGTCGGTGCGGGACTGCTCCACCTCGGCGGGGTCGCCGGCGGCGGCCGCGAGGCGGTAGTGCACCAGGCGGGCGTCGAAGGCCGGCGCGGCCTCGACGGCACGACGCGCCAGGGCCAGCGCCTCGCTGCGGTTGCCGAGGCGCTCCTGGATCTCGGCGGCCACCACCCACGCGCGCGGCAGCACCTGCGGGCGCTCGAGGAGGGGCGCGAGCAGCGCGAGCGCCGCCTTCGGGCTCTTCTCGCCGACCAGGCGGCGCCGGGCCTCGGCGACCTGCGCCCGCTCGACGAGGTGCTGGACGCGCTCGGGGCCGCGGTCGGAGGGGATCCGGGCGGAGGCGGCGGCCACCTGACGGCGGGCCGCCTGCTTGGCGCGGCTGCGGATGGACATCGCTCAGACCTCCACGTGGGGTCGCGGATCGCCGTAGAACGCCAGCCGCCCGGCGGCGGTGAGGAAGGTGGCGTCCTCGACGGTCCAGGTGTGTGCGGAGCGGTCCTCGCCGCGCACGCTGACGAAGTTGTACCGGTCGGCGGACCAGATGGACACGCCCTCGGCCATCGAGCGGTCGAGGATGTCGGAGTCGACGGCGCGGGGCAGGTCGCCGAAGCGGACGCTGCGCACGACGTCGCCCTCGAAGAGCATCGACCCGCCCTGGATGCGGCGCACCCAGCGGTTCTCGAAGTCGGGGTAGCGCACGACGACCGCGCCGCTGGAGCGCAGCCACACGTGGTGGGCCCACTTGCCGGCGATGCCGGCGCCCTGGGCGCGCATCGCGGCGGCGAGGTCGCTCAGGTAGTGGGTGCCGTAGTGGTTGTCGTCGTCCATCTTGGCCACGAGGTCGCCGCCCGCGGCGTCGACGCCGAGGTTCATGCAGGCGCCGAGGGTGAGGTGGCTGGCGGCCGGGACGATCTGCAGCTCGCGGACGCCGGCCTCGGCGGCCCTGGCGCGCAGGGCGGCCTCGTCGACGCCGATGCCGTGCAGCACCAGCACCAGCTCCACCGACGGGTGGGACTGGCGGCCGATGTTGGCCAGCACGTTGTCGAGCTCGTGCTCGCGGTTGGTGGGCACGACCGCGGAGATGCTCGGCACGGCCGGCTCCGGCTCGGTCCGGCCCACGAGTCCGAGGATCGTGCGGGCGCGGTGGCCGTAGGTGTGCTGGGCCAGCACGGCGCGGCGGGCCCGGAGGGCCTCGCGGTCGCCGAGCTCGGGCTGGTGCAGCCGGGCGACGACCTCGCCGCGCAGGCCCGCGGCGTCGCCGGGCGCGGCGGGCTCGAGGCCGGCGGGCTGGGGGTACCCGGCGACCGACACCACGGGGGTGCCGGCGGCCGCGGCCTCCAGCGGCAGCCAGGTGTCGCCCGCGGTGCGGCGCGCGACGTCGACGTAGACGGCGGCGTCGTCGAGGGCCTGGGCGAGGGTGCCGGCGTCGGCCACCGTCGCGTCCTCGGAGAACGGGACGGGCAGCAGTCCGCGGGCCGGGATGGCGGGGTCGAGCACGAACGCGTCGACCTGGGCGGCGATCGGACGCAGACCCGGGCCGAGCATGACCGCGACGGGGCCGGCCGAGACCGGATCGGCGGGGCCGGGCGAGACGACGAGCGCCCGGCGCAGGGAGCCGTCGCGCACCTCGGCGACCCGCTGCGAGCGCTGCGCCGGTGCGGCGGGCTCGAGCACCTCGACGTCGGCGAGCGCACCCCACGGCTCGGCCTCGTCGGCGACCAGGACGTGGTCGGCGAGGGCGAGCAGGCGGGTCATGGCGGCGACGCCGCCCTGGCTGGTCGGCGGACGACCGCCGGTGATCCAGACGACCACCGGCACCTCGGCCGCGCGGGCGCCCTGCAGGAGGTCGACGACGACCGGCTGCTCGGCGTCCCCGAAGCCCGGCACCTGCTGGTCGGCGAGCTCGACGAGGAGGAGGTCGGCGCCGGCGGCGCTGGGCGCCTCCGGCGTCAGGATCCGGGCACGCCACTGGTCGGCGAAGCCGTCGTGGAGGCGTGCGGAGGTGGCCATCGCGACCGCGAGATTTGGACGCCGCTGCACCAGGCTCGCGGGCCGGGCCCAGTCCGGCTGCTCCTCGCCCTCGGCGTGCCGCAGGCGGCGCAGCCGCTGACGCACGGCCTGGAGGCCCTGCTGGAGGCCCTGCTGGCTCTGCTGCTGACCGCCGCTCATCCGGGGATCCCGGCCTTGCGGAGGCGCTCGTAGAGCGGCTGGGCCATCGTCTCGATGTAGGTCTTGGTGATGTGGGATCCCTGGCGGTAGATCATCACGTTCCCGATGACGGGCGGGCAGGTGCCGTCGTAGGCGGTGGGGCAGATGAAGGGGTCCATGTCGATGAACGGCACGTCGGCCTTCGCGGCGGCCTGCTTCTGGGTGTTCAGGCCGCTGGCGTCGATGCCCTTGGCGCGGTCGAAGGTGCAGGCGGTGAAGTAGTCGTCCTGGTGCTCGGAGACGCAGGCGTAGACGTCCTTGCCCTCGGTCTGGAGGCTGTCGGCCAGCGAGATCACCTTGGTGCCGGCCTTCTCGACCCGGCCCCAGGTGTCGACGAGGGCGTCGACCATGGCGGGCTTGCTCGTCTGCGGGTCGCCGCCGTCGGTGGTGCCGACGATGCCGGAGCTCTTCTGACTCACCGTGACGAGGTAGTCGGGCTTGATCTTCTCGGTGAGCTCGGTGAGCACCTTGTCGGTCCAGGTGCGGCAGCTGGTGTAGGGCTTGCCGGCGTTCGTGGTGGTGATGGTGGCGAACGCGCAGGCCGACTTGGTGAGGGTCACGACGCGCCAGCTGTGCTTGGAGGCCAGCTGCTGGAAGGCCGGCACCCACTGGGCGGCCTTGGAGTCGCCCACGACCGCGATGGTGGTCGTGGCGTTCTTGGGGCCGTAGGCGCAGACCTTCGGGTCGTCCTGGGTCGCCGAGAGCTGGCAGCCGGAGTCGTAGAGGTCCGGGAGGTCCTTGGTGGCCTGGAGCGGGTCGGGGAAGATCGCCTGGTAGTTCTCCGCGCCCGGCTTCTGGGTGGCCGGCACCGTGGCCGAGGGCGGGTCGCCGAGGGCGGCCGCGCCGGGGGTGTCGGCGACGTTGCGGGCCGCCGAGGAGGACGCGACGCCGGCAGAGAGCAGCAGGCCGGCGACGACGCCGACGAGGGTGAAGTTCACGCCGAGGCTGAAGGCCACGCGCTTGCTGCGCGAGACGATCGCCGAGTGGCGGATCGGGTTCTCCACGAACCGGTAGGACAGGTAGGCCGGCACGGCGCACAGCAGCAGGATCAGCAGGCCGTAGGCGGTGGTGATCTTGTCGTCGCCGTAGCGCTCGCGGGCCACGACCAGCAGCGGCCAGTGCCACAGGTAGAGCGAGTAGCTCATGTTGCCGACCAGCTGCATGAAGCCGTTGCGGAGCACCAGCACGGGGCCGTAGGGGCCGGCCGCCGGCCCGACGGCCAGCACGAGGGCGGTGCCCGCGACGACGACCAGGGTGCCCCAGCTCGGCCACACGGACGTCTCGCTGAACTGCAGACCGCTGTAGGCGATCATCGCGATGCCGACCCAGCCCGCGATCGCGGCGAGCCGCTGCGGGAGCCGCTCGAGCCAGGCGGCGGCGATCGCGATGAACGCACCGCCGGCGAACTCCCAGATGCGGGTGCCGGTGTTGAAGTACGACGCCGAGGGGTCGGTCTTGGCCAGGTAGGCGGCGTAGGCCAGCGACGGCACGCCGATGACGGCCAGGCCCAGTCCCATCGCCAGGTGCTTCTGCAGGCCCAGCCGCTTGGCGGCGAAGAGCGCGACGATGAAGAGGATCGGCCAGATGAAGTAGAACTGCTCCTCCACCGACAGCGACCAGAAGTGCTGCACGACCGACGGCGGCTCGTCCTCGGCCAGGTAGTTCACCTGACGGGCGGCGAGGTGCCAGTTCACGAAGTACAGCGACGAGGCGACGATGTCGCCGCCGGTGGTCTCCCAGCGGATCTTGGGCACCAGCGCCCAGACGAGGACGGCGCTGCTGACGAGCACCAGGCCGGCCGCCGGCAGCAGGCGCTTGGCGCGACGGGCGTAGAAGCCCAGCAGCGAGACGGTGCCGGTGCGGTCGCCCTCCTTCATCAGCTGACCGGTGATGACGAAGCCGGAGATGACGAAGAAGACGTCGACGCCGACGAAGCCGCCGGGCAGGAACGAGACGCCGGCGTGGTAGAGCAGCACGAGCAGGCAGGCGATCGCGCGCATGCCCTGGATGTCGGGCCGGAACCGGTCGTTGGTCGCCGGGGCCGCGGGCGCCGACGGCGGCGTCGGGCTCGTGGCGGCGGGCGTGGCGGTCGTGGTCACTCAGACCTCCGCGAGTGCATAGGGGTCGGGGACATCGAGGACCTGGGAGGAGCGCGCGCGGATCTCGTCGTCGCTGATCGACCAGGTGTGGGTGCTGGGGTCGTGGCTGCGGATCGAGACGAAGTTGAACCGGTCGGCGGAGTAGACCGTCAGGCCCGCCTCGGCGACCCGGTTGAGGAACGCGGTGTCGACGCCGCGCGGCAGGTCGTCGTAGGGGATCCGCTCGGCGACGTCGCGGCGGGTCAGCAGCGTGCCGCCCTGCACCTGCTTGACGAAGCGGTGCTCGGCGTGGGCGAAGCGCAGCAGGGTCTCGCCCGTGCCCTCCAGCTTCACCAGGTGGGCCCACTTGCCGACGACGTCGGCGCCGGAGAAGTCCAGGGCCCGCACGAGGTCGGTGAGGTAGTGGGTGCCGTAGAAGTTGTCGTCGTCCATCTTCGCGACGAGCTCGCCGGTGGAGGCGTCGGTGCCGAGGTTGAGGATGCGACCGAGGGTGAGGTCGGCGTCGGTGGGCACCAGCACGAGGCGGGCGACGCCGGCGGCGGTGGCGCGCTGGCGCAGCTCGGCCTCGTCGGGGGCGAAGCCGTGCGTGACGAGCACCAGCTCGACGTCGGGGTGGCTCTGCCGGGCGATGGTCTCGAGCACGTGGTCGAGCTGCTCGGGACGCCGCGTGGGCACGACCGCGCTGACGCGCTGCGCCGGGCGCGGGCCGGTGGCCAGGCCGACGGTGGCGAGCACGGTGTCGACGCGGTGGGAGTAGAGGTGCTCGTCGAAGACGCGGCGGTGGGCCAGGAGGGCCTGGCGGTCGCGGGCGTCGTCGTCGGAGAGCAGGCGGGTGAGCGCCTCCTCGGTCTGGGCGGCGTCCTCGACGACGGTGATCGTGTCCCCGAAGAACGGCTCGATGCTCGCGGCGGGCGCGGAGACGATGGCGGTCTGCGCGGCGGAGAGCTCGAAGAGCCGGCGCGAGCACATCGTGCGGCTGCCGGTGACGGAGTTGACGTTGAGGAAGACCTTGTAGGCGGTGTAGGCGCCGATCATCTTCGCGTACGGCAGGGAGCCGACGACGTGGGAGCGGTACGGCTTGGGGAAGCGGTAGCGCTTGTCGCCGCGCTGCATGCGCGACCAGATGTGGAGGTCGTGCTCGACCGCCGGGCCGAGGACGTACTCCATCTGCGCGCGCCGCTCGGGGTGCTTCTCGGCGAACCAGGTGCCGGCGAAGGCCACCTCGTAGGGGCGGCCGGGCATCCAGCGCACCGGGCGGTGCAGCCGCGGCTGGGCCGCGAAGGGCAGCAGCGCGATGCGGTCGTGGCCGAGGTCGCGCTGGTAGACCGGGATGCGGTCGGCGTCGACGGTGAAGACGTGGTCGAAGAGCCGCGCGGTCTCGATGAACTTGTCGTAGTTGGGCGGGTCCTCCTTGTTCCAGAAGACCGTGGGGACGCCCTGCTCACGGCACCACGTCACCAGCGCCCGCAGCTCGGGGCTGGGGCGGTCGTCGCGGGTCATGTGCAGCCGCCAGCGGCCGTCGTTGCCGTTCCACGCCGACTCGACGAAGAGCAGCTGCGGACGACGGGCCTCCAGGGTGGCGCGCCAGTCGTCGGGCCCGAAGGTGACCTGGTCCCACTCGTAGCCGAACGCGAGCTCGGAGAAGGGGTCCAGCAGCACCGCGACCGTGAGATCGGGACGCGACGGCACCGCCGGCGGCACGACGTTCCTGCCGAGCCGCGGGCGGCGGCGCAGGATCATGCGTAGGCCTCGACCAGCACCTCGGCGATGCGCGGGCCGGCGTGGCCGTCCCACAGCGGCGGGACCTTGTGGCTGGAGCGGTCGGTGGCCAGCGCGACGCCGACCTCGGCGGCCAGGCTCTCGCGGGTGACCAGGCGGTTGGTGCCGTGGGTGATCGTGACCGGGCGCTCGGTGTTGGGGCGCAGGGTCAGGCAGGGGACGCCGAGGACGGTGGTCTCCTCCTGGACGCCGCCGGAGTCGGTGATGACGACGTCGGCGCCGCGCACCAGGCCGAGGAACTCGACGTAGCCGAGCGGCTCGCACAGGCTGATGCCCGGGTGCTTCAGCAGGCCGGCGTCCTCCAGCGCGGCGCGGCCGCGCGGGTGCAGCGGGACGACGATCGGCACCTGGTCGGCGGCGGCGTGCAGGGTCTGCACGAGCGCGGCGGCGTCGGCGCCGGCGTCGACGTTGGCCGGGCGGTGCAGCGTGGCCACGGCGTAGCGGCCGGTGAGCTCGTGACGCGCCCGGGCGGCCTCGACGTCGAAGGCGTCGAGGTGGGCCAGCAGGGTGTCGATCATCGGGTTGCCGACCAGGTGGATGCGGTCGGGGTCGGTGCCCTCGTTGCCGAGGTGCGCGACGGCGTCGGCGCTGGTGGCGAAGAGGACGTCGGAGAGGCGGTCGGTGACCAGCCGGTTGACCTCCTCGGGCATCGTCGCGTCGAAGCTGCGCAGGCCGGCCTCGACGTGGGCGAGGGGGATCTGCAGCTTCGCGGCCACGAGCGCGGCCGCGACGGTGGAGTTGACGTCGCCGTAGACCACGACGACGTCGGGGCGCTCGGCGAGGAAGAGCTCCTCGAGGCCCACCATGACCGCGGCGGTCTGGGAGGCGTGGGAGCCGGAGCCGACGCCGAGGTTCACGTCCGGCTCGGGCAGGCCGAGCTGGCGGAAGAACACCTCCGACATGCGCTCGTCGTAGTGCTGACCGGTGTGGACCAGCCGCTGCTGCACCCGATCTCCGCCGAGACTGGCCACGGCGTCGATGACCGGGGCCGCCTTCGGGAAGTTCGGGCGCGCACCGGTGATGTGGATGACGAGCGACATGCGACCTCCGCGGGCACCACGCCCGTCCTGTCGGTGAGACTTGACCTCGAAAAGTTACTACAGTGAGCGGTCGGGGTCGGAATCGAACGACCGCGGCCACTCCGGCGTGCGCCGCCTCCGCACCACCGCGTCGACAGGCCGAACAGGAGGGCGTCATGGGCGCACGCAGCACCGCGCGCAGCCTGCGCGACGCGCCTGCGGCCGCCACCGTCACCGCCCGTCACCTGCTGCGCGGCACCGCGCACGTGGCCGGGCTCCCGCGGCCCTGGCAGTCCAGCCCGGCCTACGTCCGGGCCCTCGACGCCTACCGCGACGGTGACCTTCGCCACGCCCGCGACCTCGCGCACGCCGCCGGACCCGCCGGACGCCTCCTCGCGCGCCTGGTCGACGGCGAGCTGGCGCTGCTGCTGCAGCCCGCCCCGGCGGCCCGTCGCATCGCCCCGGCCCGCGAGGCCGGCCGCGACGCCGACCGCGTGCTGCACCTGGTCACCAACGCCCAGCCCGAGACCGTCGCCGGCTACACCGTGCGCACCCGCGGCATCACCGAGGCGCAGCGCGCCGCCGGGCTCGACGTCCACGTCGTCAGCCGGCTCGGCTTCCCCGTGAACAAGGGCCGCCTCGGCGCCGCCGTGCGCACCGAGGTCGGCGGCGTCCCCCACCACCGGCTCCTGCCGCTGCACCTGCCGCTGCGCGCCGACGAGGCCTTCCGCGCCGACGTCGAGCGCTCCTCGCGGCTGGTCGAGCGGGTGCGTCCGGGCGTGCTCCACGCCCACTCCAACCACGTCAACGGGCAGGTCGGCCTCGCGCTGCGCGCCCGCCACGGCATCCCCCTGGTCTACGAGGTCCGCGGGCTGCTCGAGGAGACCTGGCTCAGCCGCACCAGCCGTCCCGAGGCCGCCACCAGCGACTTCTACCGCCTGACCCGCGAGGCCGAGGGTCGCGTCATGCGCGGCGCCGACGCCGTCGTCACCCTCAGCGCGTCGCTGCGCGAGGCCGTCATCGAGCGGGGCGTGGCGCCCGAGCGGGTCCACGTCGTCCCCAACTGCGTAGACGCCGACTGGCTGGCCGCCGAGCCCGTCCCCCGCCGCGAGGCCGGTGCGCCGCTCACCGTCGGCATCGGCGGCACCCTCAACGCCTACGAGGGCGTCGACGTGCTCGTCGAGGCCGTCGCCCTGCTGCGCGAGCGCGGCCAGGACGTCCGGCTGCTCGTCGCCGGCGACGGCCCGGCCCTCGCCGCCCTGCGCGAGCTGGCCTCCTCCCGGGGCCTCGGCGAGGCCGCCACCTTCACCGGCCGGCTGCGTCGTCCCGAGCTGATGGCGGCCTACCGCGACCTCGACGTCTTCTGCCTCCCGCGGCGCGATCTCTCCGTCACCCGCCTCGTCCCCCCGCTCAAGCCCGTCGAGGCGATGGCCATGGGTCTGCCGGTCGTCGGTTCGGACCTGGCGCCACTCCGCGAGATGCTGGGGGAGGATCGGGGCGTCCTCGTGCGTCCCGACGACCCGGCGGCCCTGGCCGCCGCGCTCCACGACCTCGCCGATCCGGACCTCCGGGCCCGCCTCGGCACGGCCGCCCGCACGTGGGTGGCGCAGACCCGCACCTGGGCGGCCGCCACCGAGACCTACCGCACCCTCTACGCGTCGATCCAAGGAGAGACCCTGTGACCGCAACCACCGCCACCGCCGACCAGACCTGGTCCCACGACCTCGTCGTCATCGGCCTGGGCTACGTCGGACTCCCCCTGGCCAAGGAGGCCACCGGAGCCGGCCTGCGGGTCGCCGGGCTCGACGTCACGCCGGCGATCGTCGACGGCCTCAACGGCGGTCGCTCGCACGTCGACGACCTCAGCGACGCCGACATCGCCGCCATGGTCGAGGCCGGGTTCCGCGCCACCACCGACTCCGCGGTCATCGCCGGCGCCGAGACCGTCGTCATCTGCGTGCCCACCCCGCTCGGCGACGGCGGCGGCCCCGACCTCGGGGCGGTCAAGTCGGCCGTCCGCGCGATCGCCTCGCACCTGCAGCGCGGCCAGCTGGTCGTCCTGGAGTCCACCACCTACCCCGGCACCACCGAGGAGGTCGTCAAGCCGATGCTCGAGGAGCCCAGCGGGCTCACCGCCGGCGTCGACTTCTCGCTGGCCTTCTCCCCCGAGCGCATCGACCCCGGCAACCCCACCTGGGGCCTGAAGAACACCCCGAAGGTCGTCGGCGGGCTCGACGCCGAGGCCACGAAGCGCGCCGGCGCCTTCTACGGCCGCTTCGTCGACACCATCGTCGAGGCGGTGGGCGCCAAGGAGGCCGAGACCGCGAAGCTGCTGGAGAACACCTACCGGCACATCAACATCGCGCTGGTCAACGAGATGGCCCGCTTCTGCCACGAGCTCGGCATCGACCTGTGGGACGTCATCCGCTGCGCCTCCACCAAGCCGTTCGGCTTCCAGGCCTTCTACCCCGGCCCCGGCGTCGGCGGTCACTGCATCCCGATCGACCCCAACTACCTCTCCCACAACGTGCGCGCGAAGCTCGGCTACCCGTTCCGCTTCGTCGAGCTCGCCGAGGAGATCAACGCCACGATGCCGGCCTACACCGCGCACCGGGCCCAGAACCTCCTCAACGACCACAGCAAGGCCATCCGTGGCTCGAAGCTGCTGCTGCTCGGCGTCACCTACAAGCCCGACATCGCCGACCAGCGCGAGTCGCCCGCCGTGCCGCTGGCCCGCCAGCTCGACCAGCTCGGCGCCGAGCTCGTGTACCACGACCCGCACGTGCTCGACTGGCGTCCGGGCGTCGACGTCACCCGCGCCGAGGACCTCGACGCAGCGCTCGCCGAGGCCGACCTCGTCATCCTCGTGCAGAAGCACACCGCGTACGACCCCAGCGCCCTGGCCGCGAAGTCGCAGCTGTTCTTCGACACCCGCGGCGCCACCGTCGGCGAGGAGGCGCACCGCCTGTGACCCCGCCGCAGACCAGCAGCCTGGAGGCGCTCGCCGTCGAGCACGGCCTGACCCGGGTCGGCGTGCGTCCGACCCTGCGCGAGTACGCCCTGCAGACCTGGCAGCGACGCCACTTCATGGTGTCGCTGGCGTCCGCCCGCGCCTACGCCCGCAACCAGTCCGGCGGCTACCTCGGCCAGCTCTGGGCGGTCATCACGCCCTCGCTGTGGGCGTGCGTCTACCTGCTGGTCTTCGGCGTGGTCCTGAAGACCAACCGCGGCATCGACAACTACACCGGCTTCCTGGTCATCGGCGTCTTCCTCTTCCACTTCTCGACGGCGTCGATCTCCAACGGCTCGAAGTCGATCTCGATGAACCAGGAGATCATCGGCTCGCTGCAGTTCCCGCGCGCCCTGCTCCCCCTGGCCACCGTCACCGCCGAGCTGTTCACCCTGCTGCCGGCGATCGCGGTGCTCATCGTCGTGGTGATCTCCTCGGGCGAGCCGCTGCGCTGGACCTGGGCGCTGCTGCCGGTGGCGGTGCTGCTCCAGTACGTCTTCGGCATGGGCATCGCGCTCGTGCTGGCCCGGCTGGTCTCGCAGTTCCGCGACTTCGGACGCCTCGTCCCGTTCGTGCTGCGCGCCCTCATGTACACCTCGGGCGTGTTCTTCTCCCTCGACCACTACGTCAAGGAGGGCACGGCCGCCACGATCCTGCAGCACCAGCCGATCGCCATCTACCTCGAGCTCGGACGCGCCTCCCTGCTCCAGGAGACGCCGATCACCGCCTCGGCCTGGGCCTGGGGCGTCGGCTGGGCGGTGGTGGGGCTCGTCGTGGGCTTCATCTTCTTCTGGCGCGCGGAGGAGAAGTACGCCCGTGGCTGAGAGTCCCTCGCTGATCGTCGACGACGTCCACATCCACTACAAGACCTTCGGCGGCCGCCGCCTCAAGGGCCAGTCGTGGAACCAGCGGCTGCGCCGTCACGTCGGCGCCGTCGACGTCGTCAAGGCCGTCCAGGGCGTCTCGTTCGTGGCCCACCACGGCGAGGCCATCGGCATCATCGGCCACAACGGCTCGGGCAAGTCGACGCTGCTGCGCGGCATCGCCGGAGCCCTCCCCGTCACCCAGGGCGCCATCTGGGCCGACGGCACCGCCTCGCTGCTCGGCGTCAACGCCGCGCTGATGCGCGACCTCTCCGGCGAGCGCAACATCGTGCTCGGCGGCCTCGCGCTCGGCCTCACGCCGGCTCAGGTCAAGGAGCGCTACGACGACATCGTCGACCTCGCCGGCATCGGCGAGTTCATCGACCTGCCGATGCGCGCCTACTCCTCCGGCATGGGCGCGCGGCTGCGGTTCGCGATCTCGACGTCCTCCAAGCCCGACATCCTGATGATCGACGAGGCGCTGGCCACCGGCGACGCCGACTTCAAGCAGCGCAGCCAGGAGCGCATCGACGACATCGTCGAGCACGCCGGCACCATGCTGCTGGTCAGCCACTCGATGTCGATGGTGCGGGCCATGTGCGACCGCGTGCTGTGGATGGACAAGGGCCGGCTCATCGCCGACGGCCCCACCGACGAGGTGCTCGAGGAGTACGCCGAGCGCACCGGCCGGCCCACGGCCCGCCCGCGCAAGCGGCGCGGGGAGCCCGCGACCCCCGCCGCCGAGACCGCCCCCTCCGCCGACGCCCCCGCCGGTGGCGAGGTCGTCGCCGAGCAGAAGGTGTGACGCCCCCGGCCCGCGCCCTGCGCGCCCTCGTCGTCACCGTCGTCCACCACCCGCAGGACGCCCGGATCCGCCAGCGGCAGATCGTCGCGCTCCTCGAGCGCGGCTGGGAGGTCACCTACGCCGCGCCCTTCGCCGGCTACGGCCTCGAGGCCGCGACGACGCCGGGGCTGCGCACCCTCGACCTGCCCCGCGCCCGCGGACGCCGGCGGCTCCGCGCCCTGCGCGCCGCCCGGGCGCTGCTGCGTCGCGAGGCCGCCGCGCACGACGTCGTCGTCCTGCACGACCCCGAGCTGCTGCTGGCCCTGCCCCGGCTCGAGCTCCCGCCGGTGGTGTGGGACGTCCACGAGGACACCGCCGCCGCCCTCGGGATGAAGGCCTGGCTGCCCACCGCGCTCGCCCGTCCGGCCGCCGCCGGCGTGCGCGCCCTCGAGCGTCGCGCGGAGCGTCAGGTGCACCTGCTGCTGGCCGAGGACGCCTACCAGCAGCGCTTCCGGCGTCCGCACCCCGTCGTCCCGAACACCACGCGGGTGCCGGCGTCCACGACCCCGCCGGCGCAGCCGCGGGCGGTCTACGTCGGCCACCTGACCCGGGCCCGCGGCGCCCTGGAGATGATCGCCGCCGGCCGCCTGCTCCACGAGCGCACCGACGGCCGGGTGCGGGTGCAGCTCGTCGGCCCGGCCGACGCCGAGTGCGAGGCGGCGCTGGCCGACGCCCCCGGCGTCGAGTGGCTCGGCTTCCAGCCCTACCAGCAGGCGATGGCCGTGCTCGATGGCGCGCTCGCCGGGCTCTCCCTGCTGCACGACCAGCCGAACTACCGGGTCTCGCGGCCGAGCAAGGTCTCGGAGTACCTCGCCCACGGGCTGCCCGTCGTCACCACCCCGCTGCCGGAGGCGGTGCGCCTGGTCGAGGAGGCCGACGCCGGGCTGGTGGTGCCGTTCGTCGAGGGTCGCAGCGAGCCCGCGGACGTCGCCGAGGCCGTGCTCCGGCTCGACGCCGACCTCGACGCCGCCCGCGCGATGGGCGAGCGGGGCCACGCCTACGCCGCCGAGCACCTCGACTGGAGCCGGCACGCCGACGACTTCGCAGCGCACCTCAGCGCGATCGCGCGAGGCTGATCAGCACGCCCCCGGCGTGCCTACCGGCCTGGGCGCGCGCGCCGTCTACCGTCCCCGCGTGCCTGTCTCCGCCTCCCCGTCGCGCACCCGTGTCGACCGCTCCGCACGCCCCGTCCTGGCCGGCGCCCTCGCCGTCCTGTGCCTGGTGTCGGCGTGCCTGGTGGCCGGCGTCGTCGGCACCGCCGTGGCCGCCACCGACTCGCCGTCGGCGCGCGGAGGCTCGACGTACCGCACCAACTACGGCGGCACCCGGACGATCCGGGCCCACCGGGGCTCGGGACGCACGCTCTTCCGCACCTCGTTCTGGGCGGTGAAGGGCGAGCGCCGCTACGTCTCGACCCTCGTGCGCGCCTACCACCCGCGCAGCAGCCGCGACCGCGTGCTGATGGCGTCGGTCAACGTCCGCTGCTACCCCACCGCCGGCACCAGCTCGCGGGTCGGCGCCACCCAGAACACCCGCCGCGGCACCACCACCGAGCTGCGGGCCCGCACCGTCTACGTCGCTCGGAGCACCGGCATGGTGCGCTGCTTCGCCCGCGCCGGCGGTGGACGGCCACGCCCGCACGGCGGCTCGGGCAACGTCTGGACGGTGCGGCCGGGCAGCTACCTCGGCGTCGGCGCCCCGATGAACGCCAGCATGCGCAAGATCGACGTCTCGTCCCTGACCTCCCACCTGCTCGGGCGTCCGGGCTCCACCTGGACGCCCGTGGCGCGCACCGTCCGCCTCGCCGCCGGCACCACCCGCTTCCGCGTCGTCAGCGACGGGCGGCTCACGGTGTGCTCGGCCGTCGGCGGCAGCATGGACCCCACCACCCGCGGCCGGAACCTGTGCCGCGGCCACGTCACCCGGGGCGGGTCCTCCACCGTCGCCCACACCGTCAAGGTGCGCCAGCGTCGCTCCGACGGCTCCTGGTGCGGCGGCTGGCGCCTGCTGGAGCGCCAGCGCGAGGCCCACGTCAGCGCCCGGGTGCACCACCGGATGATCTACAGCCGCCACGCCGTGGCCGTGAACCCGGCCTGCACACCGGTCTTCGACGTCGTCGTCCGGCTGCGGCTGGTGCGCGGCGCCGACACCGTCGTCCACGCCGGATCGCTGACGACGCTGATCACGCGCTGACCATCTGCTGATCACGCGACCTGCGATCCGGTCCAGACCGCTCGGGGCCCGACCCATCCGCGGGTCGCGGAGGCGCCGAAGAGGGCACGTCGGCCGCGGCGCGCGATCTGGCCCTCCCCAGGACCCTGTTCACACAGCGCGCACGCGCCGCGGCCGACTGGGCCCGAGCCTAACCTCCACCCCACCCGGCTCTCCCCCGCGGGGGAGTCGAGCCCGCAGCCAGGTGCGAGGTTCCATGGAGCCATGGCCACCACCAGCTCCGCCGCGTCCGTCCGCCTCGTCCTCGCCTGGGTCCTGACCGTCCTCACCGGGGGCTATCTGCTCCCGTGGGCGATCGCCGTGACCCGCGGGAAGGCGAACTCCACCGCCATCGGCCTGATCACCCTGCTGCTCGGGTGGACCATCGTCGGCTGGATCGTGGCGCTGGTGATGTCGCTGCGCGCGCACCGGTAGCCCGTCGTCGCGGGCATGAGAAAGGCCCCGGGGGAGATCCCCGGGGCCTGACTGCCAGTGCGCGAGGGGGGAGTTGAACCCCCACGCCCTTTCGGGCACACGGACCTGAACCGTGCGCGTCTGCCTATTCCGCCACTCGCGCTAGCGGGCCTGAGGCTATCCCAGGCGCGGCGCCAGGACCAATCGGGAGATTGCGCGATCCTCGACCGCGCTCGGCCGCCGTCGGCTGCTGAGGGGCCCTCCGGGCGGACTTGGCACGCGACTTGTCTGCTTGGCGCGCGACATTTCGCGTGCCAAGCAGACAGTCACCCGGTCAGCCGGGTCATTGCCGCGAGCCCCCGGCACGCCCGACCCACACGCAGGGTGAGTGGCGCGGAACCGACGCCCCGTTACGATCGCCTCGCGTCCCGGACCAGCCGGGCCGCTCGGCCTGCCCGCCACGCATCTGCGCCGGCTCCTGGGTCGACGACGATGAGAGGAGGCGCTCGTGAGCGGGATGCAGCGGTTCGAGCAGCGTCTGGAGTCCCTCATCAACGGGGCGTTCGCGCGGGCGTTCCGGTCCGCGGTGCAGCCGGTCGAGATCGCGGCGGCCCTGCAGCGCGAGTGCGACAACAACGCGCAGATCCTCTCCCGCGAGCGGCGGCTGGTGCCCAACTCCTTCCACATCGAGCTCTCGCCGTCCGACCTCGAGCGCCTGGCGCCGTACGACTCCGCGCTGGCCGACGAGCTGACCCGGCAGGTGCAGGCGCACGCCGACACCCAGGGCTACTCCTTCCCGGGCCCGATCCAGATCGACTTCGAGCAGGCCGACGACCTCACCACCGGCCGCTTCCGCATCCTCAGCCGCGCCCAGGCGCGGGTCACCGGCACGGCCACCGACACGCAGGTGCGCCGGGCGCGGGCCTTCCTGGTCATCAACGGCAGCCAGCACCCGCTGCACCCGCCGGGCCTGGTGATCGGCCGCGGCACCGAGGCCGACATCCGCATCAACGACCCCGGCGTGAGCCGTCGTCACGCGCAGGTCAGCGTCGAGTACCGCGGGGCCTACTCCGAGCAGGTGCACGTCGAGGTCGTCGATCTCGGCTCCACCAACGGCGTGCTGGTCGACGGGCAGCGTCGCAGCCGCTCGCTGGCCGACGACGGCACCGAGATCCGGGTCGGCAACACGACGATGACCGTCCGCATCATCGAGGAGCGTGCCGGTGTCTGAGCTGACGCTGTTCCTGATCCGCGTCGCCTACCTGGCGATCCTGTGGATCTTCGTGCTCTCGGCCATCTCGGTCATCCGCTCCGACATGTTCGGCGCGCGGGTGCCCGAGGCCGCCCGGGGCGCGCGCACGCGTCAGGAGAAGGAGCGCAAGCCGAAGGCGCCGCCCAAGCGCCGCGGCTCGCCCACCCACGTGATCGTGGTCGACGGCACCAATGCCGGCGAGCGCGCCGAGCTGGGCGCCACCCCGGTGCTCATCGGCCGCGGCAACGACGCCGCCATCCGCCTCGACGACGACTACGTCTCGACCCGCCACGCCCGCATCGCCGCCTCCGGCGACCAGTGGTTCGTCGAGGACCTCGGCTCCACCAACGGCACCTACATCGGCAGCGTGCGCATCACCCAGCCCACCACCGTCACCGTCGGCACGCAGGTGCGCATCGGCAAGACGATCCTCGAAGTGCGGAAGTGAGCGGCGCGGACATGCTCCAGCTCCACTACTCCGCGCTCTCCGACGTCGGTCGGGTGCGCAAGAACAACCAGGACTCCGGGTACGCCGGCCCGTTCCTGCTCGCGGTCTGCGACGGCGTCGGCGGCGCGGCCCGCGGCGACATCGCCAGTGCGACGGCCATCGGCCAGCTGCGACGCCTCGACGTCGCCGTCCCCGACGACGACGAGAGCCACCACGCGCACGACCCCGAGGCGCTGCTCGGCGAGGTGTCCGGGGCGCTGCACCGGGCGCACGACCGCATCGCCGACCTCGTCGACGAGGACCCCGCCCTCATGGGCACCAGCACCTGCGCCACGCTCGTGCGCTTCGACGGCACCCGCGTCGCGGTCGGCCACGTCGGCGACAGCCGGGCCTACCTGCTGCGCGGCGGCCAGCTGCGCCAGCTGACGCGCGACCACACCTTCGTCCAGAGCCTCATCGACGAGGGCCGCATCACCGAGGCCGAGGCGCGGGTCCACCCCCACCGCAACGTCATCCTGCGGGCCCTCGACGGCCAGACCGAGCTCGAGCCCGACCTCTTCATGGTCGACCTCGAGGTCGGCGACCGCCTCCTGCTGTGCAGCGACGGCGTCTGCGGCGTCCTCGACGACGATCGCCTCGCCGCTCTGCTCGGCGACGGCACCCCCGACTTCGCCGCGGTCGAGCTGGTGCGCGCCAGCCTCGACGCCGGCTCCACCGACAACGTCACCAGCGTCGTCGCCGACGTCATCGACGAGGCCGGTGCGGCCGAGCGGGCCGACGAGCTCGCCGAGCTGCAGCCGCTGCTGGTGGGCTCGGCCGCCGAGCTGCGACGCCGCCTGCCGCGCGGGCGCCGCTCGGGTCGCTGGGCCAAGCCCGTCGAGACCGGCACGGCGCCGGGCGACGCCGTCGAGATGCCGGCCGCGGAGCTGCCCGACCACGCGATCGCCGCCGACCCGCCCGACCCCGAGACCGTCCGCTACGCCCCGCGCGCGCCCGAGCGCCTGGCCTGGCTGCGCATCCCGCTGCTCACCCTCGTGCTCGTCGGCGTCCTCTGGGTGGGCGGCGCCCTGGCGTGGTCGTGGAGCCAGCAGCAGTACTTCGTGGGCCAGCAGGACGGCGTGGTCGTCGTCTTCCGCGGCATCAACACCGACCTGCCGGGCCTCACGCTCTCCCACCCGTACGAGACCAGCGACCTGCGCGTCGACAGCCTCTGCGGCTTCGACGCCGGCCGCGTCCGCGACGGCATCAGCGCCGACGGCCTCGCCGAAGCGCAGAACACGGTGAAGACCCTCAAGGCCACCGCCGACTCCAGCTCCGACTGCGGGGAGTGACGATGTCGACCACCGGCGCCCTCGCCAACCCGCTGCTCGGCTTCGTCCACCGTCGACGCCGGGGCGCGGAGCTGTTCCTGCTCGTCCTCGCGCTGATCGTCGGCATCGGCGCCTACGCCGCGGCCGGCATCGGCGTGCAGGGCAAGGTCCCGCCCGACATCCTCGGCTACGGCGGCTGGCTGACCGCGCTGATCCTCGCCGCGCACGTCGTCGTCCGCCTGGTCGCGCCCTACGCCGACCCCGTGCTGCTCCCGGTCGTCGCGGCCCTCAACGGCCTGGGTCTGGCCGTCATCCACCGCCTCGACCTCGCCTCGCGGGACTCCGACGTCGCCGGCCGGCAGCTGACCTGGATGACGCTCGGCGTCGTGCTCTTCGCCACCACGCTCATCGTGCTGCGCGACCACCGCGTGCTCACCCGCTTCACCTACACCGCCGGCCTGGCCGCGATCGTGCTCCTCCTGCTGCCGCAGGCGCCGTTCATCGGCAAGGAGATCAACGGCGCGCGCATCTGGATCGGCATCGGCCCGTTCTCGCTGCAGCCCGGCGAGATCGCCAAGGTGCTGCTGGTCATCGCCTTCGCCGGCTACCTCGTGCTGCACCGCGACGCGCTGGCCCTCGCCGGACGCCGGGTGCTCTTCGTCGACCTGCCGCGCGGACGCGATCTCGGCCCGATCCTGGGCATGTGGGCCATCGCGATGGTCATCCTGGTCGTGCAGAGCGACCTCGGCTCGAGCCTGCTGTTCTTCGGCCTGTTCCTGATCATGCTCTACGTCTCCACCGAGCGTCCGGGCTGGCTGGTGGTCGGCGCGATCATGTTCGTCGTCGGTGCGGTGGCGGCGACGATGTTCGTCGGCCGCGTCGGCGACCGCGTCGACCTGTGGCTCGACCCCTTCGCCTACTTCGGCGACGGCACCAGCGACTCCGGCCGCCAGATCGTGCAGAGCCAGTTCGGCATGGCCTGGGGCGGCCTCATCGGCCGCGGCTTCGGCGAGGGCAGCCCGTGGCTGGTCTCCTACGCCAACTCCGACTTCATCATGTCCTCGATCGGCGAGGAGCTCGGCCTCACCGGCGTCATGGCGGTCCTCGTCATGTACGGCCTGATCGTCGAGCGCGCCCTGCGCACCGCCGTCATCTCGCGCGACGGCTTCGGCAAGCTGCTCGCCACGGGCCTGGCCGGCGTCTTCGCGCTGCAGGTCTTCGTGGTCGTCGGCGGCGTCACCCGCCTCATCCCGCTCACCGGACTGACGACGCCGTTCCTCTCCGCGGGCGGCTCGTCGCTGGTCGCGAACTGGGTGATCGTGGCGCTGCTGCTGCGCATCTCCGACCTCGCGCGTCGTCCCGTCCCCGATCTGTCCGGCGAGGACGAGCCGGACGAGGAGGCCACGCAGGTGATCCGACTGTGAACCGGCCGATCCGCACCCTCTCGGTGTTCTGCCTGATGCTGTTCCTGGCGCTGATGCTCAACGCCACGTACCTGCAGTACTGGCGTGCCGACTCCCTCGACCAGGACTCCCGCAACCGCCGGGCCGTCGACGCGTCGTTCTCCCAGGAGCGCGGCGCGATCCTCGTCGGCCGCACCCCCGTGGCGCGCAGCGTGCCGTCCAAGGACCGCTACGAGTACCAGCGCACGTACTCGCGGCCGCAGGTCTACGCGCCGATCACCGGCTGGTTCAACTACTACAACGCCCAGTCCAGCGGCTGCTCGAGCTGCCAGCAGATGGTGGAGCAGACCCAGAACAAGGTGCTCTCCGGCGAGGACGACAGCCTGTTCGTCAGCCGCCTGGTCGACCTCCTCTCCAACCAGCAGTCGAAGGGCGGCAACGTCGAGCTGACGATCGACGCCAGCGCCCAGCAGGCCGCCTACACCGCGCTGCGCAAGACCCTCGGCCCCGACGGCCAGGGGGCGGTCGTCGCGCTGCAGCCGCGCACCGGCAAGGTGCTGGCGATGGTCTCGCTGCCCAGCTTCGACCCCAACACCCTGGCCGACCACGACCTCTCGAAGGTCAACGCCGCCGCCAAGCGCCTGCAGGACGACAAGTCCCAGCCGCTCACCAACCGCACCATCCAGACCCGGCTGCCTCCCGGCTCGACGTTCAAGGTCGTCACCGCGGCCGCGGCCATCGAGGACGGCCTCTACACCAAGAACGACCTCGTGCCCGGCGGCGCCACCTACCAGCTGCCGCTCACGCGCGGCGAGACCGGCCTCATCGACAACGAGGGCCGCAACTGCGGCACCAGCCGCATCCCCTTCGCCCAGGCGATGGAGAACTCCTGCAACACCACCTTCGCGCGCCTGGGCGTCGAGCTCGGCGCCGACCGCCTGCGCAAGCAGGCCGAGGCGTTCGGCTTCAACAGCACCTACTTCACCGACCTGGTCCCGCAGGTGCAGTCGTCCTTCCCCGCGAAGGCCGACAAGGCGCAGGCCGGCCAGTCGGGCATCGGCCAGTACGAGGTCGCGGCCACGCCGCTGCAGATGGCCATGGTCGCCGCGGGCATCGCCAACGACGGCAAGGTCATGCGGCCCTACCTCGTCGACTCCCTGCAGAGCCCGGAGTTCGAGCAGATCGACTCCACCGAGCCCGAGCAGCTCTCGCAGGCCGTCAGCTCGAAGACCGCCTCGCAGCTCACCGACCTCATGGTCTCCACCGTCGACGAGGGCACCGCGAGCCCGGCGGCGATCCCGGGCATCCAGGTGGCCGGCAAGACCGGCACCGCGCAGAGCGGCATCCCGAACGTGCCGCCGTACGCGTGGTTCATCTCCTTCGCCCCGGCCGACGACCCCAAGGTCGCCGTCGCCGTCCTGATCCAGAAGGCCCCGACCGTCCCCCGCAGCGACATCGCGGGCGGACTCCTCGGCGGCCCGATCGCCAAGGCCGTGATGGAGGCGGTCATCAAGTGAGCACTGACGACGTCCGGTACGCCGACGACCAGCACCGCTACCGCCTCGACCAGCACATCGCCACCGGCGGCATGGGCGAGGTGTGGCGCGCCACCGACACGCTCCTGCACCGCTCGGTGGCGGTGAAGTCGCTGCGTCCCGGCTTCGCCGACGACCCCTCCTTCCGCGCCCGGCTCGCCGAGGAGGCGCGGCACGCCGCGTCGCTGCAGCACCCGAACATCGCCGCGGTCTACGACGTCGGCGAGCGGGTGCAAGGCGGCGTCCCACAGCCGTTCCTCGTCATGGAGCTCGTCGAGGGCCAGCCGCTCTCCGCGCTGCTGCGCGAGGGCCAGCCGATGGACGCCGAGGTCGCCCGCGACCTCCTCGCCCAGGCCGCGGCCGGGCTGGGCGCCGCCCACGCCCAGGGCATCGTCCACCGCGACGTGAAGCCGGCGAACCTGCTCATCACCGCCGACCGCCAGGTGAAGATCACCGACTTCGGCATCGCCCGCGCGGCCACGTCGGCGGGCCTCACCCAGACCGGCACCGTGCTCGGCACCCCGCAGTACCTCTCCCCGGAGCAGGCGCGCGGCAACCCCAGCACCGCCGCCTCCGACGTCTACTCCCTCGGCGTCGTCGCCTTCGAGGCGCTGGCCGGACGCCGTCCGTTCCAGGCCGACACCCCGGTGGCCACCGCGCTGGCGCACCTCCAGCAGCCGGTGCCCGAGCTGCCGGCCCACGTGCCCGCCGACCTCGCCACCGTCGTCCGGCGCGCGCTGGCGAAGGACCCCGCGCAGCGCTACCCCGACGGCGCGGCGCTGGCCGCCGCCCTGCGCGACCCCCGCACCGCCGCGGTCGCCCCCGTGCCCGCTCCGCCGATCGTCGACGACGCCCCCACCGCGGTGCTCGGCGCCACGAGCGTGCTGGCCGGCGCGGGCGTCGCGGCCGGGCTGGGCGCCAGCGGACCGCCCACCGCCTCCACTCCGGTCACCCAGGGCGTCCCGCCGGCCGAGCCGCGGCGTCGCTCGGCCGCCGTGGGAGCCCTCCTGGCCCTGCTCGCCGTGGCCGCGGTCGTCGGCATCGTGGTGCTGGTGATGATGCTGGGCCGCGACGACGAGCCGCAGCAGGACGCCGCGCCGCAGGACACCCCGTCGGCCACGCAGGAGGACACCCCCACGCCCTCCCCGAGCGAGGCCAGCCCCAGCGTCGAGACCATCGACGTCCAGAGCTCCGACTACGAGGGCCGCGACTACCGCGAGGTGCGCGAGCGGCTCTCCGACCTCGGCCTGAAGGTCGTGCTCAACGAGCTCGACAACGACGGCACCCAGACCGCCGGTGCCGTCGAGCGGGTCTCCCCCGAGGGCGAGCTGGTGGCGGGCGACTCCGTCACCGTCTCCTACTACGGCGCCGCGCCCCAGCCGACGCCCACGCCGACCCCCACCCCCACTCCCACGCCGACCCCCACCCCCACTCCGACCCCGACGCCCACCCCGGCTCCCGGCCAGGCTCCGGGCCAGACCACGCAGGGAGGCACCGGCGGATGAGCGATCAGCCGATCATCGGCGGCCGCTACGAGCTCGGCGAGCTGCTCGGACGCGGCGGCATGGCCGAGGTGCGCAAGGGCACCGACACCCGTCTGGGCCGCGTCGTGGCGGTCAAGCGCCTGCGCACCGACCTCGCCAGCGACGCCACCTTCCAGGCCCGCTTCCGTCGTGAGGCGCAGTCGTCCGCCTCGCTCAACCACCCGGCGATCGTCGCGGTCTACGACACCGGCGAGGAGCCGGCCGCCGACGGCTCGGGCATCCAGCAGCCCTACATCGTCATGGAGTACGTCGCCGGCCGCACGCTGCGCGACATCCTGCGCGAGGGCCGCAAGATCCTGCCCGAGCGCGCCCTGGAGATCACCAGCGGCGTGCTCTCCGCGCTCGACTACAGCCACCGCGCGGGGATCATCCACCGCGACATCAAGCCCGGCAACGTCATGCTCACGCCCAGCGGCGACGTCAAGGTCATGGACTTCGGCATCGCCCGCGCCATCAGCGACGCCGCGTCGAGCATGACCCAGACCGCCGCCGTCGTCGGCACCGCGCAGTACCTCTCCCCGGAGCAGGCACGCGGCGAGGCCGTCGACTCCCGCTCCGACGTCTACTCCGCCGGCTGCCTGCTCTACGAGCTCCTCGCCGGCCGTCCGCCCTTCGTCGGCGACAGCCCCGTGGCCGTGGCCTACCAGCACGTGCGCGAGCAGGCGCTCCCGCCCTCGGACCACGACACCGACCTCACCCCCGAGATCGACGCCATCGTCATGAAGGCGCTGGCCAAGCGGGTCGAGGACCGCTACCAGTCGGCCGCCGCGATGCGCAACGACATCGAGCGCTACCTCGCCGGGCGGCCCGTGCAGGCGCAGGTGCCGCCGCCGATCGCCGCGGCCCCGCTGCCGCCGGTGACGCCGCGTCCGGTGCCGGTGGCCGAGCCCACCGTCGCCACCCCGCTGCCCCGCGCCGACGACGACGGCCCGCGCATCGGCTTCCTGCTCGGCCTGGCCGCGCTCGTCATCGGCATCATCGTCGCGGCCGTGCTGCTGTGGCCCAAGCTCTTCCCGTCCGCGCCCGAGCAGACCCAGGTGCCGAACGTCGTGAGGATGACCGAGGACGCCGCGAACGCCGCACTCGGCGACGCCGGACTCACCGTCGGCACGGCCAGCTTCGAGCCGTCGGACACCGTCGCGCAGGGCAAGGTGATCTCGCAGGACCCCGCCGCCGACTCCTTCGTCGACCCCGGCTCCACCGTCACCCTCACGATCAGCTCGGGGCGACCCGAGGTCGCGATCCCCGACGTCGTCAACCAGATGCAGGAGCAGGCGAAGGCGAGCCTGGAGGAGCGCGGACTCAAGACCCGCTTCCAGGTCGTCGAGTCCGACGAGCCGAAGGGTCAGGTGCTGCGCACCGACCCCGTCGCCGGCAAGGAGGTGTCGTCGGGCTCCACCGTGGTCGTCTACTACTCCGACGGCCCGGAGGCGGTGCCGGAGGTCGTCGGCCTCACCGAGGCGCAGGCGCGGGCCCGGATCATCCGCGCCGGCTTCAAGCCGATCGTCCGCGACGACCCCACGAGCACCGAGAAGAAGGGCACGGTCACCGACCAGAGCCCCGACGCCGGCCAGACCCAGGCCCAGGGCAGCGAGGTGAACATCTTCGTGTCCACCTACGAGGAGCCCACCACCGATCCGTCGGCCTCGCCCTCGGACGGAGCCACCGACCCGGCGAACCCGGGCGCCGGCACGGGCGGAGGCGGGGCGCTGCCGGGGCTGGGACGCAGAGGCGCGCCGTTCTGACCGCTGGTCGGCACGGCCGGCCCAGCTGGGGGACTCAGCTCAGGGACTCAGCTCTGGGACTCAGCTCTGGGGCTCAGCTGACGGGCTTGGCGTAGGACAGCGAGAGCACGTCGTCGTAGGCGGGCGCCTTCACGTCGGCGTCCTCGAGCGACCAGCCGATCTGCACGCGGGAGTCCTGCGACTGCGCGATGTAGCCCTGCAGGTAGGGGTCGGCGGTCAGGGAGCTCTGCAGCGCGCCGGGGTCGCCGACGGCGGAGATCACGTAGGGCTGCGGGTAGGGCACGCCCTGGATGGTGATCGAGTTGCCCTCGCACTTGATGGCGCTGATGGAGACGATGCGCTGCCCCTGCACGGTGACGGCCCGCGCGCCCGCGCGCCACATGGCGTTGAGCACGGCCTGCACGTCCTGCTGGTGCACGACGAACCAGCGGTCGTCGAGGCCGTCGTCGTCCTTCGGCACCGGCAGCGGGCTGTCGCTCAGGGTGACCTTCACGCCGGCTCCGCGCACGGGCTCGAGGCCGGCGGGCGACTTCAGCTCCGCGGTGCGCTGCTGCAGGCGCGCGACCTGGGGGTCGTCGACGGCGGCGGCCAACGAGGCGACCTCGCCGTTGAGGTCCTGCACCTGCTGGCGCAGCCGCTCGTAGGAGGTGGACTCCGCCCGCACCAGGGACGCGACGTCGGTGTAGCGGCCCGGACGCAGGTCGGTGCCCTGGCTGCTGGCGGCGCTCACGGCGAACAGCGAGCCGGAGAGCAGGAGCACCACCGGGGTGCCGACGCGCCACGCGGTGCGCCGGCGGTAGTGGGGG